>NC_007626.1:641666-962500 GCF_000009985.1 Paramagnetospirillum magneticum AMB-1
CCGGCCCGATCTCGGCCAGCACCACCCGTTTGGGTGCGCCCATGCTCTGCCAGACCAGGGCGCACCACAGGCCGATCAGCTCGCCGAACATCTGGCTGATTTCCGGCGCCGTGATGAAGTCGCCCGCCATGCCGAACGGGTCGCGGCCCATGTAATAGCCGTATTCCGGATGGCCCAAGGCCTCGGCCATGAACTCGGACACCGGAATGGGACCGGTGGCGCGGATGCGGTCGGCGAGGATGTCGGCCAGGGTCATTGTTTCAGCCCCTCAAGCGCCGGGCGCGCGCCTCCGTGCGCTTGGCTCCTCCGCTTCCCTTCTCCGCTGCGCTCCGTCGTCGCTTCGGGGCGCTCAACGCGCCCGCGCTCCCTCCGGTCGCTCATGCCGCCTTCGCGCCGCGCCGCAATGCCCAGGCCAGCAGGGCGAGGCCGACCAGCACCTGGGGGATGGACAGCAGCTGGCCCATGGTGGCACCGCCCCACAGGAAGCCCAGATGGGCGTCGGGCTGGCGGAAGAATTCCGAGGCGATGCGGGCCAGCCCATAGCCGGCCAGGAAGACGCCCGACAGGGCGCCGGCCCGATGGCGGATGCCGGTCAGGCGCCACAGGCCGAACAGGACCAGGAACAGCACCGCGCCTTCCAGTCCGGCTTCATAGAGTTGGCTGGGATGGCGGGGCAGCGGGCCGCCGCCGGGAAAGACCATGGCCCAGTCCACGTCGGGGGCGACGCGGCCGAACAGCTCGCCGTTGACGAAATTGGCGATGCGGCCGAAGAACAGGCCGATGGGGACGGCGCAGCAGATGACGTCACCCACCTGGAACAGGTTGCGGCCGCGAAAGCGGGAAAAGGCGATGATGCCGACGATCACCCCCAGGGCGCCGCCGTGGAACGACATGCCGCCCTGCCAGACCATGGGAATCTCCAGCGGATTTTCCAGGTAGTAGAGCGGCTTGTAGAACAGCACATAGCCCAGGCGTCCACCCAGCACCACGCCCATGGTGGCCCAGACTAGGAAGTCGTCCACTTCCAGCTCGGTCATGGCATTGGGCGGTCGCGCCACCAGGAACTTGACGTAGCGCCAGCCCAGCATCAGCCCGGCGATATAGGCCAGGGCGTACCAGCGGATGGCGATGGGTCCGATCTGCAGCGCGATGGGGTCGATATGGGGATAGGCCAGGGCGAAGGTCATCACCGGTAGGCATCCCCGGAGGCGAGGTAGCGCTTCACGTACTGCTCGACGCCGTCTTCCAGCGAGGTGAAGGGCTTGGAATAGCCGGCGCGGTGCAGACGCTCCATCTTGGCCTGGGTGAAGTACTGGTACTTGTCGCGGATCTCGATGGGGGTGTCGCGGAACTTGATCTGCGGCTCGCGGCCCACGGCGCGGTAGACGGCGTTGGCCAGGTCGAGGAACGAGCGCGCCTTGCCGGTGCCCACGTTGAACAGCCCGCTGACCTTGGGGTTCTCCACCAGCCACATCACCACGTCGACCACGTCGCCGATCCAGATGAAATCACGCAGCTGGCCGCCATCGGGGTATTTGGGATTGTGCGAGCGGAACAGCTGGTAGGCGGCGTTCTTCTCGGCATGGGGATAGACCTGGGCCACCACGCTCTGCTGGCCACCCTTGTGATACTCGTTGGGGCCGTAGACGTTGAAGAACTTGAGGCCCGCCCATTGCGGCGGCTTGCGCGAGCCGGCCCACACCTTGCGCGCCACCCGGCGGTCGAACAGGTGCTTGGACCAGCCATAGGCGTTCAAGGGACGCAGATGGGCCAGATGCTCCATGGAGCCGTCATCGTCGAAGCCTTGGGTGCCGTCGCCATAGGTGGCGGCCGACGAGGCGTAGATAAAGCGCACGTCGTGCAGCGCGCACCACTTCCAAAGGGCCAGGGACAGCGAGAAGTTGTTGGCGAGGATCTTGTCGGCGTCGGTCTCGGTGGTGGCCGAGATGGCCCCCATGTGGATCACCACCTCCATGTGCTTGGCATTGGCTTCGAGGAAATCGAAGATCTGCTCGGGATGGACGATGTCGGCCAGTTCGCGCTTGGCGATGTTTTGCCACTTGGTGCCCGAGCGCAGGCGGTCGCAAACCACCAGCTTGCCCGCCCCCTTTTCCTCGAGGGCCGCCAGGATGTTGGAACCGATGAAGCCGGCTCCGCCGGTGACGAGGATCATGAGGCTCTCCGCCAGTGGGATCATTCCGCGACTCTTATAGGCCGGGACGTGCGGGCTCGCAAGTTACCGTCTGATCCGCATCTTCATGCGCTCGACCGCGTCGACCAGCCCGGCGCGGATGCCGGGCTCCATGGCCGAGTGCCCGGCATCGGGCACCATGCGAAGCTCGCAGCCGGGCCAGGCCCGGGCCAGGTCGGCGGCGGACTGGGGCGGGCAGACCAAGTCATAGCGCCCCTGGACGATGATGGCCGGCAGATGGCGGATACGGTCCATCTCGTCGAGAAGCTGGTTGGGACGCATGAAACCCTGATGGGCCATGTAATGGGCCTCGATGCGGGCCAGGGCCAGGGTGGAGGGGCCATCGGGGTCTCCGCCCTCGTCGCGGGGCAGCAGGCGGGCGCAGGCCTCCTCGTAGCCGCACCAGACGCGGGCGGCGGGCATGTGGACGTGGGTGTCGGGATGGGTCAGCCGTTCCAGATAGGCCGCCAGCGGCCGGACGCGCTCGGCCTCGGGCAGATGGGCCATGAAGCGGCGGTGGGCTTCGGGGAAAAAACGGCCCATGCCGCTCATGAACCACTCCACCTCGTCGGGGCGGAACAGGAAGATGCCGCGCATGACGAAGCCCGTGCAGCGCCCGGGATGGGCTTGGCCATATGCCAGGGCCAAGGTGCTGCCCCACGACCCGCCGAACAGCAGCCAGCGCTCCACTCCCAGGTGATGGCGCAGCACCTCCAGGTCGGCCACCAGATGGGCGGTGGTATTGGCCTCCACCGAGGCATGAGGGCGCGACCGCCCGCAACCGCGCTGGTCGAACAGCGCGATGCGCCAGAACGAGGGGTCGAAGAAGCGGCGGTAGGTCGGCGCCGTGGACGCTCCCGGCCCGCCGTGGATGAACACCACCACCGGCCCGTCGGGGTTGCCGGAAACCTCCCAGTAAAGTTCATGGCCGTCGCCCACCGGCAGGGCGCCGGTGGCGTGGGGTTCGAACGGCGGAAACAGCTCCATGGGCGCTCCTGTTGCTCCTGGTTCAATATGGCATGTGCCTGCCCTGTCTGCGAGTGCTTGACGCTGGGTATTCCCCCGGCCTAAACCCGCCCTCATGAAAGTTGACGATTTTGACTTCGATCTGCCGCGCGACCTGATCGCCGAGCGCCCCGCCGAGCCCCGCGATTCGGCGCGGCTGCTGCATGTTCCGGCGGCGGGAGGGCTGGCCGATCTGGGGGTGCGCGACCTGCCCGGCCTGCTGCTGCCGGGCGACATCATGGTGTTCAACGACACCAAGGTGATTCCCGCCCGCCTGCTGGGCCGCCGGGGTCTGGCGGGGGTCGAGCTGACGCTGCACCAGCGCACCGGCCTTTCCCAATGGAAGGCCTTCGCCCGCCCGGCCAAGAAGCTGAAGCCCGGCGACCGGGTGGACTTCGCCGAAGGTTTTTCCGCCGTGGTGGCGGAAAAGGGCGAGATGGGCGAGGTGACCCTCGACTTCGACCGCTCGGGCGAGGATCTGATGGTGGCGCTGGAGACCCATGGTCATCTGCCGCTGCCGCCCTATATCCGCCAGGGCACCGCCGACGAGCGGGACAAGGGCGACTACCAGACCGTTTTCGCCCGCGAGAAGGGCGCGGTGGCGGCGCCCACCGCCGGGCTGCACTTCACCCCGGAGCTGCTGGCCGCCCTGGATGCGCGGGGCGTCAAGCGCGTCACCGTGACCTTGCACGTGGGCGCGGGCACCTTCCTGCCGGTCAAGGTGGACGATACCGACGACCATCGCATGCACCAGGAGATCGGGGTGGTGACGCCCGAGACCGCCGCCGCCGTCAACGCGGCCCGCGCCGCCGGAGGGCGGGTGGTGGCGGTGGGCACCACCTCGGCCCGCCTGCTGGAAAGCGCCGCCGATCCCCTGGGCACGCTTCACCCCTTCGACGGGGCCACCGACATCTTCATCACGCCCGGCCATGTCTTCCGGCAGGTGGATGTGCTGCTGACCAATTTCCACCTGCCGCGCTCGACCCTGTTCATGCTGATTTCGGCCTTTGCCGGCCTGGAGCGCATGAAGGCGGCTTACGAGCATGCCAAGGCGGCGGGCTACCGCTTCTACTCCTATGGCGATTGCTGCCTGCTGGAACGGACACCCATATGAGCGAGCAAATATGCGAGCGCGGGCGCGTTGAGCGCCCCGGAGCGACGACGGAGCGTCAGCGGAGGAGGGAAGCGGAGGTGAGCCCAGCGAACGGAGAGAGCGCCCGGCGATTGAGGGACAAGAAATGACCGAATTCTCTTTCGAGCTTCTTGCCACCGACGGCGCTGCGCGGCGCGGCCGCGTCCATACCGCCCATGGCGCCATCGACACGCCGGCCTTCATGCCGGTGGGCACGGCGGGGACGGTCAAGGCCATGCTGCCCGCCTCGGTGGCCGCCACCGGCGCCCAGATCGTGCTGGGCAACACCTATCACCTGATGCTGCGCCCCGGGGCCGAGCGGGTGGCGCGGCTGGGCGGCCTGCACAAGTTCATGAATTGGCCGGGGCCGATCCTCACCGATTCCGGCGGCTTCCAGGTGATGAGCCTGGCCAAGCTGCGCAAGATGGACGCCGACGGGGTGACCTTCCAGTCCCACCACGATGGCTCGAAGCACCGGCTGACCCCGGAAAGCTCCATGGAAATTCAGCGCCTGCTGGACGCCGACATCACCATGGCCTTCGACGAATGCACGCCCTTTCCCGCCACCTTCGAGCAGGCGCAAGAGAGCATGCTTCTGTCCATGCGCTGGGCCCGCCGCTCCAAGGAGGCCTTCGTGGCGCGGGAGGGCTACGGCCTGTTCGGCATCGTCCAGGGCGGCGTCTATCCCGACCTGCGCGCCGAATCGGCCAAGGCGCTGCTGGAGATCGGCTTCGAGGGCTATGCCGTGGGCGGTCTGGCGGTGGGCGAGGGCCAGGAGGCCATGTTCGCCACCCTGGAGGTGACCACGCCGCTGCTGCCCACCGACAAGCCCCGCTACCTGATGGGCGTGGGGCGGCCCTCCGATATCATCGGCGCGGTGGGGCGCGGCGTCGACATGTTCGACTGCGTCATGCCCACCCGCTCGGGCCGTACCGCCCAGGCCTTCACCCGGCGCGGCACGGTGAACCTCAGGAACGCCCGCCATCAGGACGATCCCCGCCCGCTGGAGGAGGGGTGCCCCTGTCCGGCCTGCCGCGACCATTCCCGCGCCTATCTCCACCATCTGATCCGCTCCGAGGAGATCCTCGGGCCGATGCTGCTGACCTGGCACAACATCCAGGCCTACCAGACCCTGACCGCCGGTTTGCGCGCCGCCATCGCCGAGGGGCGCTTCGCCCAATTCGCGGCGGATGCGGCCGCACTGGAAGAGCAGGGGGATATTGCGCCGCTCTAACCTGTCATCCCGAGTGGAGCGAGGGATCTCCGTTCTGTCGCGATGATGCCAAATTGGTTCGGTTGTGCCAGGATGAGATCCCTCGCAACGGTTCGGGATGACACCGAAATGCTCGACCATGCCGAGGGCCTGCCCCTCGATCTTCCGCCGGCGGCCGAAGCGGCGCTGACGGAAGCCGGCCGCCTGTGGCACGAGGAGGCCGCCGCCGAGGCCAAGGTGAAGGAGGCCCTGGCTCTGGCCCCCGAAGCCTTGGCGACGCGCATCGGCGCCTACAAATTCTATTTCTACCGCCATCGTCTGGACGAGGCGCTGCCCCATGCCCGCTCCTGCGTCGCCTTCGCCCTGGCGGCGCTGGGCCTGGGCGAGGATTGGCGGGAGGTGCGTCCCGGCGACGCGGCCTTTGTCGGCAGCGCCGTCACCCTGGCGCCGCTGCCCAAGCTGCTGATGCAGACCCTGATCGCCACCGGCTATGTCCTGGCCCGCTTGGGCCGCGTCGAGGAGGCCGAGGCGCATCTCTCCAAGGTGCTGGACCTCGATCCCGGCGACCGGCTGGGGGCGGGACGCATGCTGGCGGTGGTGCGGCGCGGCGGGGTGGAGGACGAGGAGCCTTGAGCGCCCATCTGGCCTATCTGCTGGCCTGGGTCGTCTTCGGCCTGTCCCACAGCGCCCTGGCCGGGCGCGATCTGGCCGGACGGTGGTCGCGCATTGCATACAATGTTATCGCCATCGCTGCCTTCCTGGCGGTGGGAGGCGTCGGCGGCTGGGCCTTGGGCGCCGAGCCGGTCTTCGACCTGCCCTTCTGGGCAAAGGCGCTGCTGGGCGGCATCCATCTGGCCGGTTGGGCGGTGATGCTGATCTCGGCGCGCTATTACGACCTGGGGCGGCTGGGGGGCCTGAGCCAGCTCCGCCACCCGGACCGTCCCGCCGATGAAGAATTGCGCCGGGATGGCCCCCATGCCTGGGTCCGCCATCCCCTCTATGCCGGGGCCTTCCTGATCCTGTGGGGGGCGGCGCTGTCGCCGCTGGGGCTGGCCACGGCGGTCTGGGGCAGTGTCTACCTGCTGGTCGGCACTTATTGCGAGGAACGCCGCCTGCTGGCCCGCTATGGCCAGGACTATGCCGCCTATCGCGCCGAGGTGCCGGCGTTCATTCCGTGGCGGGGGCGAGGGGCATTGGGCTGCCGCCCAAACCCGCCTGGAGGCGATGCCTCCAGACCTCTCTTTTGATTGCAGATAAATGGGGGGCTGGGCTCAGCGCTTGATGTTGCACGCCTTGTCGGCCGAGGCCAGGGCGTCGGAGAAGCCCGACAGCGGGAAGGTGGCCGCCACGTCGCTGCCCTTGGCGGGGCTGGCGTGCAGAATGGCTTCCTTGCCCCGCTGCAGGGTGGCGATGATGGCCTTATCGGTCTTGGGATCGGCGGCCCAGGCACGCTCGCCCTTGGTGAACAGCGAATGCTTCAGGGCGCCCACCTGCAGCTCCACCGACGAATCCTTCTTGAAGGTGTAGGTGGCGTTGATGCTGACCTCGTCGTTGCTCTTGGAGCCGGGGCGATGGGTGACGATGAGGAAGGTGGAGTTCTTGCCTTTCTCGCCGCCGGTGACCTTGGCGGCGGTGGTGGCGATGTAGCAGACCTTGGCGTTGCCCTCGGTGTAGGTCAGGCTCTCCCACTCGCCGTATCTTCCCAGGCGCTTGGCATCGGCGGCGAAAGCCGTGCCGGTCGAGGCGAGCAGGGCGGCGGCGATGACGGCAAGACGGACGAGCATGGGCGCAATTCCTTGGTGACCACTGGACTCTTATTACCCGGCATCGCCGGGCTTGTGAATCGAAAAGGGCCCGACCGCGAGGTCGAGCCCTTGCCGATTTCAGTCGATCGCGCCGGTTAGGGCAGGATGATCTCCACGCGGCGGTTCTGCGGCTCGCGCACGCCATCGGGGGTCGGGACCATGGGCGAGGTCTTGCCCTTGGCGACCACGACGATCTGGCTGGCCGGGATGCCCAGCTGCTCGAGCTGCGCCTTGACGGCGGCGCCGCGCTTCTCGGACAGGGCCTGGTTGTACTTGGCGCTGCCCGACAGGTCGGTATGGGCCGACAGGTCGATGCGGGCGGCACCGGCGGTCTTGGCGGCACCTGCGGCCTGCTGCAGGACGCGGGCGGCTTCGGGGGTGATCTGCGCCTTGTCGAAGTCGAAGAACACGATGTAGTTCTTCTGCACCTGGGCCGGAGCGCGGGGCGCCGGGGCGGGAGCCGGAGCAGCCACCGGGACGGGCGCCGGAGCCGGAGCCGCCTTGGGGGCGTTGAACTTGTAGACGAAGCCAAGCATCAGACCGTGGTCACGATACTCGGAATCGATCTTGGCATTGTTCGACGCGGCCTTCGACTCGTAATCCAGGGTCGAGAAATAGCGGTACTGGGCCTTCAGTTCGACATTGTCGGTGAGGTCATAGCCCACGCCGGCAAAGCCCTGATAGGCGAACTGCCAGTCGTCGCCGCTATAGGCGTTGGCGCCGTTCTTCTTGACGGTTCCGTTGTCCAGGCGGGCGGCGCCGATACCAAGGCCGACGAAGGGATGCCACTTGGACTGGGGCAGGAACTCGTAGACGCCGTTGAACATGGGCGCCAGGGCCGAGGTATCGCCGCTGCCGGTGGCGCCGCCAACCTTGGAGACGCCGCTGGAGCGATAGGACAGTTCACCTTCCGCGCGCCACTGGCCGAACGCATAGCCGACCACGCCCTGGGTCAGCCAGCCCACGTCGGACTCGGACTTGAGGCCGGAAACGCCGGAGCCGCTGTTCTTGGAATCCTGCAGGAGCTGGGCGCCGGCGTCGAGACCGACATACCACTGGGCCTGTGCGGCCACCGGGGCCAGGGCACCGACGACGACGGCCGCGGCAAGGAGGGACTTGAGGCTGCGCATGGTTATGAACCTTCCCGTGGGGGTGCGATGCGTTGTGAATCTGCCCCCATATCTACGCTCGCCCCCGGCATCCGGCAAGGTAACGGTGCCGCGCCGCAGCATGTTCTCCGGCGGCTGTTGCCGAAAAGCAACAGTGTTACGCGGTGGGGGCTTCCGGTTCGGCGGGAGGGGCGGACTCGGCTTGGGCCTTCAGGCGGCGGAACGAGCGCAGGCTGACGGGAATCATGCCCAGATACAAGGTCCCCAGCAGGGACAGGGTCAACCATGGCTCGGTGACCAGGAAGGCGGCGGCCAGGCCGATGATCAGCAGGATAGGCAGCACCCAGCGATGGGGAATGCGCACCTTCTTACCCGAGAAGGTCGGGATCTTGCTGACCATCAGGAACGAGACGCCCATCAGGAACACCGACACCACCATCGGCTGGTCGAAGAAGCCGCCGCCGAACTGGATGGTGAAGACCAGCGGCATCAGCACCAGCCCCGCCGCCGCCGGGGCTGGGACGCCGGTGAAGAAATTATAGGCGTAGGGCGGCAGGTCGGGCTCGCCGATCATGGTGTTGAATCGGGCGAGGCGCAGGGCGCAGCATACCGAGAACAGCAGCACCATGGCCCAGCCATAGGCTCCGGCGCCCTGCATGGTCCAGAAATACAGCACCATGGCCGGCGCCACGCCGAAGCTGACGAAATCGGAGAGCGAGTCCAGCTCGGCGCCGAACTTCGACGTGCCCTGCAACAGGCGGGCGACCCGTCCGTCCAGCCCGTCCAGGATGGCGGCCAGCACGGTGGACATCACCGCCTCCTTCCACATGCCGTGGACGGCGAAGCGGATGGCGGTCAACCCGGCGCACAGCGCCAGCAGCGTCAGAATGTTGGGGATCAGCTTGTTGATCGACAACCCCCGGATGCGGGGCGGACGCTTGGGGCGGAACATCAGCGGATTTCTCCCTGGCGGGCGCCTTCCGTGGAATCCAGGTCGGCCAGAACCGTCTCGCCGGCGATGATGCTTTGTCCCAGGCTGACCAGGGGCGCCACGCCGTCGGGCAGATAGACGTCGACGCGCGAGCCGAAGCGGATCAGCCCGAAACGCTGGCCGGCGCGGACCTGCTGGCCGTCCTTCAGGTCGCACTTGATGCGCCGGGCCACCAGGCCGGCGATCTGCACGAAGGCGATCTCGCGGCCATCGGCGCGGCTCATGCGCACGCTCATGCGCTCGTTGTCGGCGCTGGCCTTGTCCAGGGAGGCGTCGAGGAACTTGCCCGGCCGGTACGAGCACTTGACGATGGTGCCGTCCACCGGGCAGCGGTTGATGTGGACCGAGAACACGCTCATGAACACCGAAATGCGCATGCGGGGCGCGTCCCCCATGTCCAGCTCGGGCGGCGGGGCGACCATGCCGACCATCTGCACCACGCCGTCGGCGGGGCTGATCACCAGGCCGTCGCGGGTGGGGGTGACGCGGTCGGGATCGCGGAAGAACCAGGCGCACCAGCAGGTGAGCAGGGCGCCGGCCCAGCCCAGCGGCCCCCAGATCTGGCCCAGCAGCAGGGCCCCCAAGGCAAAGAGCCCGACGAACGGCCAGCCCTCGCGGTTGATGGGGAACCAAAGATACTTGGTCAAGGAAATCTGCTGCGCCTGCACCGCTTCACCTCTCAATAACACCGCCCCTTTTGGATTTTCATCCCGGTCGGCGTCATGATACTAGTGTGGAGGAATTGAAGTTTCTACCATGAATTTTGTCGAGGATCGGGCGGCGTCTGTATGTCCAAGTCGAAGGCGTTTTCTTTGGGCGGCATGAGCCTGCCGCTGGATATCGACGCGGTTCTCGAGGAGGCCGAGGCCCAGCCTCTGGCGCTCGGCACCGGTCCCGTGGCGTTCGATTTCGGATTTCGCTTCGTCCGCTTCGCCGGCCGGCTGGAACAATCGGCCTCGGGCGTTCAGCTCAAGCTGGTGGGGGACCTTGGTCCCATGCCGTACTCGGCGGAATCGCCCGCCGCCCGGTCCGGGTTGGCCCGCATCGTTGATGCCGGCAATTCCGTGCTGGGCGCCGGGTCGTTCCGTCTGGCCCAGGGGCGGATTCTGCTGGGGGGGGAACTGGGCGTTCCCATGCCGGTTTCGGCGGTGGGTCTGGTCTCGGCGGTGACGCGCTTCCTGGTTCCGGCCACGCCCTATATGGAGCTGATCTCCATGTACATCCGGCCGCCCCTGGCGCCCGCCCGCCCGGGCGAAAGCGCCGTGCGCCCCGAATGGCGCAAGTCCAAGCGCCGCTGAGGCAACGCCCTAGAGTGCGTCAGCTTTAAGCTGAAGCACTCTAAGATTCTGTCTGTACGAAAAAGCTCCGTTTTTTCAGGGCTCAAGCGCCGCTCGGGCTTAAGAGTTCTTCGACTTTCCGATTCAGCTTAAGTGCGAAGAACTCTATTTCGCCGGAACGCTGAACACCTGGCCGGGATAGATGCGGTCGGGGTCCTTGATGTGGTCGCGGTTGGCCTCGAAGATCACCGTATAGGCCATGCCCTGGCCATAGAGCCGCCGGGCGATGCGCCAAAGGGAATTGCCCTGGAGCACGGTCACGGTGGAACCGCCCTTCAGGGTGGTCTCCTCGCCCCTGGTCCACGAGGCCTCGACCCGGGCGAGAACCTTGCCCTTGTCGTCCACCTGATCGGCGCGCAGCAGATGGGTGCCCTTGCCCGGCGGCAAGGCGGCGCTCACCCGCCAGTTGCCCTCGGCATCGGCGGAGGCGCGGCCCAGCAGGCCGTTGTCCAGGTAGAGATTGATTCTGGCGCCGTTGGGAGCGCGGCCACTGACCGTCATGCGGCCCTTGTCGTTGTGGTCGATGATGTCGAGGGACAGGCCGCTGGGAGCGGCGGCGGCGTTGGGTCCTTGCAGGATGCGGCTGCTTCCGTCGCGACCCGATTTGATGGCCAGGGCGGTGCCCTGGCCGCGCGGCGGCACGACCAGCACCACGGTCTCGCCCGATTCGGACAGGCTGCCATCGGGATTGACGGCCTTCAGCCGCAGCTCGCGCGAGCCGGGAGGCAGCGGGCCGGGAGGCAGCAACACCCATTCCCCCCGCCCGTCGGCGGTGACCTGGCCCAATTCCTGGGTGCCGTCGATGACGGTGACCCGGGCGCCGGGCCTGGCGCGGCCGGCGATGACCGCGTCGCCGCCTGCATCGATGCGGACAACGTCGAAGGACGGCTCGCCCAATTCGGCAATGGCGGCCCTGGTGGCGGGGCCGGGCGGCGGGGGAATCTGCGCCTCCATGTCCTTCGTCTCGTCACGCTGGTTGAGCATGGCGAGCACGATGGCGATCACGGCGACGGCAAGCCCGATGAGGGCGACGAGCTTAGGCCGGTTCAACGGCTCCTCGCTGTGTGGTGGTGGAGGCGGCCGCTACCCTAGCCCTTATTTCCCCCAGTGTCACGGGCGCGAATCCGTCGCTTGCGCCCGTTTCATGGGTTTTCTCCCGGTCCTACCCGCCCGTTTCCCCTCCCAACGAGTAGGATTGAGTCTTGCGTTTGGCACCCCGAATGCTATCGTCCCGCGTTTGCCGCGTGGCGGAATTCACGGGCAGGCGAGGGTATGGCTTCGAGCGAGGGGTAAGAACGATGACGACCGCGAAAATCATCTGGACCAAGGTTGACGAGGCGCCGGCTCTGGCGACCTATTCTTTGCTGCCCATCGTCCAGGCCTTTACCGGGGCGGCTGGAGTTGCGGTCGAGACCCGCGACATCTCGCTGGCCGGTCGCATCATCGCCAATTTCCCCGAGAACCTGACCCCGGCGCAGCGCATCGGCGACGAATTGGCCGAACTGGGCGAACTGACGCTCAAGCCCGAAGCCAACATCATCAAGCTGCCCAACGTCAGCGCCTCGGTGCCGCAGCTCAAGGCCGCCATCAAGGAATTGCAGTCCCAGGGCTACAAGATTCCCGACTTCCCCGAGGACCCCAAGACCGATGCCGAGAAGGAACTCAAGGCCCGCTTCGGCAAGGTCCTGGGCTCGGCGGTGAATCCGGTGCTGCGCGAGGGCAATTCCGACCGCCGCGCCGCCGCGTCGGTGAAGGCGTTCGCCCGCAAGAATCCCCACAAGATGGGGGCCTGGGCCGCTTCGTCCCAGTCCCATGTCGCCCACATGAATGCCGGTGACTTCTACGGCAGCGAGAAGTCGGTGACCGTCGCCGCCGCCACCGACGTCAAGATCGAGTTCCACGGCAAGGATGGCTCGATCCATGTGCTGAAGGCCAAGACCAAGCTCAAGGCCGGCGAGGTCATCGACGCCGCGGTGATGAGCGCCAAGGCTCTGCGCGCCTTCTACGCCGAGCAGATCGCCGACGCCAAGTCCCAGCCGGGCCTGCTGCTGTCGCTGCATCTCAAGGCGACCATGATGAAGGTTTCGGACCCCATCATGTTCGGCCATGCCGTCACCGTCTTCTTCAAGGACGTGTTCGAGAAGCACGCCGCCGCCATCAAGGACCTGGGCGTCAACGTCAACAACGGCTTCGGCGACCTGATCGCCAAGCTGGACAAGCTGCCCGCCGCCAAGAAGGCCGAGATCGAGGCCGACATCAAGGCCGCCTACGAGGCCGGTCCGCCCCTGGCCATGGTCAATTCCGACAAGGGCATCACCAACCTGCATGTGCCGTCCGACGTCATCGTCGACGCCTCCATGCCCGCCATGATCCGTGATTCCGGCCGCATGTGGGGCACCGACGGCAAGCTGCACGACACCAAGGCCATGATCCCCGACCGCTGCTACGCCCGCATGTACCAGGTGGTCATCGACGACTGCAAGAAGCACGGCGCCTTCGATCCCAAGACCATGGGCAGCGTGCCGAATGTGGGCCTGATGGCTCAGAAGGCCGAGGAGTATGGCTCCCATGACAAGACCTTCGAGATTGCCGCCGATGGCGTGGTCCAGGTTGTGGACGAATCCGGCGCAGTGCTGCTGGAGCAGAAGGTCGAGGCCGGCGATATCTTCCGCGCCTGCCAGACCAAGGACGCCCCCATCCAGGATTGGGTGAAGCTGGCCGTGACCCGCGCCCGGCTGTCCAATACCCCGGCCATCTTCTGGCTGGACAAGAACCGCGCCCACGATGCCCAGATCATCGCCAAGGTGGAAAAGTACCTCAAGGACCACGACACCACCGGCCTGGACATCACCATCAAGGCGCCGGAAGAGGCCATCGCCGTCTCGCTGGAGCGCATCCGCAAGGGTCTGGACACCATCTCGGTGACCGGCAACGTGCTGCGCGACTACCTGACCGACCTGTTCCCCATCCTGGAACTGGGCACTTCGGCCAAGATGCTGTCCATCGTCCCGCTGATGGCGGGCGGCGGCCTGTTCGAGACCGGTGCCGGCGGCTCGGCTCCCAAGCACGTGCAGCAGTTCCAGGAGGAGGGCTACCTCCGCTGGGACAGCCTGGGCGAATTCCTGGCGCTGGGCGTGTCGCTGGAGCATCTGGCCCAGACCTTCAAGAACCCCAAGGCGCAGGTTCTGGCCGACACCTTGGATCAGGCTAACGCCCGGATCCTCGACAACAACCGCTCGCCGGCCCGCAAGGTGGGCGAACTGGACAATCGCGGCAGCCATTTCTATCTGGCGCTCTACTGGGCTCAGGCCCTGGCCGAGCAGACCAAGGACAAGGAGCTGGCCGCCCGCTTCGCTCCGCTGGCCAAGGCGCTGACCGAGAACGAGGACAAGATCAACGCCGAGCTGATCGCGGCGCAGGGCAAGCCGGTGGACATGGGCGGCTACTACAGCCCCAATGATTCCAAGACCTCGGCCGCCATGCGTCCCAGCGCCACCTTGAACGCGGCCCTGGCCGCCATTTAATACGGTTCGGCGGCGGCGGGAGATGCGAACTCCCGCCGCTCCGTTCCGGTCCGCCATCTAGAGACAAGCAGATATTGGGCCTTTCGCACCCCGAGGAACCCCGTCAATGAACAAGATCAAAGTCGCAAACCCGATCGTCGAGCTGGACGGCGACGAGATGACCCGGATCATCTGGAAGTTCATCAAGGACAAGCTGATCCTGCCCTACCTGGATGTGGATCTGAAATACTACGATCTGGGCATCGAGTATCGCGACAAGACCGACGACAAGGTGACGATCGAAGCCTCGGAAGCCATCAAGAAGTATGGCGTGGGCGTCAAATGCGCCACCATCACCCCCGACGAGGCGCGGGTGAAGGAATTCAACCTCAAGAAGATGTGGAAGTCGCCCAACGGCACCATCCGCAACATTCTCGACGGCACCGTGTTCCGCGAGCCGATCATCTGCAAGAACGTGCCGCGTCTGGTGCCCGGCTGGACCAAGCCCATCGTCATCGGCCGCCACGCCTTCGGTGACCAGTACAAGGCCACCGACTTCACCGTCCCCGGCCCGGGCAAGCTGACCATCAAGTTCGTCGGCACCAACGGCGAGACCATCGAGCACGAAGTGTTCGACTTCCCCGGCGCCGGCGTGGCCATGGGTATGTACAACCTGGACGAGTCCATCTACGGCTTCGCCCGGGCTTGCCTGAACTATGGCCAGCAGAAGAAGTGGCCGGTCTACCTGTCGACCAAGAACACCATTCTCAAGGCCTATGATGGCCGCTTCAAGGACATCTTCCAGGAAGTCTACGAGAAGGAATTCAAGGCCGAATACGCAAAGCTGGGCATCACCTACGAGCACCGCCTGATCGACGACATGGTCGCTTCGGCGCTGAAATGGTCGGGTGAATTCGTCTGGGCCTGCAAGAACTACGACGGCGACGTGCAGTCCGACACAGTGGCCCAGGGCTTCGGCTCGCTGGGCCTGATGACCTCGGTGCTGATGAGCCCCGACGGCAAGGTGGTCGAGGCCGAGGCCGCCCACGGCACGGTGACCCGTCACTACCGCGAGCACCAGAAGGGCAAGGAGACCTCGACCAACCCCATCGCGTCGATCTTCGCCTGGACGCGGGGCCTGTTCTACCGCGCCCAGTTCGACAACACCCCCGAGGTGGCCAAGTTCGCCCAGGCTCTTGAGGAAGTGTGCGTCGAGACGGTGGAATCCGGCTTCATGACCAAGGACCTGGCCATCCTGATCGGCCCCGGCCAGTCGTGGCTGACCACCCAGCAGTTCCTGGACAAGCTGGACGAGAACCTGAAGAAGCGGATGGGCCTGGCGGCGTAATGCCGGACTGACGTTCGGTCAAAAAGAACCCCGCCGGCGGCCCAGGCCACCGGCGGGGATTTTTTTTGGCCGGATCAGCGGGCGCAGAACGAATCGATGCGCCGACGCATTTCCTCCTGGGCGCGACTCAACTCCTGGAGGCTGTCGTTGATCCGGGCCATGGTGGCGCCGAAACCGGCGCGGAAATTGTTGATATCGAATCTCATGCTTCCGCACACCCCTGAGTTGGATCGACCCCCTACTGGGGTCATGCGCGAAGTATGACAAAGGAATGGCAATACATTTCGCGTTGGCTGTTAACTCAATTTAAACCAACTTGAAATGTGTCGTCACTTCTCGATTCGGTAGTAGGTTCTTACCCGTAACTCTGCACCAGGGAGCCTACGACCAGATACCAGCCATCTACCATAACGAAGAAGATCAGCTTGAACGGCAGGGAGATCATGGCGGGCGGAATCATCATCATGCCCATGCTCATCAGCACCGAGGCGATGACCATGTCGATGATCAGGAACGGCAGGAAGATCAGAAAGCCGATTTCGAAGGCGCGGCGCAGCTCGCTGATCATGAAGGCGGGGATCAAGGCCCGCAGGGGGGCGTCCTCGGCCTTCTCCACCTCCTTGGCGCGCGACAGATCCATGAACAGCTTGAGATCCTGGCCGCGCACATGCTTGCTCATGAAGGCGTGGAACGGCTTGACGGCGCGCTCGAAGCCCTCGATCTCGTCCAGATGGCCGTCCATCACCGGTGCGATGCCGTCGGTCCAGGCCTTCTCGAAGGTGGGAGCCATCACGAAGGCGGTCAGAAACATGGCCAGGCTGACCATCACCGTATTGGGCGGGCTCTGCTGGGTGCCCAGAGCCTGACGCAGGAAGCCCAGCACCACCACGAAGCGGGTGAACGATGTGACCATCACCAGGATGGAGGGCGCCACCGACAGCACGGTGGTCAGCGCGATCAGCTGAATGATGCGCGACGTGGCGCTGGCCTGCGGTCCGCCCAGATCGATGTTCAGGGACTGGGCCAGAACCGGTCCGGCCGCCAGGGCGGTCAGGATGCCAACGGCGGCGGCCAGGATCATCCGGCGGCGGGAAGCAAGGCGGGTCATGTTCCGGTCTCCGGCTCGGTTGGGTCCGACCAGTCGGCTTCCGGGCCGGACAGGGTGAAGGCGGCGCGCGGGCAATCGGTCTCCACCACCGCAGGCTGGGCACCGCCCAGGACCAGCAGATGCTCGCGGTCGTCGCGGCGGATCAGGACCAGACGATGTTTCACGTCCAGCGTCAAGGATTCCACCACGGCCAGCCGGCGGCCGGCGGCGCCGGGACGTCTGGCCACCATGCCCGGCAGGCGGCTCCGCACCACCCACAGCACGCCGAAGATCAGTCCCAGCACCGCCACCAGCGACAGGATGAAACGCAGGTAATGGGCTGAATCCATGCTCAGGCGTCCAGGGAGGTCGGGTTGTTGCGCTGGGTCAGCGCGGCGGCCAGCAGGTCGAGATCGGCCACCAGGGCCTCGAGGCCGGGGCGGAAGGCCACGCCCTCGGAGCGCTCCAGGCCGAGCACGGCGCCGCAGACGTGGCGGACCCGGCCTTCCAGGGCGGCAAGATCCACTTCGGTGCCGGTGGCCAGCAGGCGCCGGGCGGTGCCCACCAGGGTGGAGGCCTTTTCCAGTTCCTGGCGCAGCGCGTCGGATTCGGTGCTCATGCGGCGCCTCCGGGGGGCGGGGCCGCGCCCATGGCGCCATTGGCGCGATAGACATAGGCCAGGATCTCGGCCACGGCGACGAAGGCCTCGACCGGAATGACGGTGTCGACCTCGACGGCGGCCAGGACCTCGGCCAGATCGGGATCGGTGCGGACCTTCACCCCATGGGCGAAGGCCAACTGCAGAATCTGTTCGGCCACCGCGCCCCGTCCCGAGGCGGTGACGGTGGGCAGGCCGGGATGGTCGGGGTCGTCGGCCAGGGCCACGGCCACCTGACGGCGCCTGGGGGCGGCGGCGGCCTTGGCCCGCTCGCTCTCCGCCTCCTCGTCCCAAATGTCCCTATCGCCCATGGCCGGCTTTCCAAGCGGGTTCACCAGGGCTCACAATGGCCTGGGCGCGCTTAAAATTCGTTTAAGCCCAGGAATTGGGCATCGGGCCAAACCCGCAGGGTGCCCCGGCTTTACTGAATCTTAAACGGCATGGGTGGATAGTGATCATGGCGAGACGGGTCCGCTCGCCCACCTGTACCCCGGCGAAGGTTCGCGTCCATGTACGACGATCTCGGCATTTTCAAGATGGCCAAGGCCCAGATGGACTGGATCGCCCAGCGCCAGGAGGTGCTGGCCAGCAACATCGCCAATGCCAATACGCCGCGCTACCTGCCCAAGGACATCAAGCCGCTCGACTTCAAGGAAGTGCTGGCCGGCACGGCCCAGCCCGACGTGGGTGCCACCACCACCAACGCCAAGCATATTGTGCCCGAGGTGACGCCCAGCCCCTTCAAGGCGGTGACCCAGCGCCGGACTTTCGAATCCACTCCCGACGGCAACGCCGTCATCCTGGAAGAGCAGATAGCCAAGGTTGGCGACGCCAATTCCAAGTACAACGCCGCCGCCGCGCTGTTCCAGAAGTACCAGAAGATGATCAAGACCGCCTCGGGCAGCCGCTAGGCCCGTAATTCCAAGAGCCCGTAATTCCAAGAGATCGCCATGGACGAACTCAGCAAAAGTACGCAGACAGCCATTTCGGGCATGAAGGTGCAGTCGCAGCGTCTGCGGGTGATCTCGGAGAATCTCGCCAATGCCGATTCCCTGGCCCAGACCCCCGAGGGGCTGCCCTATCGCCGCAAGGTGATGACCTTCAAGAACGAGCTGGACCGCGCCACCGGCACCAATGTGGTCAAGGTGGACAAGGTGCGGGCCGATTCCGCCGAGTTCCAGCGCCGCTACGACCCCAAGCATCCGGCCGCCGACCGCGACGGCTATGTGCTGGCCCCCAACGTCAATCCGTTGATCGAGATGATGGACATGCGCGAGGCCCAGCGCAGCTATGAGGCCAACATGAACGTCATCAACGCTTCCCGCTCGCTGCTGTCGCGCACCATCGAGATGTTGCGCTAGGCCAGATGCCGCGTTAAGGATCCATCATCATGACTTCCCGCCTCACCGACGCCATCTCCGCCTATAAGACCGCCGCCAATCCCTTCGAATCGGTGGGCAAGACCTCCGAGACCGAAGGCAACGGCACCGACTTCGCCTCCGTGCTGAAGGATGCGGCCAAGGTGGCGGTGGGTGACGCCAAGACGGCAGAAAAAGCCTCCATGTCGGCCATTGCCGGCAAGGCCGACATCCGCGAAGTGGTGGCCGCCGTCGCCAATGCGGAAATGACCCTGGAAACCGTGGTCAATGTCCGCGACAAGGTGATCAACGCCTATAACGAAATCCTGCGCATGCCCATCTGATCGGGTCCGGCCCAGATGACCGAGCCCGAGTTGATCGACATCGCCCGCGAAACCATCATGGTCATGCTGAAGGTGGCGGCGCCCACCCTGCTGACCGGTCTGGTGGTGGGTCTGGTCATTTCCATTTTCCAGACTCTGACCCAGATTCAGGAGCAGACGCTGACCTTCGTGCCGAAGATGCTCTTGGTCTTCGCCTCCATGATCCTGTTCCTACCCTTCATGCTGCATTCGCTGACCGAGTTCTGGAGACTGGTCATGGACCGCGTCGTCGCCGGCGGCGGTTAACGTGCTGACCGATCTGCTCCAGCTCGACATCTTCCGGTTCTTCCTGGTGTTTACACGCATCGGCGCCGCCCTGATGCTGTTTCCCGGCCTGGGCGGCTCGCTGGTCTCGACCCGCATCCGCCTATTGCTGGCCTTGTCGGTGGCCTTCGTCATGCTGCCCGTGGTGGGCGCCAGCTTTCCGGCGGTGCCCCGCAGCGTCGGCGGCATGCTGCTGGCGGTGTTCGGCGAGGCGGTGGTGGGAGTCTATCTCGGCACGGTGATCATGTTCATCATGTCGACGCTCAACATGGCCGGCTCCATGATCGGCTATCAGACGGGCCTGACCAACGCCTTCTCCTTCGACCCCATCGCGCAGCAGCAGAGCCAGCTTCTTACCGGCTTCCTGGCTAATATCGGGCTGGTGGCGGTGTTCGCCACCGATATGCATCACCTGATGTTCCAGGCGGTATTCGAATCCTATTATCTGTTCCCGCCGGGCCAGCCGCTACAGTTCGGAGACTATGCCGAGACGCTAGGCCATCTGGCTACCGACACCTTCAAGGTGGGAACCCAGTTCGCGGCACCGCTGGTGGTGTTCGGCCTAGTGTTCTACACTGGCCTCGGCCTGCTGTCGCGGCTGGTGCCCCAGTTGCAGGTGTTCTTCGTCGGTATGCCGGTGCAGGTGATGGTGGGGATGTGGCTGTTCATGGTGACGATGCCGCTGGTGATCTCGCTGTTCCTGCGCTTCTTCGAATCCGGCCTGATGCCCTACGTCCAGCCGAGGTAAGAGCATGGCCGAAGATTCCGACGACAAAACAGAAGAACCAACAGACCGAAAACTGAGCCAGGCCCGCGAGCAGGGCAATATCCCCACCTCCCAGGAGGTGAAGATCTGGGCGAGCCTGGTGGGGGCGCTGGTGGTGGTCACCCTGTTCGCCCCTTACATGGCCCGCGATATCGGGCGCCTGCTGCTGCCCTTCGTCGAGCACCCCCATGCCTTCCCCATGGGGAGGGAGGATGTGGGCCAGTTGCTGTCCGGCATCACGGTGGACATGATCAAGCTTCTGATCATGCCCATGATGATGCTGGTGGTGCTGGCCATCGCCTCGGCCATGGGCCAGAGCGGCCTGATGTTCCTGCCCGACAAGCTGACCTTGGATTTCGGCAAGCTGAGCCCC
The DNA here is from genome assembly GCF_000009985.1 of Paramagnetospirillum magneticum AMB-1. Taxonomy (GTDB): domain Bacteria; phylum Pseudomonadota; class Alphaproteobacteria; order Rhodospirillales; family Magnetospirillaceae; genus Phaeospirillum; species Phaeospirillum magneticum. The sequence goes on from NC_007626.1 coordinate 662,190, forward strand.
GGCAAGGGCCTTCAGCGCATCTTCTCCGGCCGCAATCTGGTGGAGTTCGTCAAGTCGCTGTTCAAGGTGTCGGCCATCGGCTTCGTCATCTTTCTGATCCTGAAATCGCATATGAGCGAATATGCCGGCCTGGCGGCGCTGGACCTGATGGCGGTGCTCGACTATCTGCGCCATCAGGTGATCACCATGATCATTGTGGTGGTGCTGATGGTCTTCGTGCTGGCCGCCGCCGACTGGTTCTATCAGCGCTGGGCCTTCACCCAGCAGATGAAGATGACCAAGCAGGAGATCAAGGACGAGCACAAGCAGACCGAAGGCGATCCCATGATCAAGGGCCGCCTGCGCGCCTTGCGCATGCAGCGCGCCCGCCAGCGCATGATGGCCGCCGTGCCCCGGGCCAGCGTGGTGGTGACCAACCCCACCCATTACGCCGTGGCATTGCAATACGACCAGGATTCCATGGGGGCGCCCGTCCTGGTGGCCAAGGGCGTCGACCTGATCGCCAAGCGCATCCGCGACCTGGCCACCGAGAACGAAGTGCCCATCGTCGAGAATCCGCCCCTGGCCCGCGCCCTTTACGCCACGGTCGAGCTGGACCAGGAAATCCCGCCCGAGCACTACAAAACCGTGGCGGAAATTATCGGTTACGTCATGAAGCTGAAGGGTGAACTTGCGCATTAAATCCCTTCCCGATCCGCTGTCGCTCTGCCTGGCCGCCTCGGTGGCCGGGACCGCCATGCTGGGCGTGGCCGAGGCCGGCTGGCCCGCCATCTCGGCCGCGGCCCTGGTGGCGGCGGTCGCGGGGAGCATGCTGTGGCAGCGCTCGCGCCGGCCGGCGGGCATCGCCCCCATCCTGGCCGGAGCCCTGGAGTCGGAAAGCCGCGCCGTGCTGGTGGTGGCCTCGGATGGGGCCGAGCTTTACCGCAATCAGGCGGCGCGCCGCCTGCTGGGGGGGGCGGCCGATCCCCTGGCCCCGCTCAAGGCGCTGGCCGCCGCCGATGATCGCGCCCTGGCCGAGATGGAGCGCCTGGATGCCGCCGCCGCGGTAGGGGCGCCCCGGCGCACCGAGGTGACCCTGGTCTCCGCCGGCGGTGGGCGTGAATGGCTGACCCTGGAGGTCCGCCCGGCGGGCAGCCCCCAGGCGGTGGCCTGGATCGCCGAGGATGTCAGCGCGCGGCGCGCCATCGACGAGACGCTGCGGCGCGAGAACGAATTGCTGTCCGATTTCGTCGATCTGCTGCCGGTGGGCTGCTATTCCGCCGATGCGGACGGCACGGTGCGCTACGTCAACCAGCGTCTGGCCGAATGGCTGGGCAAGGCCGGCGACGAGATTCTGGGCCGCAATCTGGCCGAGGTGTTCGGCATCGTTCCCAATCCCGAGGAAGAACGGGCCGAGTTGCGCCTGCGCGGCCGCTCGGGCGAGGTGTTCCAGGCCCTGGTCGCCCATTCGGTGTTCGACGAGGGGGGCGAGATGTTCACCCGCTCGGTGGTGGTGCGCGATCTGGTGCCGGAACAGCAATGGGAAAAGGCGCTGCGCGCCGCCGAGCGCCGCTTCCGCTGGCTGTTCGACGACGCCCCCGTCGGCATCGCCCTGGTGGATCTGGACGGGGCGGTGGGAGCCTGCAATCTTGCCCTGCAGGCCATGCTGGGCATCGACCGCGACGACATGATCGGCCGCCCGGTGATCGACGTGGTCGCCGAGGAGAACCGCCCCGCGGCCTCCGAGCAACTGGGCAAGGTGATTGCCGGCTCCACCCCCGGCACCCATCTGGAAGTGCGTCTCAAGGGGCGGCGCAACCTCATCGCCCAGCTCTTCGTCAGCCCCAGCCACGAAGACGGCGACATCTCCGGCCTCGTCATCCACTTCATCGATGCCACCGAGCAGCGCAACCTGGAAATGCAGTTCGCCCAGAGCCAGAAAATGCAGGCCATGGGCCAGCTGGCCGGCGGCGTGGCCCACGACTTCAACAATCTGCTCACCGCCATGATCGGCTTCTGCGACCTGCTCTTGCAGCGCCACGGGGCCGGCGATCCCAGCTTCGCCGACATCATGCAGGTCAAGCAGAACGCCAACCGCGCCGCCTCGCTGGTGCGCCAGTTGCTGGCCTTCTCGCGCCGTCAGGCCTTGCAGCCCCGCCTGCTCAACGTCACCGACGCCCTGGCCGAGCTGTCCAACCTGCTGCGCCGCCTGCTGGGCGAGACCATCGAGCTGCGCATGATCCACGGCCGCGCCCTGGGGCTGGTGCGCGTCGATCCCGGCCAGTTCGATCAGGTCATCATCAATCTGGCGGTCAATGCCAGGGACGCCATGCCGGGCGGCGGGGCGCTGACCATCCGCACCAATGCCGTCCACGTGGACCAGCCCATTCAGCGCGGCCCCGAGCTGATGCCCGCCGGCGATTACGTCCAGATCGAGGTGGCCGATACCGGCACCGGCATCGGCAAGGAGAACCTGGCCCGCATCTTCGAACCCTTCTTCTCCACCAAGGAAGTGGGCGCCGGCACCGGATTGGGCCTGTCCACCGTCTACGGCATCGTGCGCCAGACCGACGGCTTCATCTTCGTGGAGTCGGAACCCGGCCAGGGCGCCACTTTCTCCATCTACCTGCCGCGCATCGACGCCGACCCGGCCGCCGAGACCAAACGTGCCCCCCTGCCATCGGAAGCCGCCGGTGCCGACCTTACCGGCTCGGGCACCATCCTGCTGGTCGAGGACGAGGACGCCGTCCGCCTGTTCGGCGCCCGGGCGCTGAGGAACAAGGGCTATACCGTCATCGAGGCCCGCTCGGGCGAGCAGGCCATGGAAGTCCTCAACGGCGGCGAGCCCATCCAGGTGCTGATCTCCGACGTGGTGATGCCCGGCATGGACGGCGTGACCCTGGCCCGCTTCGTGCGCATGGAGCGCCCCGCCATCAAGGTCATCCTCATCTCCGGCTATTCCGAAGACGTCGCCCGCGACGGCATCGACCCCGACGCCGGTATCCACTTCCTCCCCAAGCCCTTCTCCCTCCGGCAGCTGGCGGGGGCGGTCAAGCAGGTGATGGACGAAGGGTAATGGGCCGCCCAAGCGCAGGGGCGCCCGCGCCCCCGCACCCCCAGGCCAGGGGCAAAGGCCCCTGGACCCCGGTCCTTTAAACAACGAGGAAGAACGGCGTCAGCATTTCTATCTTTTGATGCTCGCCTGAGGTGGGCTCCCTATGCGCCAATATGGGCAATAGAGCCAATCGAATTGTCGCCCGGGTAGCCCGAGTTTAGAAGAAATTCATACCCTGAATCGTAGTATGGCGGCGGAAATAGAGCGTGAACTCCGAGCATTTCGCCGGAGCCAAGCCAAGAAATAGCGTCGGACAGCTTGATTCGGATTATCCCGCGGATTTGCGCGGCATAGTCGCTTGGGCGAATAATATTCTTTCCCCGCAGCCGAAAAAGAACGCCATGTTGCGCGTGCGGGCGTAGAAAAATAGATGGAGATGCAACTCGCAGATCGACGAACTCAGTTTCCGAGCCAGTGAGGATGCCTGGCGAAATTGGCTGATCTGCGTCAACCGCAATCATTAGAATATAGGCGTATCCATCAGGCTCCTTGTCCTGCCCTCTCTTCTCAAAATGCAGAAATTTCCCAATTTTGTCGGCTGATCGAACTTTGTGGCAAGCAAACCATAGAGCGACCCAAACGTTATCAACTAAGTCTATCCATGATGTTTTTAGTCCGTAATGCTGTACCAAAGCTTCTTTGCATTTTTCATGCAATGTGTTGAATGTTTTTGCTTTAGATGAAATGTGTGAAATGGCGTGGCTTAATTTTCTTAACCTATTCGACAGCGATCTGTGGGAGATTGTCCCCCTGAACAGCGAAGGCGATAGTGTGCTGTAGAGCTCCGTCTGTCCGCGGAAATAAATGCGCTCATTTAGTTTTGAGTTTTTAAATTTTAAATTTTAAATACCCAGCAGCCTGAATGAGGGCATGTGGATCATTCACATGAAGTACATCCTGTCCGGACGCAGCATCGTTAATGTAGGTAGAATTTCGAGTGTATATTTTGCTGAACGACAAATTATATTCACCCTGCATGTGGTTGTTGCGCTGCTAATGGGTGCAAAAACTGTACATTTTGCGCGAATTGAGGACAATCTGAATTTTGCTGCCACTGAAGATGAAATAACGACCAAGGATGCGCGAAGGGACGAGTCCCTTCGCACCCTTCCTCCCCTTCCGACTACCACTCCGACAGCACCCGGCTTTCATCCCCGATCAGTTCGGGGTATTGGCTGCGGCCCAGTTTGGCGGCTTCGGCGGGGACCTGCTGCAGCAGGTAGCTTTCCAGGGCGCCGATGGTGATGGCGCGGCCGCCGTTGGCGGCGTTGCCTTCCAGGCCTTTCATCAGGTAGTAGCTGAACAGGCCGTGGCGGGTGGCGGCGAGGCTGCTGGACAGCTGGTCGCGGCCGGCGGCGGCCAGGATGGTGACGTTGGGGGGCAGGTCGCTTTCCTTGACCGAGATGAGGATGGGGCGGGCGGCCTGGACCAGGGTGTCGTTGCCGCGGGTGCCGCCGGAATAGCAGGTGTCGAGGAACAGGGTGACGGTGCGGGCGCCGGCGGCGACCAGGGCGTCGATGATGTCCTTGCGCTTCAGCGCGCTTTGGGCCAGCAGCATGCGGTCGCCGTCATAGGGCAGCAGGTACTGGTCGCGTCCGTCGTCGGAGGCGAGGCCATGGCCGGAGAAGAACAGGTAGACGTCCGACTTGCCTTGGGCGATCAGGGGCTGGACCCAGGCCAGCACGGCCTTCTCCACGGACAGGCGGCGGGCCTTGTCCCCGGTCAGCAGCTTGACCCGGTCATGGGGCACGCCCATGGCCCGGGTGGCGTAGTCGTAGAAGGCGTTGGCGTCGTTCTCGGCGAATTCGGCGCGGGGGGCGGATTCGTAGCGGTCGACGCCGATGACCAGCGCCACGGCCTTGGGGTTGCGCTTGCCCTTGGCGCGGCCGGGATTGAGCGGCTCGTAGGCGGAGGCGCCGGCGGGCGGGGGATCGCGGGTGACGGTGACCATGGCTTCGGTGGCGCGTCCCTGGCGGTCGCGGGCTTCCACCTTGATCTCGGTCTCACCCAGGGGCACGCCCCGGCGATAGCGGAACGAGCCGTCCTTGCCGAGCTTCACCTGGGCGCCGTCCACGAACACGGTGGAGCCCTTGGTGGTGCCGGTCACCTTGCCGGCCAGTTCCACCTCCAGATCGGTGGTCTGCAGGCTATCGGGCACCTCCAGGCGGACGGCGCTGGGGACGGGGGGCTGCGGCGCGGTGGGCTTGGGGCCGGGCAGGGGCGGCGGCGGTGCGATGGAGGCCAGGGTGGGCCTGGTGCCGCGAAGGTCCAGCCCCAGGGTGGCGAAGATGGCTTGATCGCTGAGGCCCTGACGGCGCGATCGGGTGACGAAGCGCTCGATGCGGGGGTGGCGCTCCAGGATGGCGGCCAGCTCGGCATCGCTGTAGCCCCTCTGGCGGGCGGTGGCGATCCATTCCTTCAGCCAGGGCGGCGGGATGAATTTGGTGGGGTCGTCGGATTCGTCGTCGACGCGGTCGCGATAGGCGCCGGCCGGCGGGAGATAGGGCGGTGGCGGCGGTGCCAGCCGTTCTCCCCGCAAGGGCGGTAGGGGCGGCGGCGGTGGAGGGGGGCGGAAGCCGTCCCGCCGCTCGCCCTCGAAGTCTCGCCCGGCGAAGTCCCGCCCGCCGAAGCCTCCGCGGCCGAAATCGTGCCCGCCGCCCGGCCCGCCATCGCGGCCGCCGCGCACGGGTAGGACATGGGCGCGGCCCGGGATGTCGGGGGCCGTGCCGGCCGGCGGCGTGGCCCCCCGGCTGATCTGGGGGATGAACAGCAGCATCGCGGCGGATGCCACCATGGCGGACAGAGCGAGACGCATGTTTCCGGCCCCTTCTGGACACGAACGCCGTTCAGTCTACGCCCCTTTTCCTTACTTAAATGTGGAGCCGCTCACGCGGATGGTGTGGAACTGAAATGGAACAAACGCGAACATTCCGCTTGTGTTCCTCTAAAGTTCGTGTAGCTTAATCCTCATTGCGGAACCGCCCGGTTCGGGATAGATGAAGGGGAACGGCCATGTCTCAGGCTGCATTGCGTCTCGTGGACAAGGATACCATGGATAGACAGAAGGCTTTGGAAGCCGCCGTCAGCCAGATCGAGCGGGCGTTCGGCAAGGGCTCCATCATGAAGTTGGGGGGCAAGGACCAGGTGGTCGAGACCGAGGTGGTCTCCACCGGGTCGCTGGGCCTCGACGTGGCCCTCGGCATCGGCGGCGTTCCCCGCGGCCGCATCATCGAGGTCTATGGCCCGGAAAGCTCGGGCAAGACCACCCTGGCGCTGCACATCATCGCCGAGGCTCAGAAGAAAGGCGGCACCTGCGCCTTCGTCGACGCCGAGCATGCGTTGGACCCCTCCTACGCCCGCAAGCTGGGCGTCAATCTGGACGAGTTGCTGATCAGCCAGCCCGATGCCGGCGAACAGGCTCTGGAAATCGCCGATACGCTGGTGCGGTCCGGCGCCGTCGACGTGCTGGTGGTGGATTCCGTCGCCGCCCTGGTGCCGCGCGCCGAGCTGGAAGGCGAAATGGGCGACAACCATATGGGCCTGCATGCCCGCCTGATGAGCCAGGCGCTGCGCAAGCTCACCGGTTCGGTGTCCAAGTCCAAGACCATCGTCATCTTCATCAATCAGATCCGCATGAAGATCGGCGTGATGTTCGGCAATCCCGAAACCACCACCGGCGGCAACGCGCTGAAGTTCTACGCTTCGGTGCGCATGGAGATCCGCCGGGTCGGCGCCATCAAGGACCGCGACGAGGTGGTGGGCAACCAGACCCGCGTCAAGGTGGTGAAGAACAAGCTCGCCCCGCCGTTCAAGGTGGTGGATTTCGACATCATGTATGGCGAAGGCATCTCCAAGATGGGCGAACTGATCGATCTGGGCGTCAAGGCCAATGTGGTGGAAAAGTCGGGGGCGTGGTTCTCCTACAACTCCACCCGCATCGGCCAGGGGCGCGAGAACGCCAAGACCTTCCTGCGTGAAAACCCGGCCATGGCCGCCGAGATCGAAGGCGCCATCCGCCAGAACGCCGGCCTCATTTCCGAGGCCCTGGCCGGCGGCCCCGGCGATCTGGACGGCACCCCGGTCGAGGAATAGCCGGTACTATCGGGCACAGCCCGAAGCGAAGGGCCATCCGCGAACAGGCGGATGGCCTTTTCCGTTTCCGGCGGCGGATGCCCCGGCATTGGGGTGGGATGTTCCCTACCCCTCATGGGTGGTCAGCCCAATTCGCATATAACAAGTCAGCAAGCCTGTCCTAATATGTTGCAACGCAGCAAACGAAGAGGAGCTGACCATGTATGAACTGACCCTGGCCGTAATGGCCCTGATGAAGCTGGTTCCCAAGCTTTTGGAAAAGGAGAAGCCCGGCCAGGCCTCTCTGATCTAAAACACACACCTTCGGCCCACCCTCTTGGACGGCCTGTTCCTGCCAAGGGGGTGCCGACTGGCCCTCCCCCTACCACACATTGCCGGGAAACCGCTGGAGACAATTTGGTGGGCTGAAACACCCTATCACGGTATAGTCGCCGAATGGGAACATATGGTGATCATATGGCGGCGGTGTGCCGGGATTGCGGCGCCCTTGGCGTCGGGGAGGCCCCCTTGTGCCCGGCCTGCGGCTCCTCCCGCCGGGTGCGTCATCCCGAGCTGGCCGATCTGACCATCGCCCATATCGATTGCGATGCCTTTTACGCTTCGGTGGAGAAGCGGGACAATCCGGCCCTGGCCGACAAGCCGGTGATCGTCGGCCATCCCGGCGGGCGCGGCGTGGTAACCACCGCCTGCTACGTGGCCCGCAAGTTCGGCCCCCGCTCGGCCATGCCCATGTTCAAGGCGCTGGAACTGTGTCCCCACGCCGTGGTCATTCCCCCCAATATCGCCAAATACAAGCAGGTCAGCGCCCAGATCCGCGCCCTGTTCGAGAAGGCCACCCCCCTGGTCGAGCCCCTGTCCCTGGACGAGGCCTATCTCGATCTGTCGCCGGGGGTGCGGCTGGTGGACCGGCCGGCGGCGGTGCTGCTGGCCCGGCTGGCCCGCGCCATTCGGCTGCAGGTGGGAATCACGGTCTCGGTGGGCCTCAGCTACAACAAGTTCCTGGCCAAGATGGCCTCGGACCTGAACAAGCCGGAGGGCTTCTCGGTGATCGGCCGCGAGGAGGCGGAGGCGTTTCTGGCGCCCCGTCCGGTGACCGCCCTGTTCGGCATCGGGGCGGCGACGGCGGCGCGCATGGCCGATCAGGGCATTACCACCATCGCCCAGCTTCAAGCTTTGCCGGAAACCGAGTTCGTGGCGCGTTGGGGCAAGTTCGGCCGGCGCCTAGCGGGGATGGTGCACGGTATCGACCATCGGCCGGTCAATCCCGACCGCCCGGCCAAGAGTGTTTCCACCGAAACCACCTTCGCCCGCGACATTCGTGACGCCAAGGCCCTGACCGAGGCGCTGCCGCCCCTGGCCGAGGGTGTCGCCCGCAGGCTGGAGCGGGTAAATCTGGCGGGGCGCACCGTGGTACTGAAGCTCAAGACCGCCGATTTCAAGGTGATCACCCGCCACCTCAGGCTACCCGACCCCACCGGCAGGGCCGAGACTATCGTCCGCGCCGGGCTTGCGCTGCTGGAGCGCCAGATGGACGGCCGGGCCTTCCGCCTGCTGGGCATCGGGGTGACCGATCTCTGCCCGGCCGAGGAGGCCGACCCGCCGGATCTGTTCGGTTAGAAGAAGGGCTGCCGCCCAAACCCCATTCATGAAACAAAATGGGGTCCGGGGGCATTGGCCCCGGATGGGTTTGGGCGATAGCCCAATCGATCGCGGGAGGCCTTACCGTTGCGGCGCCGGAGACTCCAGGAATTCGGTCACCGCCTGATAGAGCTGCTTGCGGTTCTTCTCGATCAGGGCCGCATGGGTGGCTTCGCCAACCATGACGTAGCGCTTGAAGGGCGAGCCGGTCAGCCGGTTGAACAGCTTCATGCCCATGGCGGGCGGAGCCTCGGCGTCCCACTCGCCCTGAATTACCAGGGCCGGGACCGAAAGGCGTTCGGGGTTCCAGCGCGGCTTGGCCGAAGCCCAGAAGCGCATGGTGTCCAGCACGACCCCGTTTGGCGCCCGGACCGTGTTGGGAACGACCGGCTCGGCATCGCTGGCGATGGTGGCCTTCAGCCAGTCGGCGAACACCGCCTTGGACAGCACGCCTTCGCGCTTGGCCTCGGGCACCGCCTTCAGCCAGATGTCGCGGGCTTCGCGGGGGTCCACCTGCCGCCACGCGGGAACGCGGGCCAGTTCCGCATCGGTGGGCGGCGTCACGTCGCGCAGCCATTGCGGCGCATAGAGCACCAGGCGCTCGACCTTGTCCTGGGACGAATTGGCATAGGCGCCGGCCAGGGTGGCGCCCCACGACCAGCCCACCAGAACGATCCGCTGGGAATTGCGCCGCGACAAGATGAAGTCCACGGCGCGGGAGACGTCGTCCACGGCCTCGGCCGTGTCCACCACGGGGGGATTGGCTTCCGGCGGCTGGCTCATCTCGGGCGGGTGCCCGGACTTGCCATAGCCGCGGATGTCCAGGCTATAGACGTCGTAGCCCTTGGCGGCCATCCAATCCATCCAGCTCTGGCCGTCCACGGCCATGTCGAAGGAGGAATGGGCGGGGTAGGTGGCACCGTGAAGGAACAGCACGGTCTTTTCCGGCCGCACGTCGTAGAGCGCTGCCGGATGTTTGTTGCGGATGTAGAGGTTCTGATCGGGCCATTTGCTGGCGATCTTGAATTCCTCGGTCACCGTCTCGGCCCCGGCGGGCAGCGCGGCGGCCATCAACACCAAGGCCGCAATGGCCACCCCCCATCCCCGTCCCAGAATCGCCATCATCACCCATCCACTCCGCTCAAGTTCATGTCGCCCCCGACCCCACCGGCAGGCGTACCGTCACCACCGTACCCTCGCCGGGCGCCGATGCCAATTCCACCCTTCCGCCATGGAGGTCGACGAAGCGCTGCACCAGGGCCAGGCCGATGCCGGAATCGTCGTCGGCCCGGCCGGCGGGCAAGGCTTCGCGCCGCCCGCCGGTGGCAAAGCCGCCGAACAGCCGCTCGCGCTGCTCATCCGAAAGGCCGGTGCCGGTGTCGCTGATGGTCAGCGCCAGTTCCGACGGCCGCCGCTCGGCCCGCACGCTGACCTTTCCCCCCGACGGGGTGCGCTTCAAGGCGTTGCCCAGCAGGTTGAACAGCACCTGGCGCAGCCGGCGCTCGTCGGCGACGATCCAGCCGATGTCCAGGGGACAGTCGAAGTCAAGGGTGACCTTCTTTTCCCGCACCCTCTCGCGCACCAGCCCCAGCACGCCGGACAGCATGGGGTGGACGTCGACGGTGTCCAGTTCCAGGGCCATCTGCCCAGCCTCGATGGCGGCGAGATCGAGGATGTCGGAAATCAGCGCCTGCAGCCCCTGCCCCGCCTCGGTGATGCCGCGGGCGTATTCGTGCTGGCGCTTGTTGAGCTTGCCAAAATACTCGGCGGCCAGCATTTCGGAAAAGCCGATCACCGTGGTTAGCGGCTTTCTGACCTCGGCCGAGACATTGGCGATGAATTCGCTCTTCAGCAGGTCGGCGGCGGCCAGGGCCTCGTTGCGCTCGCGCAGGGCGCGCTCCACCCGGGCGGAATCGGTGACGTCCAGCCAGGTCAGCAGCATGGCGCCGTCGGGCAGCGGCACCGAGGCGAAGTCGACGATGGAATCGTCCAGGCGCTCGACCCGGCCGCTTTGGGGGGCGCGGGTGTTGAACAGGGCCATCAGGCGCTCGCGCATTTCGGGCCACACCGAGGCGCGTTCGGCGCCGCCTTCGAAATAGGGCCGGTGGGCCTCGACCAGTTCGTTGAGATGCGGCTCGGACTCCAGCATGGACGGGGCCAGATTCCAGATCCGGGCATAGGCCGGATTGAACAGGCGCAGCCGGCCGTCACCCTTGAACACCGCCACGCCCTCGTGCAGATGGTCCAGGGTCTCGCGCTGGACCGCCAGGGCGGTATTGAACGAACGCTCCAGAGCCAGGGTGTCGGTGACGTCCTCGTAGGTGAAGATCAGGCCGCCATAGGGATGGGCGGCGATCATGCGCCGGAGCGTGCGGCCGTCGGGCAGGTGGAGCAGGGTCTCGGCGGCGTCGATCAGCGAGATGAAGCGCTTCAGCTCGTCTTCCTTGTAGGCGCGGTAATCGGCGACCTCGGGCAGCAGCCGCCGCTCGCGCAGGGAATCCAGCACGGCGCCGTAGGTGGGCTGGGCCGCCAGCCACTCGGCCTCCAGGCGCCACAGCCGGGTGAAGGCGGTGTTGAAGAAGGTGAGGCGGGTGTCGGTGGAAAAGATGGCGATGGCGGTAGCCAGATGCTCCAGCACCTGGGCGTGGGCGCTGGCATGACGGGCCAGCTCCTGCTGCAGCTCCTCGACGCGGGTGAGGTCGAGGGCATAGCCGGCGGTCAGCAGGCCGCCATCCTCGGCCTCGAAGGGGGCCTCGGTGATCTCGGTGAAGCGGCGTTGGCCGCCCAGCACCAGATGGAAGGATTCTGACCGGGGCTCGCCGGCCGCCCGGGCGCGGGCCGCCAGGGCGCGGGCTTCGCGCACCGAGCCGTCCGAGGCCAGCTCGATCTGTCCCGCCACCGCCGCCAGGGGCGAGGCCACGTCCACCGCCCGGGCATAGGCCCGGTTGACATGCAGCAGGGACAGGTCGTCGTCGCGGACCCAGGCGGGAATGGGCAATACGCCCAGCAATCCCTCGATCCGTTCGCGCTCGACCACCAGCCCGGCCAGGCGCGAGGCCAGCTCCGCCTCGAAGGCTGCCCCTTCCGTGACGTCGTGCATCCACACCAGATCGGCCAGGGCTGCGCCCTCGGGGCCGCAGGCGCGAACCCCCACCGCCCGGACGCGGCGCCCGCCGTCCCGCAGGCGCAATTCCAGCTCGAATCCCTGGCCCTCCTCGCGCAGGCGCCGCGCCGCGCTGTCCAACTGGGCGGCATCGGCGGCGGCGAAGGATTCCAGCACATCCATGAAGGCGGATTCCGTGCCGCCGAACAGACCCAGCAGCACGGCCAGACGCCGCGAGCAGATCTCGCGCTCGCCCAGCCAGGCGTAAAAGCCGTCGGGCGCGGCCAGCAGGCTCTCGGTCAGGCGATCGGCCAGGATGACGGCGCGACCGGCATCGGCGGCCAGACTCACCATGCGCCAGCGCAGCAGCGCCAGCACGGCCAGGGCCGGGACCAGGACCAGCAGGGCACCGATGCCCAGGGACAGGGGGTCGAAGCGCAGCGACGCCAGGGCCGGCGCCTCTTCGGCCGCCGCTCCGCCCGCCGCCAGCATCAACGCCAATCCCGCCGCGAAAGCCGCGCGCATTCCATCATCTCCCCATAGGGGTCCCAAAGTGCCGATGCGCGGCGCAAAAGACAAGGGGTGGTTGCCCCTTTGCCCCGCTGCTGCTACACCTCGCCCGTTCCTGGGGAGTGAGAATGATGCTGAAGGGCCTTTACGACTGGATGATGGCCAAGGCGGCCCACCGTCACGCCATCTGGTGGCTGGCCGCCATCTCGTTCATCGAAAGCTCGTTCTTCCCCATTCCGCCCGACGTCATGCTGATTCCCATGGTGATCGCCGCGCCCACCCGCTGGCTGCGCATCGCCATGGTCTGCACCGCGTCCTCGGTGGCGGGCGGCTATCTCGGCTATGCCATCGGCCACTTCGCCATGGATTCCATCGGCATGGCCATCCTGGGCGCCTTCCATCTGCAGGAAAAGTTCCTGGCCCTGAAGCCGATCATCGATGAATGGGGCGTGTGGTTCATCATCGTCAAGGGCGCCACCCCCATTCCCTACAAGCTGGTGACCATCACCGCCGGCGCCTTCGACTTCGACCTGATGAAGTTCACCTTCGCCTCGGTGGTGGCGCGTGGCATGCGCTTCGTGCTGGTGGCGGCGCTGCTGTGGAAGTTCGGTCCGCCCGTGCGCGAGTTCGTCGAGCGGCGCCTGAAGCTGGTCACCACGGTGTTCGTCATCGTGCTGGTGGGCGGCTTCTTCATGGTGAAGCTGCTGTAGGGCAGGGCTTATCTAAAGGTTGATAAACTTCGGACTCGGCAGGCAAAGCCCTTGCTGATCTCCCTTGCTTGAATTATTCTACTTCTCACTCTGGCGCTCCTCCCCGCTCCCCCCACTCCGCTGGGATGGGCGACCAGGGCCCACCGCTCAATCTCAGGGAGACGGGTGGGAAGCAAAGGGCTCAGCTCGCGCCACCCTCCCCCCATAAGGGGCGCGAAGCGGCCACGGGCGGCGAGGGACGGGGCCGGGCAACCAGCCTTCCATCCCTCGCCGGCCCATAAATCCCGTCAGCCCTCTTCCTTGTCCTTGCGGCGATGAATGTTCAGTCCGATTTCGTCCAGGAAGGCCTGTTCCTTCTTGTCGCGTTCGGCCTGGGCGCGGCGCTCACGTTCCTTTTGGGTGATTTCGTAGGTCTTCAGCTCGTTGAAGGCCTCGGCCAGTTCGTCGCGGGCCTTGACGATTTCGCGGCGCACCTGCTCCAGCATCTGCATCAGCTGCTCGCGCCGGGCCAGCCAGGCATTGGCGAAGGTGGCATAGGCAAAGCCCACGCCCACGGCATCATCGGACGCCACCCGTTGCTCCTGAATCAGGGTCTGCTCGGCGTGGTGGATGGCGGCCAGGATCTCGTCCTCGCGGCCCTGCAGCGCCACCAGGACCCGCTGCTTCTCGTCCACGTTCCACTTGGACAGGCGGATGAGGGTCTTGAGGCCCTTGTTGGCCATTCAGGACCTACTTCCGCCCCATGCCGTCGCCGTCGAACGGCATGCCCAGCACCTCGGCCAGCTGGGCGTAGCAGGTCTGCAGGGTGGTGGCTTCGGTCTTCAGCTGGCCCAGAAAGGCTTCGATGGCCGGATAGTAGTGGATGGCTTCGTCCACCTTGGGATCGGTGCCGCGGCGATAGGCGCCCAGGCGGATCAGCTCGGCCATGTCCTCGTAGGTGGACAGCAGCGAGCGGGCGCGGCGCACCAGATCGTTTTCCTGCTGATTGTTGCAGCCGGGCATGGTTCGGCTGACCGAGCGCAGGATGTTGATGGCGGGATAGCGGCCGCGTTCGGCGATGGAACGGTCCAGCACGATGTGTCCGTCCAGGATGCCGCGCACCGCGTCGGCGATGGGCTCGTTATGGTCGTCGGCGTCCACCAGCACGGTGAACAGGCCGGTGATGGAGCCCTTGCCCACGCCGGGACCGGCCCGCTCCAGCAGGCGAGGTAATTCGGCGAAGACGGTGGGCGTATAGCCCTTCGACGCCGGCGGTTCGCCCGCCGACAGCGAAATCTCGCGCTGGGCCATGGCGAAGCGGGTCACCGAATCCATCATGCACAGCACGTCGAGACCCTGGTCGCGGAAGAATTCGGCCACGGTCAGGGTCATATAGGCCGCCTGGCGGCGCATCAGCGGGCTTTCGTCCGAGGTGGAGACCACCACTACCGAGCGCTTCATGCCCTCGGGGCCCAAATCGTCCTCGATGAATTCGCGGGCTTCGCGGCCGCGTTCGCCGATCAGGCCCAGCACCGAGATGTCGGCCGAGGTGTTGCGCGCCATCATGGACATCAGCGACGACTTACCCACGCCCGACCCGGCGAAGATGCCCATGCGCTGGCCGCGGCAGCAGGTGAGGAAGGCGTTGACCGAACGCAGGCCCAGATCGATCTTGCCCGACACCCGCGAGCGGGAATGGGCCGAAGGCGGCTGGGCCTTGACCGGATAGGCGGTGTCGCCGCCGGGCAGGGGGCCGAGCCCGTCCACCGGCTCGCCGAAGCCGTTGATCACCCGGCCCAGCCAGCCGCGATCGGGAAAGACCACCGGCTCGGCATCCTGCACCTCGGTGCGGCAGCCCAGGCCGATGCCCTCGATGGGGGAATAGGGCATCAGCAGGGCGCGGCCCTGCCGAAATCCCACCACTTCGCAGATCACCCGGCGGCCGTCGCGGGCCACCACGTTGCAGCGATCACCCACGGAAATGGTGCGCTGGACGCCGCCGGCCTCCAGCAACATGCCCTGAACGGCAGCAATCTGGCCGTAAACCTGGATGTTGGAGACCCGTTCGATGTCGCTGATCAGGTTGCGGACCAGGAATTTCAATTGCACCGCCCCTTCCAGCCGCCTTGAACTCGTCAGAATACACCCGTATGGTTAACACATCGTAGAGACGGATGGGACCGGGGACCTTACGATGCGAGTCTTGGTGGTCGAAGACGACCAGTTGATGTCCAGAGCGATCGAATCCATGCTCAAAGCCGAGGGCATGGTGGTGGATACCACTGCTTTGGGCGAAGACGGCCTGGAGATCGGCAAGCTCTACGATTACGACATCATCCTGCTGGACCTGATGCTGCCCGACATGGACGGCTATGAAGTGCTGCGCCGCCTGCGATCGGCGCGCATCGACACGCCGGTGCTCATTCTGTCGGGCCTGTCCGAACCGGACAAGAAGATCAAGGGCCTGGGCTCGGGGGCCGACGATTACCTGACCAAGCCGTTCGACAAGGGCGAACTGGTGGCCCGCATCCAGGCCATCGTGCGGCGCTCCAAGGGGCATGCCCAGTCGGTGATCGACACCGGCAAGCTGTCGGTGAACCTGGACGCCCGCACCGTCGCGGTGACTGGCGACCCGCTGCACCTCACCGCCAAGGAATACGGCATCCTGGAACTGCTCAGCTTGCGCAAGGGCCAGACCCTGACCAAGGAACAGTTCCTAAACCACCTCTATGGCGGCATCGACGAGCCCGAGCTGAAGATCATCGACGTCTTCATCTGCAAGCTCAGGAAGAAGCTGGCCACCGCCACCGGCGGCGAATCCTACATCGAGACGGTGTGGGGACGCGGCTATGTGCTGCGCGACCCCGACATGCCCGCCGTCAATTCCAACAAGGCCGGCGCGGCGGAGTGATTCATTGGGCACTCGCCCAACCCCATCTGCTCGCTTCGCTCGTCCCTTCAGGACCGCACCTTCGGTGCGTCGTTTGCCCCTGCGGGGCTGCACGGGGCCAATGCCCCGGCCCCATTTCTATTTATAAATCAAAGGGAGGTTTGGAGGCATCGCCTCCAACCGGGGTTACGGGGCGGGAGCCCCGCATCGCCCCCTATTTCAGATACAGCGCCACCGCCAGACCGGCGGCGATGACCCAGGCCAGCAGGGGCGAGGGGCGGCGCAGGCGGCCCTGGTCGGGGAACATGGCCTTGACCGTGTCGGGGTGCAGCTTGAGCCCCTGATTGACCAGCATGGAATAGGTCTTCTCGGTCTCGGCCAGCAGGCGGGGCAGGCGCTCCAGCGAGCCGACCACGCTGCTGAAGGTTTCGCGCACCCGGGCCTCGGGGCCGAGATTCTCGCGCATCCAGCCTTCGATCAGCGGCTGGGCCAGATGCCACATATTGATGTTGGGGTCGAGGATGCGCCCGACGCCCTCGGCCACCAGCATGCTCTTTTGCAGCAGCAGCAATTGCGGCTGGGTTTCCATGGCGAAGGTCTCGGTGACCTGGAACAGCTGGCCCAGCAGCTTGGCGATGGAGATTTCGTGCAGCGGACGGCCCAGGATGGGCTCGGCGATGGAGCGACAGGCCTGGGTGAAGGTGTCCAGGGACTGGTCGGCGGGCACATAGCCGGCGGCGAAGTGTACTTCGGCCACCTTGCGGTAATCGCCCGACAGGAAACCCAGCAGCATCTCGCCCAGGAAGCGCCGCGTGCTTTTGTCGACACGGCCCATGATGCCGAAATCCATGGCGATCAGCTGACCGCCCTTGCCGATGAACAGGTTGCCCGGATGCATGTCGGCGTGGAAGAAGCCGTCGCGGAACACCTGGTTGAACATGGCTTCGGCGGCCTTGGCCAGCACGTCGACGGGGTCGATGCCCGCCGCCCGCATGCGGTCCACCTCGTCCACCGGAATGCCCGAGACCCGTTCCAGGGTCAAAAGGCGCTTACCGGTGCGCAGCCAGTCGACTTCGGGCACCTTGAAATTGTCATCGCCGCGGAAGTTCTCGGCCAGTTCCGAGGCGGCGGCGGCCTCGAAGCGGAGATCCATCTCCAGGGTGACGGATTCCTCGAAGGTCTTGACCGTTTCCACCGGCTTGAGGCGGCGCAGCCGGGGAACGGCCAGCTCCGCCCACTCGGCCAGCCAGTACAGCAGGTCGATGTCGCGGTGGAACTTGGCCTCGACCCCGGGGCGCAGCACCTTGACCGCCACTTCGCGGCCTTCGCGGGTGGTGGCGAAGTGCACTTGGGCGATAGAGGCGGCGGCCACGGGGATGTCGTCGAAGGCGGAATAGAAATTGGACAGCGGCCCGCCCAGTTCCTCCTCGATGATGCGCCGGGCATCCTCGGGCGGGAAGGGGGGCAGCTTGTCTTGCAGCCCCGACAGATCGGCGGCCATTTCCTCGCCCAGCAGGTCGGCGCGGGTGGACAGGGCCTGGCCCAGCTTGATGAAGGACGGTCCCAGCTCGGCCAGGGCGGCGGCGAGGCGCTCGCCCGGCCGCCCCGAACTGGCCGGACGGCGGCCGCCGCGCAGCAGCTTCGAGCCGAAGCGCGCGATGGGCAGATAGTCTTCCAGCAGGAACAAGGCGTCGTGGCGAGCCAGGACGCGGCCGATGGTCAGCAGGCGGTTGAGGTTGCGAAACGACCTGATCATGGCGACAGGCCTTCGACCTGTCTTGCATTGTCATCCCGAGCGATAGCGAGGGATCTCCGCTTGGACTGCCGGGTCCGATTCGGAACCGCCGGATCAGGACGAGATCCCTCCTCCCGATGGTCGTCGGGATGACGGTTCGCCTCACCGGGCGCCATCATATCCGCCACCCCGAATGGATGGCGGCGATGCCCGCCGACAGGTTGCGGACCTCGACGCGGGAGAAGCCGGCGGCCTCGACCATGGCTGCCATTTCCTCCTGGGGCGGGAACTTGCGGATGCTTTCCACCAGATACTGATAGGCCTCGGCATTGCCGGTGACCATGCCGCCCACCTTGGGCAGCACGTTGAAGGAATAGGCGTCATAGGCCTCGCGCAGGCCCGGCACGATGACGCGGGAGAATTCCAGGCACATGAAGCGCCCGCCGGGACGCAGCACCCGATAGGCCTCGGCGATGGCCTTGTCCCAATGGGTGACGTTGCGCAGGCAGAAGGCGATGGTGTAGCGGTCGACCGACCGGTCGGGTATGGGCAAGTCCTCGGCATTGCCGCACACCCAGGTCAGGCCGCCCACCAGATTGCGGTCCACGGCGCGGTCGCGGCCGACGGACAGCATCTCGCGGTTGATGTCGCAGACGGTGACGGGGCCGCCACCGCGCTTTCGCCAGCCGAAGGCGATGTCGCCGGTGCCGCCGCCCACGTCCAGCAGGGTCTGGTCGGGCCGGGGCCGCAGCATGTCGAGGAACGCCGACTTCCACAGGCGGTGCACGCCGGCGCTCATCAGATCGTTCATCAGGTCGTATTTGGACGCCACCGAATCGAAGACGCCGCGGACGAGGGAAACCTTCTCGTCCTCGGCCACGGTCTTGAAGCCGAAATGGGTGGTGCCGTCGTTATGAGAGTGGCTGTCGGTCATGGGGCGGCACCTTATCGCGGAAATTCGTCGCTGTCACGGGGCGGAGCCTGCCTTATACTCCCCGCCATGCCTGAATTGCCCGAAGTCGAAACCGTCGCCCGTGGTCTGGCCCAAGTGTGGGACGGGCGGCGCTTTGTCTCGGTCGAGACGCGGCGTGCCGGACTGCGCGTGCCGTTCCCCAAGGATTTCGCCCGGCGCCTGACCGGCCGGACGGTGGAGGCGGTGGGGCGCCGGGCCAAGTATCTGGTGGTGCGCCTCGACGGAGGCCTGGTCATGCTGGGTCATCTCGGCATGTCGGGGCGCATGACCATCGGCGCCCTGCGCAACGAGCCGCCCGGTCCCCACGACCATGTGGAGTGGGTGACGGACCAGGGGATCAGCGTGACGCTCACCGATCCCCGCCGTTTCGGGCTGTTCGCCCTGTGCGAGGCGTCGGACCTGGGCGGTCATCCGCTGCTGGCCGGGATCGGGCCAGAGCCTCTGGACGAAGCCTTCGACGCCGGCGTCCTGGCCAAGGCCCTGGCCGGCAAGACCGGCCCCATCAAGACGGTGCTGCTGGACCAGAAGGTGGTGGCGGGGCTGGGCAACATCTATGTGTGCGAAAGCCTGTTCCGGGCGGAGATCTCGCCGCTGCGCCCCGCCGGCTCCCTGAGCCGGGCCGAGGTGGGGCGTCTGGTGCCGCTGATCAAGGCGGTGCTGAGCGAAGCTGTGGCGGCGGGCGGCTCCACCCTTCGCGACCACGCCCGGCCCGACGGCGAGCTGGGCTATTTCCAGCATTCCTTTCAGGTCTATGGGCGCGAGGGCGAGACCTGCCCCGGCTGCCCCGGGGCGCCGGCCTGCGGCGGCATCTTGCGCATGACCCAGGCGGGTCGCTCCACTTTCTATTGTGCGAAGCGGCAAAGGTGATGGTATAGGCATTCCATGGCTCGTTTTCGGCATCTGCTTACCGCTTTCGCGCTTTTCCTCCTGCTGGGCTCCGGATCGGCGCGGGCCGAGGCATTTCTGTCCGCCTACGAGGATCTGCCGCTGCCGCCCGGGCTGACCGAGGTGGCGGGATCGGGCATGTCCTTCGATTCGCCCTCGGGACGCATCGTCGAGGCCTATGCCCATGGGACCGCCCGCGCCGCCGATATTCTCAAATTCTATGCCGCCACCTTGCCCCAGCTCGGCTGGACGCGGGAAAGCGACCGGCTCTATCGCCGCGAGGCCGAGGCGCTGCGGCTGGAAACCACCCAGGATCGCGCCGGGGTGACGCTGCGCTTCACCATTTCCCCCGAATGACACTCTAGACGAAGAGGAAAACCCATGGCTTTCGAGAACATCACCGTCGAGACCCGCGGCAATGTCGGCGTGATTGCCCTGAACCGGCCCAAGGCCATGAACGCGCTCTGCGCCGCCCTGATTTCCGAGCTGGGCCAGGCGCTGGACGCCTTCGAGGCCGACGATTCCATCGGCGCCGTGGTGCTGACCGGTTCGGAAAAGGCCTTCGCGGCCGGTGCCGACATCAAGGAAATGGCGTCCAAGAGCTACATGGACGTCTATCTCGCCAACTTCATCACCGACGGCTGGGAGCGTGTCACCAAGTGCCGCAAGCCCATCGTGGCGGCGGTGGCCGGCTTTGCCCTGGGCGGCGGCTGCGAGATGGCCATGATGTGCGACTTCATCATCGCCGGCGACAATGCCAAGTTCGGCCAGCCCGAGATCACCATCGGCACCATCCCCGGCGCGGGCGGCACCCAGCGCCTGACCCGCGCCGTGGGCAAGTCCAAGGCCATGGAGATGTGCCTTACCGGCCGCATGATGGACGCCGCCGAGGCCGAGCGCGCCGGCCTGGTCAGCCGCATCGTGCCGGTGGCCGAGCTGCTGGACGAGGCCGTCAAGGCCGCCGGCAAGATCGCCTCGCTGTCGCGGCCCATCGTCATGCTGTGCAAGGAATCGGTCAACGCCGCCTTCGAGACCACCCTGGCCCAGGGCGTCACCTTCGAGCGCCGCCTGTTCCATTCCACCTTCTCCACCGAGGATCAGAAGGAAGGCATGGCCGCCTTCGTCGAAAAGCGCCCCGCCGCTTTCAAGAACCGTTGAGTTTGTCGCGGAGTCCGGCGAATCCGCCGGACTCCGATTCAACGCTTGACGACCTTCCGGCGCGGACATATAAACGCGCCTTCGAATTTGCAACCGTGTTCCAAGGTTCTGATCCATGGCCCATCATAAGTCGGCTAAGAAGCGCATCCGCCAGACCGAGCGTCGCACCGAGGTCAATCGCGCCCGCGTGAGCCGCATCCGCACCTACGTCAAGAAGGTCGAGCTTGCCATCGCCGGTGGCGATTCCGCCGCCGCTCAGGCCGCTCTCCAGGAAGCTCAGCCCGAGCTGATGAAGGGTGCCCAGGCTGGTATCCTGCACAAGAACACCGCGTCGCGGAAGGTTTCGCGCCTCGTCGCCCGCGTCAAGGAGATGAAGTCGCTGGCCTAGTGCCAACGGCTTAATATCCTTAAGAATTTCAAGGGCCGCGCTGCTTGCGCGGCCCTTGTCGTTTTGGCGATTTGGGGCGGAATCACGAGTCCTGAATTGCAAGCAAAAAATTTTCCATGTTCGCGTTCCGATCTCGTTGCGAGTCGACGGGAGGCTCGGTAGAGTCGCGAACCTCGCTGGCCGCAATAAAGTGGCGCCGCGAAATCAATAGAATTTTGCCTTTTTTATTTGTTTTCTGCTTCGCATGACTATGTGAAGCGGTTCACATCGTGTTGATGACTTTTTGTAATATGGTTTGATGGTCATATTTACAGAGGGGGTCGCAAAAGAGTATGACTCTGCGCGGCCGGTATCAGGGCGGTCGGACGCATGCGGACGGGACCTTCGGGACCCGAGGGAGGGGAGCCCAGCGCATGGCGCCAACGAAGGTGAAAAGAGGGACGGTGTCGTGAGCAAGGTTTCACGGCGCTGTGGGGCGTTTGGTTAAGGATTCGGGGACGGCGATGGCAAAGTCTGAGTGGGATCGTGTGAAGGTCAGGCTGAAGGACGAGGTCGGCGACGCAGCCTATCGCTCCTGGCTGCGCCCCATCACCCTGCATGACATGAGTGAGGATGCCGTCAAGCTTGCCCTTCCCACCCGTTTCATGCGCGATTGGGTCAACACCCATTATGCCGAGCGGATCCGGACCCTGTGGGGAGCCGAGAACCCGGCCATCCGCAACGTTGAGATCGTGGTCGAAGCCGCCCGCGCCGTCTCCGTTGCCCAGAATGCCGCCAAGGCCTCCGTCGCCAAGGTCGTCCCGTCTCCCGCCGCCGCGCCGGTCCGCGCCGCCGCCGCGCCCTGTGCCCCCGCCGCCGCGCCCAACGCCGACAACGACGAACTGGGCGCGCCGCTGGACAATCGGTTCACCTTCAAGAATTTCGTGGTGGGCAAGCCCAACGAATTCGCCTGGGCCGCCGCCCGGCGCGTCGCCGAGGCCGATCAGGTCTCGTTCAATCCGCTGTTCCTGTACGGTGGTGTCGGCCTGGGCAAGACCCACCTGATGCACGCCATCGCCCACCACATCCGCGAGCGCAACCCCGAGCGCAGCGTGCTGTACCTCTCGGCCGAGAAGTTCATGTACCGCTTCATCCGGGCGCTGCGCGGCCAGGACACCATGTCGTTCAAGGAACAGTTCCGCTCCGTCGACGTGCTGATGATCGACGACGTGCAGTTCATCGCCGGCAAGGACGCCACCCAGGAAGAGTTCTTCCATACCTTCAACGCCCTGGTGGACCAGGGGCGCCAGATCGTCATCTCGGCCGACAAGTCGCCCAGCGACCTGGAAGGCATCGAGGAGCGCCTGCGCTCGCGCATGGCCTGCGGCCTGGTGGCCGACATCCACGCCACCACCTACGAGCTGCGCCTGGGAATCCTGCACTCCAAGGCCGAGCAGATGGGGGTCCTGGTGCCCCAGAAGGTCATGGAATTCCTGGCCCACAAGATCATCTCCAATGTCCGCGAGCTGGAGGGTGCCCTGAACCGGGTCGTCGCCCATTCCCAGCTGGTGGGGCGCGCCATCACGCTCGAGACCACCCAGGAGGTGCTGCACGACCTGCTGCGCGCCTCGGATCGCCGGATCACCATCGAGGAGATCCAGAAGAAGGTGGCCGAGCACTTCACCATCAAGCTGGCGGAAATGTCCTCGGCCCGGCGTTCGCGCCAGGTGGCCCGGCCCCGCCAGATCGCCATGTATCTGGCCAAGCAGCTCACCTCGCGCTCGCTGCCCGAGATCGGCCGCAAGTTCGGCGGACGCGACCACACCACCGTCATGCACGCGGTGAAAAAGGTCGAGGAGCTGAAGGAGTGCGACCAGAACTTCGCCGAGGATGTGGAACTGCTGCGCCGCATGCTGCAGGGCTGACTCTTCCTCCCGAAATCGCTTTTGGACTCCGGCGCCTGTGATATACTGCCCAGCCCTGCCTCAGGGGGGCAGTAACGAATCATATGGGTAGTCAGAAAAGCGCCATGAAACTGACCATCGAGCGCGCCGCGCTGTTGAAGTCGCTGGCCCACGTCCAGAGCGTCGTCGAGCGCCGCACCACCATTCCGATCCTGTCCAACGTCAAGCTCGAGGGCCGTGGAGGCCTTCTGTCGCTGAACGCCACCGACATGGATCTCGACATCATCGAGGCGGTGCCCGCCGATGTGGTGCGCCCCGGCGCGACCACGGCCCCGGCCCACACCTTCTACGAGATCGTGCGCAAGCTGCCCGACGGCAGCCAGGTGGAGATCGAGCACGACGCCGAAAGCGGTCAGCTGACCCTGCGCTCGGGCCGGTCCAAGTTCTCGCTGGCCTGCCTGCCGGTGGAGGACTTCCCCGTCCTGTCCGGGGGCGAGCTGCCGTTCACCTTCTCGCTCAGCGCCGCCGAGCTGAAGACCCTGATCGACCGCACCCGCTTCGCCATCTCGACGGAAGAGACGCGCTACTATCTCAACGGCATCTACCTGCATGCCGCCGCCAGCGACGGCGTCGACGTGCTGCGGGCCGTGGCCACCGACGGTCATCGTCTGGCCCGGGTGGAGATCACCCTGCCCAGCGGCGCCGCTGGCATGCCGGGCATCATCGTGCCGCGCAAGACCGTGGCCGAGATCCGCAAGCTGATCGACGAGACCGACGGCGAGATCACCGTCTCCCTCTCCGAAACCAAGCTGAAATTCGCCTTCGGCGACGCCGTGCTGACCTCCAAGCTGATCGACGGCACCTTCCCCGATTACGAACGGGTGATCCCCGCCGACAACGACAAGGTGCTGGTGGTCGACTGCAAGAGCTTCGCCCAGGCCGTGGACCGCGTCTCGGCCATCTCCACCGAGAAGAGCCGCGCCATCAAGCTGGCCCTGGAAAAGGGCAGCGCCACGCTGTCGGCCTCCAGTGCCGAGAACGGCAGCGCCGTGGAGGAGATCGAGGCCGATTACACCTCCACCCCGCTGGAGATCGGCTTCAACTCGCGCTACCTGATGGACATCCTGGCCCAGGTGGAGGGCGACACCGCCCGCTTCGCCATGGCCGACGCCGCCTCGCCCACCGTGGTGCGCGAGATGACCGATGGCGGCGCCATCTACGTGCTGATGCCCATGAGGGTGTGATCGGCGATCGGGTGGCCCAGGCGGAACCGGTGGCGCGGCCGGCGGTGCGCCGCCTGACGCTGGCGGATTTCCGCTGTTACCGGACGCTGCGTCTCGAGACGGATTCCCGGCCGGTGGTGCTGACCGGCGCCAACGGGGCCGGCAAGACCAATATTCTCGAGGCCTTGTCCTTCCTGGTTCCCGGTCGCGGCTTGCGCCGGGCCGGGGCGGCGGACATCACCCGCCACGGCCTTGCCGCCGGATCGCCCTGGGCGGTGGCGGCCACCCTGGACGGGCCGGCGGGGCGGGTGGAGATCGGAACGGGCCGCGAGGCCGGGCACGAACGGCGCTCGGTCCGCATCGACGGCAAGCCGGCCAAGCCCGGTGATCTGGCCGGACTGGTTTCGGCGCTGTGGCTGACCCCGGCCATGGATCGCCTGTTCATCGAGGGGGCGAGCGGACGGCGGCGCTTTCTCGACCGTCTGGTGTTCGGGCTGGTGCCCGGTCACGGTGCCGAAGCGGGGGCCTACGAGCACGCCATGCGCGAGCGCACCCGTCTGTTGCGGGCGGCCCGCGACGGCGGTCCCAGGGTCGATCCCGCCTGGATGGCGGCGCTGGAAGAGGGCATGGCCCGCCACGGCACCAGGGTGGCCCTGGCCCGGGTGGAGAGCATCCGCCGCCTGGACGAGGCTTGCCGCGCCGGGCTGGGGCCATTTCCCGCCGCCGGTCTGGCGGTGGAGGGCGAGATTGAGGGCTGGCTGGCCGGGGGATTGTCCCCCGACGAGGCCGAGGAGAGGTTCAGGGGCGCGCTGCGAGTCGCGCGCGCGCGCGACGAGGCGGCCGGGGCCGCCACCATGGGGCCGCATCGCTCGGACCTGATGGTGCGCCACGTGCCCAAGGATTTGCCGGCGGGGCAATGTTCCACCGGCGAGCAGAAGGCGGTCCTGGTGTCCATCGTCCTGGCCCAGGGCCGGGTCCAGGACCAGAGTGGCGGCCGGGCGCCGCTGCTGCTGCTGGACGAGGTGGCGGCCCATCTGGACGAGGTCCGGAGGGCGGCTTTGTTCGATGAGCTTTGCGCCCTCAAGGCCCAGAGCTGGATGACCGGAACCGACGCGATGCTGTTCGCCGGTTTCGGCGAGAGGGCCCAGTTTTTTCGGGTGACGGACGCCACCGTCGCTCCTGAAGAGGTAATGACGTTATGAGCACCGAACCCATGATCCCCAACGATCCCCACGCCAGCGCGAACGGAGCCGAGGAATACGGCGCCGGCTCGATCCAGGTGCTGCGAGGTCTGGAGGCGGTGCGCAAGCGTCCCGGCATGTATATCGGCGACACCGACGACGGGTCGGGCCTGCATCGCATGATCTACGAGGCGGTGGACAACGCCGTCGACGAGATCATGAACGGCTTCGGCGACCGCTGCGACGTGGTGCTGAACGCCGACGGCTCGGTGCTGGTCACCGATAACGGCCGCGGCATCCCCGTGGACATCCACCCCGAGGAAGGCATCTCGGCGGCCGAAGTGGCCCTGACCAAGCTGCATGCCGGCGGCAAGTTCGAGCAGAACTCCAACCGCATCTCGTCGGGCCTGCACGGCGTCGGCATCTCGGTGGTCAACGCCCTGTCGGAATGGCTGGAACTGCGCATCTGGCGCCACGGCAAGGAGCACTTCATGCGCTTCCGCCACGGCGAGCCCGAGGCGCCGCTGGCGGTGGTCGGCGAATGCGGTGACCGCACCGGCACCCAGGTGGTGTTCCTGCCGTCCAAGGGCACCTTCTCCCACACGGATTTCGACTTCGACACGGTGGAGCACCGGCTGCGCGAACTGGCCTTCCTCAACTCGCGCGCCACCCTGCTGATCAAGGACGAGCGTCACGCCGAAACTCGCGAGGCCCTGCTGCACTATGAAGGCGGCGTCCAGGCCTTCGTCCAGTGGCTGGACCGCTCCAAGGAGGCGCTGCACGCCCCCATCCTGATCGCCGCCGAGAAGGACGTGGTACGGCTGGAACTGTCTATGGAATGGACCGACAGCTACCACGAGACCTGTCTGTGCTTCACCAACAACGTGCCGCAGAAGGATGGCGGCACCCATCTGGCCGGCTTTCGCGCCGCCTTGACCCGCACCATCAACGCCTATGCCAATGATTCCGGCATCGCCAAGAAGGAAAAGGTCAATCTGGCCGGCGACGACATGCGCGAGGGCCTGACCTGCGTGCTGTCGGTGAAGATGCCCGACCCCAAGTTCTCGTCCCAGGCCAAGGAGAAGCTGGTCTCCTCCGAAGTGCGGCCGCTGGTGGAGAACCTGGTGGGCGAAAAGCTGGCCGAGTGGTTCGAGGAACACCCGGCCGAGGCCCGCAAGGTGGTCACCAAGGTGGTCGAGGCCGCCGCCGCCCGCGAGGCGGCGCGCAAGGCCCGCGAACTGACCCGGCGCAAGGGCGTGCTCGACATCGCCACCTTGCCGGGCAAGCTGGCCGATTGCCAGGAACGCGACCCGGCCCTGTCCGAACTGTTCATCGTCGAGGGTGACTCGGCCGGCGGCTCCGCCAAGCAGGGGCGCAACCGCGCCAACCAGGCCATCCTGCCGCTGAAGGGCAAGATCCTCAATGTGGAGCGCGCCCGCTTCGACAAGATGCTGTCCTCGGCCGAGATCGGCACCCTGATCGCCGCCATGGGCACCGGCATTGGGCGCGAGGACTTCAATGTCGACAAGGCGCGCTACCACAAGATCATCATCATGACCGACGCCGACGTGGACGGTTCCCACATCCGTACCCTGCTGCTGACCTTCTTCTATCGCCAGATGCCGGCGCTGATCGAGCGCGGCTATCTCTACATCGCCCAGCCGCCGCTCTACCGCGCCAAGCGCGGGCAGTCCGAGGTCTATCTCAAGGATGACCGCGCCCTGGAGGAATACCTCATCGATGGCGGTCTGGCCGATGCGGTGCTGCGCATGGCCGACGGCACCCAGCTGGCGTCCATCGACCTGCGCGCCCTGGTGGAGCAGGCCCGTTCGGTGCGGAACCTGCTGACTCCGCTGAGCCGGCGCGTGCCGCTCAAGCTGGTCGAGCAGGCGGCCATCGCCGACGCCCTGGATTCCAGCCTGCTGACCGACGCGGTGCGTGGCCCGGCCATCGTGCAAGGATTGGCCCAGCGGCTCGACGCGCTGGAAACCCATCTGGAGCGCGGCTGGACCGGCACCTGGGTGGAAGGCGATGGCTACACCTTCTCGCGCACCCTGCGCGGCGTGACCGAGACCCATGCCCTGGATTCGGCGGTGATCCGTTCGGCCGAGGCCCGGCGCCTGCACGAACTGGCCCCGCGCCTGCGCGAGACCTTCGACCGCCCCGCCGCCCTGATGGTCCGGGAACGGGAAACCGTGCTGTCCGGCCCCGTGGCCCTGGTCACCGCCGTGATGGAACAAGGCCGCCGCGGCATCGCCATCCAGCGCTACAAGGGGCTGGGCGAGATGAACCCGGAACAGCTGTGGGAAACCACTCTGGACCCCCAGGCCCGCTCGCTGCTGCAGGTCAAGGTGGCCCAGGCCGACGACGCCGAACAAGTGTTCTCCACCCTGATGGGCGACGTGGTCGAGCCCCGCCGCGACTTCATCCAGACCAACGCCCTGAAGGTTTCCAATCTGGACGTTTAGTGTCTGTCGGGTGACGCATAACCCGCAAACGCGACCCATAACGCGCTAATTCTTGACGCGTAAAATGCAAAGGCCGCCCCGGATGGGGCGGCCTTTGGTGCTTCCTTAAGTCCGCATCGCTGGCGATGGGGCTGTCTTCAGCCCCTTCTTGCGATCCGGAATGACCGGGTTGGGCCGGGAGGGGAAAGGCGGGTTCGGACAAGGGGTCGGCAATGCGACGTTTCAAAAAAGTACAGTGTCACCAGAACCCTGTCGGGTTGACGGAACAGGCCGTAGCCCACGCCTTTAGCTCTTCCAGACCAGTGAAGGTATTGATTAGTGCGCCCTCGATCATGGGGTTGTCACCATCACATACGAGCTGGCGAAAATCATCTTTAAAGCCAAAGCAGGGCTTGTTGAGCGTCCAGGCAACCCCTAGCTCAAATGCCGCTCCCTCATCAATGGCGCGACCATTCATAACGATGAGGAGGACATCACACCTCTGAATCGCCGTTAGATCGTTCTGAAAAATCTGTTTTTTGGCTTCCTGAGCGCTCAGTCCAGACGCAATAAGGGCAGGCAATAATGCGCCATCGATTTGCGGCAGATAAACATCAAACCCGATCTCTAGTGCCGCGCTTATCTTCAGATTGTGCGACCGCTCCCCTTCGTTGAAGAGGGGAGCTGCCAAGTAGAGTAGAGGCTTACCTCGCACGCTCATTTCTTTAACTTCTGAAAGTTGTTCTTAATATCAAGGAGACATGCTCCCAGGTCAACCGGGGAGTAGGGAGCAAGGAGCAATACCCGAGCAACGCGCTTGAGGACCGCAGCAATCGAAAGGCCAAATGTGTCAATATAAGTAGCAGATGATTCGTCAAATATATCTTTTAGCTTTGCCTGCATATCGCGAATCGTGTCAGCACGGCTCTGCTTGTGGCGGCCAATTACACGCGCCTCAAGATCCTCTGGCTCCCCCATTAGAAGGATGACGTGACCAGCCTGC
This sequence comes from Paramagnetospirillum magneticum AMB-1, assembly GCF_000009985.1. Classification (GTDB taxonomy): domain Bacteria; phylum Pseudomonadota; class Alphaproteobacteria; order Rhodospirillales; family Magnetospirillaceae; genus Phaeospirillum; species Phaeospirillum magneticum. The sequence continues at coordinate 691,082 of NC_007626.1, forward strand.
GGACGCCGGGTAGCTTGGCCCGGGCTAAGGGCACTGGCTATCACCGTGAGCTACTCCCCGGAAATTGGACACTGACGGAAGCTACGATCTGATGTTTGCTGATCCCCAACTACGAGGAGATCAGAGATGTCGAAGCGCAGGAACCATGACGCGGCCTTCAAGGCGCGTGTCGCCCTTGAGGCGCTGAAGGGCGAGCGGACGGTATCGGAATTGGCGTCGGCCTATGGCGTCCATCCGACCATGATCCATCAATGGAAGAAGTCCCTGCTGGACGGGGCGGCGGAGATCTTCGAACGCGGGGCCAAGAAGAAGGCCGAGGTGGACGAGGATACGGTGCGATCCCTGCACGCCAAGATCGGGGAGCTGGCCGTGGCCAACGATTTTTTGTCTCGAAAGCTCAAGCCGTGGACCGGCAAGTGAGGCGGACCATGATCGAGCCCAAACACCCGGCGCTGTCGATCGGCGCCCAGTGCCACCTGCTGTCCATTGCGCGATCATCGTTCTATTACGAGCCCTTGGGCGAGACGGAGGCAAACCTGGAGCTGATGCGGTTGATCGACCGCCAATTCCTGGAAACGCCGTTCTATGGTGTCCGTCAGATGGCTTGGCATCTCCAGAACGAGGGCCACCCGGTCAACGTCAAGCGCGTCCGGCGGCTGATGCGGCTCATGGGCCTGATGCCGATCTACCAGAAGCCCAACACCAGCAAGCCCGCCAAGGGCCACAAGACCTATCCCTACCTGCTGCGGGGCCTGCGGATCGACCGGCCCAATCAGGTCTGGTGCGCCGACATCACCTATCTGCCCATGCGCCGGGGATTCCTTTATCTGATCGCCATCATGGACTGGGCCACCCGGAAAGTGCTGGCCTGGCGCATCTCCAACACGCTCGAGGCCGACTTCTGCGTCGAGGTGCTCAACGAGGCCATCCTGCGCTTCGGCCCGCCGGAGATCATGAACACCGACCAGGGCAGCCAGTTTACATCCTTCGCCTGGATCGACCGGCTGAAGCGGGCCGGAACCCGCATCTCCATGGACGGCAAGGGCCGTTGCATCGACAACGTCTTTATCGAGCGCCTGTGGCGGTCCCTAAAATACGAATGCGTCTATCTCCATGCCTGGGAAACCGGCTCGCAAGCAAGGGCCGGGATCGGACCCTGGATCACCTTCTACAACCACAAACGGCCCCACGCCGCCCATGGCGGAAGGACCCCCGCCGTGGTCTACTGGAACACCATCAACCAAACCGATCAGCAGGCCCGGAGAGTAGCTTAAACTTCCCCGAATTCTGTCCAACCAATGGGGAGTAGCTCATCTGTCACGACGGCCGTTGCCTCCAATGGGTTAGCATCCGAGGCTTTGCGCTTTATGGGTCCCTCGACAGTCTTGTCGGGTGACCCATAATCCGCAAACGCGACCCATAACGCGCTAATTCTTGACGCGTAATGTGCAAAGGCCGCCCCGGATGGGGCGGCCTTTGGCGTTCGTTGAAACCATATCGCTGGCGATGGAGCCGTCTTCAGCCGCTCTTGCGACCCAGAATGACCGGGGGGGCCGGAAGGAGCCGGTCGGCTCTCGGTGAAGCCCCCTGGCGGCAGGTTGCCTCGATCTGCGGGGCGAGATCGGAGAGCCGCTTTCTCGGCGACCACATTAACGGTGCCAGGCGGCGCGGAACTGCTGCATGCCCTCGTCAAGCGCCTGCTCCACCTCGCGAAGGCACTGCTCAAGAGAGGCAACCTTTTCGGCGGCGTCGGCATCCAGCATTCGATCAAGCCTGGAAGGATTATCCGGTTGGTGGCGCAGTTCGCGCTCAATGTAGGACGCAACCGTCCCAGGTACCGCGCGGGTGCATCCTCCGTTGGTATTGATGACAATCAGGGGATTTTGGTCCCAAAGGTCGGATAGATCATCCACTTTGCTGACCTGCCAGCCGAAGAAATCGAAAAGGAGCCGCTGGCTCAGAGGGCGTACACTCGCGTCAGCGGCTGATTCGAGGAAAAATGAGACGAGGCAGTCATTCTTGCCCCGGAGCGTTGTATTATCAGGGTTTACTACGGCCCACCAACCATCATCCTTGATGATCGAAAACACATCGCTTTCGATCAGAACCGGTATCGGGGAGCCGGAAGCCCCGATGGGGGCGATGCCCAAGCTGATGATGCGTTGTTTGTTGAGCTTGGCCTCGAATTTCACCATATGGTCAGATTCGGACATTGTGGCGACCACGCCCGTATCAACCCAGGGGCTGCGGAACATTTCAGTCGTCGGCATGAGATCAATCCTGGCCGCCCAGAACCTTGTGCTGTCGCCTGGATCGTCGGCGTACTCTTCATCCTTGAAAGTCTTTCCGCCGTTGCCGCTGACCAGTCGCCACCTCGCCAGGGTGCTGAAATACCGCCGCATATCCCGTTGCTGGATCACGCTGTCGGCGGCGAGAGCCAGCATCTCATGCAGATCGGAAAGCGAGTCGTATACCGTCCGCTCATCCGGGGTCAGCCGGGGAATCGAGGTGTCGAGCAGCGGATCGAGCCGTGTCCCGGCGACAAGCTCAAACTCCACAAGCTCAGGATCCTCGCCAAGCTCCTTCTTCACCTCGATCGCCACTTTGACGTAGGCGTCATAGTGCGGGATCAGCCCTTTATCGTCGCCTTTTTTGCCGGGCAGGATGGCAATGCGGGGGAGACGCTTGGTGTAGTCGCCCGCATCGGAGAGTTCCGCCCTTTCCAGCACGTTGCTGCGAGTTCCCCCTTTGGGCAGGCGGTCGAAAAGGCGTCCCAGGTTGCGGGCGATCTGGGATCGTTCGGGCAGATCGAGCTTGCGCCCGTTACCAGCCCTGCTGCCCTTCAGAGGCGCAACCTTACGCTCCAGTGCCGGAAGGTCACCGTAGGACGGGGCCTGCATCGGTTCGATCGTTCCCTGCTGTGGGGCCTCTTGCGTGCGTCCGCCGAAGTGCCCGCGAATCACATTGCTGGTCATTTCTGTTTTCCTTCATCAGCCCCTGACGTGCCGGCGGGCTTTGCGGCCCCGCCTGCAGAAGACGGTCACCACGGTGTCGGTGTCGGTGACGGCGACAAGGCGGCGCAGCCGATCGGCGAACTGGCGCCCAAACTCCGTAATGACCTCGTCCAAGTCGATATCCCTGAGCCAGACCGATTCGCAGCCCCTTCCCACCGAGTGTGTGCCGCCCCCATAGGCGAGCAGGGCTGAAAGATGGTCATTGCGGATGCCCCTCTGTCGCAGGCGAGTTTCGGTGTGGGTGGAAAGATCGAACGGCATGGCACGCCCTCCTTGCTTGGAATGCAGCCATGGTCGCGCCGCTCAGTTCCTCTCACCATCCCAATCAGTGATTATATTTGGGATGAATATTGGAAAATATCGGGAATTGTATAAATGGGTGAGAGGCTCTGCGCTACCTTTATAGCGGTAAAATTTAGCATTCTCCGCGGAGAATAGCGCCATTTACCGGGAATTGGATGGCGTTCATCCATAAATTTACGGCAATTCATCCCAAAAAATTATCAAGATTTGGATGCCGCCTGAACCCGGTCAGGCATAACGTCTGGGGCATCAAGATAACTGCGGATTAGAAGGCCATCATGAACACATCGAATGCACTCTCCCACCTGTTCCAGCGCAACGCCCGCATCGCTCGCCACCAGATATTCGGTAGCGATGATCCGATGCCCATCAATCTTCAGGACGATGCGCGGACGATGTTCGCGGGCTATGTTGGCGGCAGCTACCGGCCAGGGGGTATTGTCCTGCTTGCGGTCAATCCTGGCGGCGGAGGGGATGCCTACCAACAGACGGCCGAGGACGTTGTGTTCTATCCTCTGCTCAAGGCGTTCCGGGATTGCGCTCCGGAAAAAGCCGAAGCTCTGTTCGGGCGGATCAACGATGAATTTGCCTCGGTTCTGCCCCGATGGAATTTGTGGCGTATCCTCAAGCCTACCCTGGATGCCGCCGGTGTCGGTCTCGATGAAGTGGCTTACCTGAATGCAGTTCCCTATCGCACCCGAGAAAATAGGGTGCCCAAGCTTCATGCGAAGGAAGCCGCTTGGCGGATGGTCACCGGCCCCACCCTGGACGCACTTCGGCCGGGATTGCTGATCGCCCTGGGAAACAAGGCGGGCGACGTAATGACCCGGCTTTACAATGGGTCGGCCAGCACGGAGTGTGTCCCCAGAACCAATGGCGACAGCTACATCTCTGACGGTGCAAAGTCAGCCCTGAAGCGAATCGCCTGTCTTCGAAGCGCCTGACGGCACGGATATCTACTTCACGTCGTAAACGGGCCTGCTGTGATGAGTTGGCTGGGGGTTGGCCGCTGCATGTTGCAATGGAATATGCGCGGCCGCCCCCGAATGTCCACCTTGGGCGCAAACGCGCCCCTGTTCTCGGCAGGTTTTGACACGTAACATGCAAAGGCCGCTCCTGACCTGTTCCCCTCGAATGTAGCCAGTTTGAGGTAGAGTCCGTCCCATCAAGGAGACGGAACGATGAAGCGTAGCCGGTTCAGCGAGGAGCAGATCATCGGCATCCTGAAGGAGCAGGAGGCCGGTCAGGCGACAGCGGATGTGTGCCGCAGGCACGGCATATCGAGCGCAACCTTCTACAAATGGAAGGCCAAGTACGGCGGGCTGGAGGTGTCGGAGGCCAAGCGGCTAAAGGCGCTTGAGGACGAAAACGCTCGGCTGAAGAAACTGCTGGCCGAAGCCATGCTCGACAACGCCGTGCTGAAGGAAATTTCCTCAAAAAAATGGTGACGCCCGCCGCCAGGCGGATCGTCGTCGCCCATGTCCGAGAATTGTTCGGACTGAGCGAGCGTCGGGCGTGTTTGATTGTGGGGATTTCCCGGCGAGTGATGCGGTATCGGTCGTGTCGTCCCGACGACGCGCCGATCCGGGCGCGATTGCGCGAACTGGCGGCAGAGCGTCGCCGGTTCGGCTTCCGACGTCTGGGCATCCTGCTATCCAGGGAAGGCGTGGCGATGAACCGTAAGAAGCTGCTGCGGCTGTACCGCGAGGAGAAGCTGGCGGTGCGCCCAAGGCGTGGCCGCAAGCGAGCCCTGGGTTGCCGGGCCCCAATGGCGATCCCGCAGGGGCCGAACCAATACTGGTCGCTGGATTTTCTGTCCGACGCCTTCACCGACGGCCGCAGGTTCCGCATCTTTGCCGTGGTGGATGATTTTACCCGTGAGTGCTTGGCGCTGGTCGCCGACACTTCGCTGTCCGGTGTCCGTGTCGCCCGGGAGTTGGATGGTCTGATCGCCGGGCGCGGCAAGCCGCAGATGATCGTCAGCGACAACGGCACCGAGTTCACCAGCATGGCCATGCTGCGCTGGAGCCAGGATCACCGGGTGGAATGGCATTACATCGCACCGGGCAAGCCCATGCAGAACGGCTTCGTCGAGAGCTTCAACGGCAAGCTACGCGATGAATGCCTCAACGAGACGCTGTTTGGCTCGATCAATCATGCTCGGGCCGTCCTGGCGGACTGGAAGGAAGATTACAGCCATGTGCGGCCCCACACCGCCTTGGGCGGCATCGCCCCAGCGCAGGCCGCCGCACGAGCGCGAGCGCAATGTGGGCCGGGGCATGCCCCGGCCCACATTGCCATCACCGCCCATTTCGGGCATCACGGGGAGACGGGGCTCTACCTCTGACTGGGATCAATCAGGGGAACAGGTCAGGGAACAGGTCAATGGCCTTGCTGGTAAATTCCGGACCATTGTCCGTGACGATCTCCTCGGGGAGGCCATGCAAAGCGGCCAACTGATCGAGCAGGCGGGTTACCCGCTCACCCGAGATCGACAGGTCGACCAACTGGCCGGGACTTTCCCTTGTGTGTTCGTCGACAATGTTGAGGACCCGGAAGCGGCGGCCCGAGCACAGGCTGTCGGAAACGAAGTCCATCGACCAACGCTGATTGCGCCGCTCCGGCGCCGCCAGTGGCACGCGCTCCCGGCCCGCCAGCCGTTTGCGCTTCTTGGTCCGCACCGCCAGCTCCTCGTCGCGGTAGAGGCGGTATGTTCGCTTGTGATTGATCACCAGCCCCTCCCGGCGAAGCAAAACATGCAGGCGCAGATAGCCGTAGCGACGATGCCCGCCGGCCAGGTCCTTCAGCCTGTCCCGGACCGGGCCGTCGTCGCGGTGGCGATGCCGATACCGCGCCACCGAACGGTGAAGGCCCACGAGGTTGCAGGCGCGGCGCTGGCTGATGCCCTTTTCCGACATCAGCCAGCATCCGACTTCCCGCAACGCCGTGGGCGTCACCATTTTTTTCCGAGGACTTCCTTCAGCAGGACATTGTCCAGCATGGCGTCCGCCAACAGCTTCTTCAGCCGCGTGTTTTCGTCTTCCAACGCCTTCAGCCGCTTGGCCTCCGACACCTCCATACCCCCATACTTGGATTTCCAGCGGTAGAAGGTCTGCTCAGAGACACCGTGCTTGCGGCATACCGATACGGCGGGCATCTCCCCCGCCTCGGCTTCCTTCAGGATGCCGATGATCTGTTCCTCGCTAAATCGACTGCGCTTCATTTGAGTTCCCCTGTTTCCTTCAGGTTATGGGAACTCACTCTCCGCGTGGACCGGTTTCAGGGGGGAAGGTCACATCTTTAACAATCGGGCGATTTCCGCCGCATTGATCTCGCACTTGCCGGTTTCCCCGCCGACGCGGGGCGGTGACCGGGACCAATCAAGGGGAACTGGGCGCGCAAAAATAAACGACAGGCAAAACATATGGATAGCCGTTCACATTGCCGTGCGCCAATCCATGCTTGGCTGGAGCCTACGGACTGAAGCGGCTACCTTTGCGCGGCAGGCACCATTCCTGGGGGACCGCGTGGGAAGATTCTTGTTGCTGTCGCTCGGTTTGTTTCTTGTTGTCGGGGCATTTTTCTGCCCCGCCCGTGCCGAGGCGCCGAGGCAGGGTGAGGTGGTCGTTCCGCCGGTCTTCAGCCACCTGACTCCCGCAGACGGTTTACCCTATCCGGTCGCGCTAGGCGTCGCCCAAGACCGGCATGGATTTATCTGGGCCGCCACGCCCGGCGGGGCCGCCCGCTGGGACGGCTATCGAATGACGGTCTTTCGTCACGACAGTAACGATCCCAAGTCCCTGCCTGAAAATATCGTCACCAACGCCCTGACGGACGAGCACGGCCAAGTTTGGCTGGGCACCGCATCGGGACTCATCGTCCGCTATGATGACAACGTTCAGGGGTTCACGACCTTTCGCGATGACCGCGGGGTGGGGCTCGGCCGCCCCAACGCCATGGCGGGTGACGGCCGAGGCGGCATTTGGGTCGCCAGCAGGCTGGCGCTGGCGCGCCTTGATGTCGCGACCAAGGTCTGGCGGCGCGAGACGGGCATCCCCGCCGGAGATGTCGGCAGCGTCATGGTGGACCGGTCCGGGCGGCTATGGGCCGGCACGGTCGCCGGGCTGATGCGGCAACGGGAGGATCGGCAATCCTTCGAGCCGTTGACGATGCCAGGCGAAACCACGAAAGACATGGTCTCGGCCATATTCGAGGGACACGACGGTACCATCTGGTTCGGAACCAGACGGGGACGGGTGGGCAAGGTCCTGCCCAACGGAGAGGTTGAGCTTGAGGCAGCACTCCCTCCGTCGGGGCACCGCGTCACCGCCTTTGCGGAGCCAAGGCCGGGCATCCTATGGGTCGGCCAATATGGTGGCGGCATTTACGAGTTGCGGGCGGCGTCGCACATGATCCGGTCGTTCACGCACGACCCGGCGATCGCCACCGGGCTGGGGGACAATTCGGTGACCGGCCTGCTGGTCGATCGGTCCGGCCTTGTCTGGGTCAGCACTCTGCGCGGAGTCCATCGCCATATTCCCGGCAACGACAGCATTCTGACCCTCGTTGCCGACAAACACGGGGGGCTGCCGGGGCCGGATGTGCGAAGCGTCGCCGCCAGCGCCGACGGGGCCATGTGGCTGGGGTTGCGTGCCGAAGGTCTGGCCTTGGTGGACAGAACCGCCAACGTCATTCGGACCATCCCGTCGGGTGGGCAACCGGACGAACTCCCCCCCGGCGCCAACCAAGCTATCGCGGAGACCGCCGACGGCATGGTGTGGGCCGGTCAATTCAGCGGCCTTTTTCGGATCGACACGGCAAGCGGCAAAGCCGGCCGGTATGAACCGCTTGATGGTTCGAACATTCTCGCCCTGCGCCCAGAACGGGACCATTTGTGGGCCGGCGGCTCCATGGGCCTAGCGCGAATCGATCCTGGCAGCACGGAACTGCCCAAAATTTTTCACTTCGATGGGGAGAACCGGGCCAGCCTCAGCGACAACTCTGCGCAAACATTATTCCGCGATAGTGCCGGCAGGCTGTGGGTGGGCACATGGAAGGGGCTGAACTTGCTGGAAGACGAGGAAATCGGCCGCTTTCGCCGTTTCCTGAACGACCCCGAAGACCCGGAAAGCCTGCCCAGCGACATCGTCAATGGCATTTGCGAGGACCGCCGGGGTCGCATTTGGGTTGCTACGGCCAACGGGATCGGCGTCTTTGACCCGCAACAACCTGGGAAAACCCGCTTTACCCGCTTGGGGCGCCACCACGGCTTGCCCAGCGGCACGGTTCTGTCCGTGATCGCCCGCGAAGACGGCGGTATCGTCGCGGGAACCGGAGACGGCCTGTCGCTGGTCGACCAAGAGACCTTTACCGTTCGAACGTTCGGACCTGCGGAGGGGATGCACGTCCGCACGTTCTGGGCCGGGTCGGCGACGCGTCTGGCCGACGGAACCTTGGGCCTGGGCGGGTTCGGCGGGTTGGCCATGCTCCGCCCTGGGCCTCTCGCCGGCTGGAATTTCCGCCCGCCGGTGATGGTCACGGAATTGCGTATCGGCGGCCAGGTGGTTCCGCCCACCGACAACATTGTCGTCCGTCCGGAAGAGGGGGGCTTTCAGGTGGATTTCTCGGCGCTGGACTTTTCCGCCCCCGAGAGCAATCGCTACGCCTATCGGTTGGTCGGTAATGACGCGGAATGGGCGCATGTCGATGCGCATCACCGCACCGCCGGCTACACCCACTTGCCCCCCGGGTCCTTCCGCCTGGAATTGCGTGCCAGCAACAGCGCCGGCGTTTGGAACGATCCGCCCACTTCCCTCAACGTGCGCATCTTGCCGGAATGGCATCAGACCCTGTGGTTCCGGGTTCTGGCCAGCGCAGCCGTCCTTGCGACGCTTTTCGCCGCCGAACGGGCGCGAAGGGCATATCATTGGCGTCGCGAGCAATATCTGAACGACCAGATCGCAACCAAGACTGCGGAAGCCGAGGCCGCCAAGATGTGGGCATTGGCGGGCGAGGAGGAAGCGCACAGGGCGAAGGAGGCCGCGGAAGCGGCCGCCCAATTGAAATCCCGCTTTCTCGCCATTATCGGACACGAAATCCGCACGCCTCTCAACGGGCTGCTGGGCATGCTGCAATTGCTCGACGTGCGGGGGCTGGAGCCCGGACAGCGTGAGTTGCTTGTGACCGCGAAAGACGCCGGAGAGACGCTGCGGGATCTCGTCGAAAGTGTTCTTGAATATGGCCGCGACGGCGCGAGACGCGCGGAAATTACCCTCAAGGACACCGAGCTGCGCCTCCTTGCCAACGAAATTATGGGATTGGTTCGTCAGCAGGCAGAGCTAAAGAGCATCGCCCTCACACTCCGGATTGAGCCGGAAGGGGCCATTTGGGTCCGTTGCGACCCGATCAGGCTGTCGCGCATCCTGATCAATTTGCTGGGCAATGCCGTCAAGTTCACCGAGCGCGGAGAGGTTGCGCTGAATATTGCTGCAGTCCCCGAGAACCATCGGAGACGCTTGACCATAGAGGTCAAGGATACCGGCATCGGCATTGCGCCAGACCTTCGCGACGCCATCTTCGGTGATTTCATCCAGGCGGACGATACCATCACCCGCAAATATGGCGGCGCCGGATTGGGATTGGCCATTTCCAGGCGGATGGCCGAGCATATGGGCGGTGAGTTGAGCGTTGAGAGCACGCTTGGCATGGGCAGCAAGTTTCGCCTGACCTTGCTGGCGGATGCGGGAGAGGCTCCTGTTCCGGGCAAGGACACGCCCCCTCAGCCGACCGACAGCCTTCACGTCCTGGTGGTGGACGATGACGAGATCAACCGCCGAGTTGCGGCACTTCTGCTGTTGAACCTTGGCCACGCCCCGGTTGTGGTCACCAATGGGGAAGATGCGATCGCCACGCTATCGGCCGGCACAGCCATTGATGCAATCCTGATGGATATTCGGATGCCGAAGATGGATGGCATGGAAACCACCCGCAGGATTCGGCGATGGGAAAAGGGGCGCGACAGCCGTATCCGGATCATTGCCATGACCGCCGACTTGACGGACGAAATTTGGCAGCAATGCGAGATCGCGGGCATGGATTGCGGATTGTCCAAACCAACCCAGCTGGATCGCTTGCGTCAGGCACTCGGCGCGCCGATGCAAAGCGACCCATCTGTCGACACGCGCCATGGGCCGGTGGACCTGGAATTCGTGAAAATGCAGATGGATACCCTTGGCCCGCGCGAGATGATCCGGTTGGCGCGCCTGTTCCAAGTGACCTCGCGCGGGTTGATCACGGATCTGAAGGCCGCAGCAGACCTCCTGGATCGGGGGAGGATTGAAGCTCTGGCGCACCGGCTTCGCAGCGCGACAGGCCCGCTTGGCCTTGTGGGCATAGCCGATCTGGCCGGGGAACTCGAAGCCAAAGCCGGCGTTGAGACGCAGGAGCAGCTCCGGGCGAAGGTAGCCCTTTTGCGCCAATCCCGACGGGCAAGCCTGAAAGGGTGGGCCAAACTGGCCCGGCAGATCACCTAGGATCAATCACTGCCCCAAAACGATAGCCGATGCCGGTGACGGTCACGATCAATGCGCTGCCGCCATCGGGATGAGCCAGTTTGCGTCGCAGGCGCGAAACCAGGGAATCCACGGTTCGCGCATCCCCCTCGCCACTCCGGCTGCTGACCACTTCGGCCAGGTAATCCCGATAAAGTGGGCGTCCTTCCGCTTCAACAAGCGCCGCCAGCAGGTCGAACTCGCCGCGGGTCAAGACGATCTGCTGGCCGGATTTGGACAATTCCCGCCGGGTAAGATCCAGGATATATGCTCCGAAGGCGACCACGTTGCGGCGCTCGACTTGCTCGCGATCAAGCTTGCGCCGCCGCAACAGCGCCCGCGAGCGGGCCATCAATTCGCGCAGATTGATTGGCTTTGTTACGTAGTCATCTCCCGCGACTTCCAATCCGACGACGCGGTCCAGTTCACTGTCCAGCTGCGTTACGAAGATGATGCCGACGGGGCTTTTCGCACGAATTTCCTGCGAGAAGCTGATGCCATTGGCATCGGGGAGGTTGATATCGACGAAAAGAAGGTCGACGTCACGATCCTTAAGCAGCACCCGGCATTCCGCCGCCGAAGCCGCTTCGCGGACCTCAAAGCCCTCGTTGGAGAAATACCGACCGATCATCGACCGTGTGACGGGGTCATCTTCCAACACGATCAGACTTGGACGCGCGTCCCCCCTCGCCGACCCGGTCGGCGCGCAACCGTCATCCGTGCCCATTCCTCATGTCCCATGCCCATTTCCCTCGTCATCATAATCCTGGCGCTGGGGCAGTACAAGCAGATGGGGGCAAAAAAATAACGGATACTGCACCTCGATCAGGAAAGCGGCAGAGTTGCCCGCAGCTATTTAGCGATGATATGTTTTTTTACTACAGGTGGTTCGGTTTCGGTAAGATTCGCGATGTGCACGACAATATATCGCAAAAGTCGAGAGCTGCAGGGCGCAATCGAGACGCCAACTCTTGGACCACACACATTGGCGACGCGGCACGTTGTGGAAATGGTGTCCGCAGCGTCCAGCACGGACGAAATCCTGACATTGATCTCTTGCCCACGCACAAATCCTTCGCCTTCGAAACTAAGCCCCCCAACAGAGATGTCGATGAATGGATGGATACATCCATTGACTTTCAGCACCAGGGTTTGCCCTGGGTAACGAACGGCCTGCCGCTGTTCCCAACGAGGCTGTCTCATGACGTCTCCCCCCGCGGCTCAGCCTGCCGCACTCTCTTCTGCCGACGACAGCAAAAGGTCGATGAAAAGGCGCAGCATTTGCGTGTCGAGATGGCTGCCCATCTCATCGTGCATGATCTTCAGGGCATTCTCCGGCTCCATCGGCGGCTTGTAGCAACGTCGGTCGGTCAGGGCGCTGAACACGTCGACGATCGCGGCCATGCGGGCAAGTTCATTGAGTTCCTTGCCCTTCAAGCCGTTGGGATAGCCGCTCCCATCCAGCTTCTCATGATGCTGCGCAGCAATCAGGCCGACGCCCTTGGGCATGGTCGGGCACTGGGTGATATAAGCGGCCGAACTGTCCACATGTCCGCGCATAACCGCGAATTCGTCATCAGTGAGACGGCCCGGCTTGTTCAGGACTTCGTGCGGAATGGACATTTTGCCGATGTCATGCAGCAGGCCCCCGCTTGAAAGCAGCAGAAGGTCCTCTCCCTTCAGCCCCATTGCATGGCCGAATAGCGACAGGAACGTCGCAACGCGCATGGAGTGCACATACGAGTAATTGTCGTGGCCGCGGACACCGTTCAGGATCGCCTTGAAGTCGTTTCGCTGCACCGCATCGACGAGCGGCGAACATGCCTCTCGGACGGCCACGTATTCCACAGCTTCGCCGCGATCGATCAAATCCGAGATGCCGTTGAACGTTTGCAATGCCGAGGTCAGGGCGTGGCGATGATAAAGCCCCAATCTCTTCCACCCGGCCTCTATCGAGTGGTTGACCAGAGAGGAGATCGTGGAGATCAGTTCGCTCCGGCGGAAGGGCTTTGATAGGATTGCGTCGCACCCCAATTCCTCGGCCGTGGAAAAGAGCTTGCTGTCCACCTTTCCCGAGGTGGCAATGATGCGGACCTCTTTCAGCGACGGCATGTTGCGAAGTCGTCTAATGGTCTCCCGTCCACCAAAGGGTTTCGCGCTCTCGTCCACCACCAGGGCCAGGGGCGGCTCGCGGCGCAGGTGCGGCACGGCCTCTCGCAGATCCTCGAAACAGGCGACGCGGTAAAAGGACGTCAGTGCCTGGCCGACCTGAAGGCGATGCTCCGCCATGCCATCAATGACGGCGACCAAAACCCGGGGGGCTGCCGCCGACGCGTCACGTCCGATCGCGCCCATGCCGGCCCTCCGCAAGAAGGCATACGTCAACAGATTGCCGCTCCGCCCCGGCAATCATTGAAGACCGCTATCGGCAAAGGCAAGACGGCACAGGATCTCATGTCTGTTGGCGCTTTTAAGCAAGCTGCAACGGGCCGCTATAGGGGGGGAGAATTGCTCCAGCACCACATCTCGCATGGCGCACCCCTCCATGGTGTAGAAATACAGGAGTTCGGCCGAGGCGTCCCAGCCCATCAGACGCATGATCGAGTCCAGGTTGTCCAGCTGCCTCCGGATTTTTCCCGGCAGTCGAACGCTATGGTCGAATGACAGAACCTGTCCGTCACAATCAATCCTGAGATCGATGTAAGTCTTCACAGTGCCCCCCGCCCAAGCCCCACGCCGGCAGCTTGCGTGCCCCGGCACCCACTTATCTAAGACAATGGTATGGACAGGATGTGGATGGGCTTGGGACGACGATGCACAATGTGACCTGCTGCCGGTTTGGTGGACACCGGGTGCCACATGGACGGCCTCGGTAGCGCCATTGCCGCACAGCGCAATCGGCGCTAACCCCTTGAAAAAGAAACCCCCCGGTTATGCACCGGGGGGTAAAGTCAAACAGGGAGGCTTCACGTCTAGGAGACTAAGAGCTATGTCTTTTTCGGTGAATTTTGGCGGACCATGGTGGATGGTCATGGATAGATCATCCACATGATATCTATTGAGTTTTCATGGATTGTGGCCCATGGTCATATTCGTGGTCATTCGCAGCAATACGCTGTCCGCCAGATAAAAACGGCCCACATACGGCCCATGGAATAATTCTAAATAGGTGTAGCTTGGCGAAGGCTCTTACAGACTCAGTGGTTAAAACCCTGAAGCCGGAACGTGGGGCAACGACGTGGCGCGAGATTTCGGACTCCGGCTGTCGCGGCCTGCGCCTGCGAGTGTCCCCTTCTGGGGAAAAGGTCTGGGCAGTCAAGGTCACTGTGGGTGCGCAGCGAGTTCGCCACACCATCGGGGCCTATCCGGCGGTAAGTCTGGGTGAAGCTCGGAAGCGTGCGGAAGCTTATCTTGCAACCGCCCGTGATGGTGCATCACCGGATGAATTGGATGCCCGGCAGAGAGCGGAGACAATGACCGTCACCATGGCTCATTCGGAATATATCGAGGCCATGCGTTCATCCCTGCGTGCCAGCACGATCAGTCTCAAGAAGACGATGTTCAAGACCCATGTTGAGGGCGCTTTGGGCAAACGCCTGATCCGTACAGTCCGCCGCTCTGATGTGGTGGACGTGGTGGGCGGTGTATCAGCCAAAGGCTTTCCCGTCCAAGCGAACCGGGTCTTCTCTGAAGTGATGGCGTTGCTCCGCTGGTGCGAGCAAAAGGGATACGTTGATGGCGTTCCGTCCGCTCGGAAAAAGGATGTGCGGGCGGCAACGGGGGGCGCAAAAGAACTGGCCCGCCGTCGCGTGTTATCCGAGGGTGAAATTATTGCCGTTTGGAATCTGACAGCCAACATGGGCGATCTTACCGGCGACTTTCTCCGCCTTTTGCTCCTGACCGGCCAGCGGCGCGATGAGGTGCGCTTAATGGTTTGGGGTGAAGTCGATATGGACGCCAGCTTGTGGACAATTCCCGCCAGCCGCTACAAGACGGGGTACTCACACACAGTGCCGCTGCCGAAGCAGGCCATGGACATTCTGCGCAGCCGCTGGGTGGAGGGCGCGACCGGCTATGTTCTGGCTGGTAGAGGGGAGAATAAGCCATTCAATGGGGCCGCCTCCGCTGTGCGTCGTTTGCGGAAGGAACTGGGGGGCAAAGCTGATTTCACTTTGCATGATATCCGACGCACTCTCCGCACCGGCCTTGCTCGGATGGGGATTGATGAGACGACTGCGGAAATGGTGATCGGCCACATTCCCCAGGGAATCGTAAAGGTCTATGACCAGCATGACCGCATGGAGGAGCGTAGGACGGCGCTCAAGCGGTGGGCTGAGTATGTTGAGCGCGTGGCTACAGTTGGAAGCAACGTGTTTGCCCTGCAAGCAACCAAGGGAGCAGGCTGATGCCATATCTCGATGGTTTGACGCCGGACAACGTTGGCGAGGGAAGCAGCCGCCTCACCGTTGCCTACTTAGAAGCGGTGATGCTCTTTCCAAACGATCCTGAACGGCAGGCCCGCGCCATGATGGCCGTTGATGTCTCGCTGGAAGTAGACAGGCATATTCAGCATCTCGGCCCCGATGAACTGGTTCCTGCGAGGGATATGGCGGCTTTGGTGGATAGCGTTCGCCGCGCCCCGAGGATTGAGGAATTCGCCTCCGTATCAAAGCAGGCGATGAATAGAGGGGTCTTTGCAGGCTATGTGGTTTTGCACGTCCTAGCGAGAAAGCAACTTTCTCCAAAAACAGCAACAATCGGACAGGCTATAAAGCTTGCAATTGAAGCGGGGTTTGGCGACTCTGCATCAAATTTTAACAAGAGCGTACGGAGCCAATTCATGGCTGTTTCCCATTTGTGGGCGGCATTTGTGATGCTAGCTCAAGAGAGGGAAGCAGAGTGGGCTTTTCCCTGTAGATTAGATTCAATCCCATACTTCCTGGCCACAGCCGAGGTTATAAGACGGGAGGGAGAAAGTTTTAAGCCTCCGCAAAGCAATTCCACCCTTCTTAATCCCTCGATATCGCTGAAGGTGCCCGAAGGCATCGCACTGCCCCAGATACAGCCTCTCGTATTCGAGAGACTTTGAAGCTTCCCTGCTCAAATCGCCCCATCTGCGAGTGAGCGCGCAATCCTTTATACCGGCGGGTGCAGAGGACTTTGTTCCTGCATATTCGGTTGTTGATGAACGGGGCGGATGAATGTGAATAATGCGGTGCCATCACGTACTAGCGAGGTGGCCCATGAAAACCGAGACTACTACCCCCATTCTTGTTGCGCCCAAATACGCTTGCCTGCTTCTTGGCGTCGGCAACACTCATCTTTACAAGTTGATCAATCAGAAGAAGCTTGATGTTGTGAAGATCGGGAAATCGACTCGTATCACGATGGAGAGCATTCGTGTCCTGGCGGGTGTGCAGTGATGGGCGGGGGCTTGACCATCCTGCGGTCGTGTTCGGGGAAGGCCGCAACGAAGGTCTTCTGCCTCGACCATGCCGGGAAAGAAGTTTCTCTGCCGTATGGTAGAGAGATGTACTTCTCAGCCCAAACCGTTTCTGTCGCCTCCATCTATGAACTGGCGAGCTTGCTGACATCGCTGGAGTCTGATCGGTTAGCCTTTGTCGTTCGGGGAGAGCTTGCCCCAACAGCCAATTCCAACCGCACCAGAAGGTTGCTTCACTCCGGCCCGAAAGGGGAGGCCACGTTCCTGAGTTCGGCGCGGCCTTGGGTGATGATCGACATTGATGGCATCCCGCGCCCTCCTAACCTCGGTCATGATGGGCTGATTGAGTACCTGATCGGTCTGCTTCCTCCTGAGTTCCAAAATGTGACCTGCTACTGGCAATGGTCATCGAGCCAGGGCAGGAAGCCGGGCCTGCGCATCCATCTCTGGTTTTGTTTGAATAGGCCGATCCCTGATGCGGACCTTAAGCGGTGGGGCAATGCCGTCAATGCGGCTTGGAGCGATGCAGGCAACAGCGGCAAGCTTATCGACACCGCCCTCTTCAATGCGGTTCAGGCCCATTATACCGCCGCGCCGCTCTTTGAGGATGGCATTCAAGACCCTGTGCCGCGTCGCTCCGGCCTGCGTCACGGGCAGGTCGATGTTGTTGCCCTTGTTCTACCCGAGAAGGTCGAAAGGGCGCGCACAGACAGTGCTGGGAGTTCTCATGCGGGATTGGGTGTCCAAGGTCATCTCGATGCCATAGGGGGCGCCCGTGGTTTTCATGAGCCCATCAAGGCTGCCATTGGAGCCTATTATGCTTTGAATGGTGCGAACGCCAATCCAGATGCAATCAAATCCATGCTGCGTCATGCCATATCCAATGCCGACCCTAATGGACGGTCGGCGGCAGACATCGAACGCTATCTTTCAGACCGCTATCTTGATGATCTAATCGAGTGGGTTGCGGTGCGACAGGCAGAGGCAGAGGAAATTGTTGAACCGTCCTGGCCGTTGCCAACGCGTGGTATCCAGGCCATTGCCGCTGAGGTCGAGCTGCACATTGGTGCGTTTGCCATATCAACCCTCGTAAAGCCCGCCGATGGATCAAACCATCCGAGGCAGATCGGTATCATTGGCGACTGTGCGGCAGGCAAGACCCGCGCCATTATCAAGTGGAGCCACTTGCTATGGGGATAGCCCATTTCGCCCCCGGTCATGTTCAGACTGCTGATGTAGAGCAACGGTGGGGAGGCAAGGCCCAACGGTGGCTCGGCACCGACCAACCTGACCCATCGTCCACAGATGTTCGCATGTGCCGACGCAACGATACCATGTCGCTTGTGCTCAATGCTGGCGGCAAGCAGTCAGACTTATGTGGTTCAAGAGTGCGAGGATACTGCCCCCACCATGAGAGTGGGGACGGTGATCTATGCGGATATCGGCGGCAACATATCGTGGCGGCGGAGGGGCATGTTCAGCATTGGTGTTTCACGCATGCAAGTCTGCCGCATCCGATGCCGGAGCCTTTAAAGGGGCAAGGCTTTGATGAGGTCATCATTGATGAATCCCCAAAGGGGCAAGGCTTTGATGAGGTCATCATTGATGAATCCCCATGGCTGACAACGATGATTGGACATGAAAATATCTTGATTGATTCGTTGATTTCGAAAAAATGGATAATTCCTGACGCAGAGAGTGATTTTGTCGGCCTGCCGACCCATAGAACAAATCAGTTGCTGCAATATATTATTCAAGCGTTCTGCGCATCAGGAATTGGTCGGCTGCGCAAGTCATCTATGAAGATGATACGCTCGCTCGAGTGCAAAACCGTTATATATTATCTCTTGCGCACAAAAATTGAGATTGCCGACATAGTCACTCCCGAAATGTCCAAGGCTGCTGCCGAGAGGGCGCTGGAAGCGGCGAAGTCGCACAACGCCCTTCTGATGAAATTGAAGCAACTCCTTGAACTTGTTGTGCTGACGCTTGAGGGGCCAGGAGACGAATCGCCATATCTACAGGTGGCGGATGGCTCTTCCGTGACAATGATGTGGCGCAAAGACATCCATGAGGACTGGTATTCTCTGCCCATAGCGCATCTCGATGCCACCATGCAGCCAGAGATTGCCCGTCAGTGGCTGCCTGACCTGAGCATTAAATCGTACGCAGAGACAGCCATGGTCCCGGAAGGCGTCTATATCCGGCAAGTGCGTGACCAAGCCGTTTCATACACCATGATCCGGCCTGACGAAAATGCGAGCCCTCAAAACCAACAGACCCAGCGAAACAACTGTGCCTGCATCGCTCGGTTTTTGGAGGCCAAGGAGCATCAATATGCGGCTCAGAGAATGGTCGCCATTATGCCCAAGGGCACCGAGGCCGAGGTGCTGCGTACTTTCACCCCTTCTGCCAATACCGGAATAGCCCACTTTGGCAATATTCGTGGGTTCGATGGCTGGAATGGCGTGGGCTACGAGGTGATCATTGGTCGCCCACAGATCAAGCCATCCGATGCCGAGGAAATTGCGTGGGTTGTTTTTGGCAAGGTAGGGCAGTCTCTCAATGGAGAGAGGTACCCTGTGCGGGACTTCAAGCGGTTAATGGCTGACGGTACAGGCAGACATGCCAAACAGGTCTACCACCCAGACCCCTGTGCTGAGGCGGTGCGCTGGGCTCACACTGAAGGTGAATTGCTTCAGGTCATAGCGCGCGCTCGGCATGTTTGGCGTGATCCATCCAACCCACTCCAGATTGACATTGCCACCAATGTGCCGCTGCCTATTCCGGTGAATGAGTTAATTTCCTGGGATGACCTGATGGCCGAAGCCACCCCCCTGGCATTGATGGCGGCCCGAGGTATTATCCCCGACGATTGGAACGGGCGTGCGCTTGTTCTCTCAGATAAATTCCCCACTGTCGATGCAGCCAAGTCATGGGCGCACAGGAATGGCGCTATTGACTTCGTGGCAAACTCCAATAATAAGGTTACTATTGGAGAACGTCACGAAGTCAATATCAGACCCTACCGTTATCGAATTGCTGGGAAACGTCAGAGCAGCATCTTACATGCCCGGTCTGATATTTCTGATCCGCGAGCGGTTGCGGAAAAATATTTAGGCCCGTTGGACCGCTGGGAGTTGGTTCAGAAGTCTATCGAGGGATTGCCGCCCTCCCTGGTTCTCTCTCCGGTTCGCGGCGGTAGTGTTGTCGTGCCCTTGGGCTTTTCCATTCGGGGGCGACCGCTGGAGGAATTCATGCGTGCGGCGGCGTAAAAAGCAATTCCCGTTGCGCTGAATGGGGCCGAGCATCATTCTTTCGGTTCAGGCCAACGCCCAATGGGGGGTAGCGCATGAAGCATTTCGGCATATCCCCACCCGTACCGACCCGCCGTAACAGGCGGTGCATGCCATGGACGGCGCTGCTGACCCTCGTGCTGTTGGCTGCCCCGGCCATCGCTGCTGACCTTCCCGCCGTGGGAACCCGCACCATTGGGAGCCAGACGTATCTGGTTGACCGCAACGGCAACACCGTTGGGCAACTCAGGGAGCTATCCCCCGGCAATTGGCACATCACTGACAATCGCGGCATGACGGTTGGCAGGGTCCAGACGCCTCCAGGCTCACCCCCGCATGTGGCGGGCGCTATGGCGGTGCGGAGATGAGTTTGGGGGATTTTAATTTACCGACTGATTGTGTAGCCATATTTTCGAGTCATGCAATCCCGCTCGTTGTCTCCAACAATAAGTGGATTATTGCCATAGCCCTGTGCCCTTGTTTTCTGCAGTGCTAGTTGTTCGCAGTCGTATTTATCCGCTGCCTGCTCTGCGGCTGATTTATTCGGGTGATATATTTTATATGGCGTACATGCCGTAACCAAAAGAATCGTAGACAGGCACGTCACGTACAAGGCTATCTTCATTTAGCTGTCTCCCATTTATCTGCATGCCAGTCATTTGGCGGGGGGGAGTCAAATCTCTAGCCGATCACTCGCCTTGACCGACTCCCTGGTCAAGTTCCCACGCCGCCGATATTCTATGGTAACTAACGTTAAATAACGCCTTCTGAGGCAGAACAGCTTTTCATGCGCGTCGCTTGGTATTGTTCTTGCAGAATAGTGATTTATCACTTTTGCTTTAGTGTTTTATTTTGCCTTTGATTTTGTTTATCGGATTTCACTTTTGGCTGCGCCGCTTCTTCTTTGACCTTTTGGGGTGGAAATCTCGCGTCAATCGCCTCTAACTGAGCGATAACCTGTCGCGGCGTTATATGGACAACCTTTTCAGCGCCGTTTTTGGCACTAAATTTTATCCGGTAGCCCGTTTCTCTCTTGCTGCGCAATGTCTTGTCATCGATCGAGGCGCCAAATGATTCAAAATAACTGCATCCATATCTGCAACTGCCGACATGGCTAGATATAGATACGAATTCCATTATGTTGGAGTTTTCATCTTTTGCCGAATTCCAAAATTTCCATCCACTCCCATAATCGTTCACATAGACTTGATGTGTTGCTACCAATGTCCCTTTGTCAACCCAGCTTCGAATAAAATAAGTGTTGAACTCAGAAAGAACACCAGCTCCAAGTGTTTCCTCTGGGCCTATAAATAATACAGACTTTTCGAACTGATCATCTTTTATGTCAACTGTGCTGCGCAGCCTGGAAGTTTCAATAGTGCTTGATGGCTGATACCCCATCTTTTGGGGTGTGCAGCCCGTGATAAACAGGGCTGTCATTACACCGGCAATCAAAAACGTGCTGCGCTGCATTATCTCTCTCCCCATTCGGCTCTCCTCATTCTCCTGTTTTGGGAGAATTCGTCCAGGGGAATTTGCTGTCGTGAGCTATCACAACCGGCTCCACGATGCCCAAGACCATTCACACGGAACGTCACCACAAACTGCGGGCGCTGTTGGTCGCCGAACGCAAGGCGCGGGGGCTTACGCAAACCGTGATCGCGGAGCGATTGGGAAAACCTCCGTCCTATGTCGCCAAGTATGAGCTTGGAGAGAGGCGCTTGGATGTTTTGGAATTCCTGGATGTTGCGGCAGCCATTGGCTTTGATCCCTGCAACCTGATCCGCTCGCTTGCCTCCGTGTAGCCCTTGCCCTACGCCGCCCGTGGCGTCACGTCGTGTGCAATCTTGTCTCCGGCCTCAGCTTCCACCTTTGACAGGTCATGGGCGCTTTGGAGGTTGAGCCAGAATTGTGGCGTGGTGCCGAAATACCGGGCCAACCGCAAAGCCGTATCGGCGGTGATGGAGCGGTGCTCCTTGATGATCTCGCCAATGCGGGTTGCCGGGACGCGTAACGCCGTGGCAAGGGCGTTGGCCGACAGCCCCAAGGGGGCCATGAATTCTTCGCGGAGGATTTCACCGGGATGGGTCTTGATGCGCATGATCCTGCCTCAATGGTAGTCGGTGATCTCGACACGGTGCGCGGCACCATCACGCCATATAAAACACAGCCGCCACTGGTCATTGATACGGATGCTGTGTTGGCCCTTCCTGTCGCCCTCCAGAGCCTCAAGGCGGTTCCCTGGGGGTGAGGAGAGGTCTTGCAACTCGGCAGCCGCATCAAGCATGTCCAGCTTGCGTAACGCGGCTTTGGCGATAGCGGCAAACCGCTTGGACGTGCCCGCCTGATATAGGCGCTCCGTTTCCTTGTCGTGAAAGCTGGCTATCATGTGACAACGATATAACGCGCCACGTATAACGTCAATCGGTGCATTGGCTGCGCGGCTTGCGTCGCGCTCTGGAAATCAAAAACGGCCCACATACGGCCCATGAGCCTCGGACCCGCCAAATCGGCCCAAGCCTCAAAACCTCATAACCCATTGAAAAAGAAAGCCCCCGGTTATTCACCAGGGGCTAAGTCAAACAGGGAGGCTTCACGTCTAGGAGACGTAGGGTCCGAAGACCCGGAACCCAGGCATTGCACCTGGGAACACTGTGGCGGGAACCGCCGAACTCTGGACCTGCTGCGCTGCAGCAAGTTGCGAGTACTGATGTACGGCATGGAGCGGCCTCAAACCACACCAAAAAGCAGGATAGAGGCATGCGGTTGGCGCATGCCTTATGCTTTCGGGTAGGGTTTTTACCGGATCAGGCGGATTCGGCGATCTTGGAGAGCAGGAAGTCGCGGAAGACCGTGATGCGCTTGGAATGGCGCAATTCCTCGGGATAGACGAAATACGTCTCGACCTTGGGGCCCTTCAGCTCGGGAAGGATATGCACCAGCGCCTCGGCCTCGCCGCGCAGGTATTCGGGCATGGCGGCGATGCCCAGTCCGCTTTTGACGGCGCGGTAGATGCCGTAGATGTTGTTGACCTCCAGCACCGGCTTGCGCGGCCGGTCGGGGGAGGCGCCGGCTTCCAGCAGCCAGTTGACGTTGGACACCGGGGCCGAGACCCGGGTGTCGTCGCCATAGACGATGATGCGGTGGTTGTCGAGGTCGTCGGCGGACTTCGGCATTCCGTATTTTTCGATATACGAGGGCGCGGCGAAGACGGCGTAGTTCATGGACAAAAGGTGCCGCTGGATCAGGTCGGGCTGGCGCGGCGGCATCATGCGGATGGCCACGTCGGCCTCGCGCATGGCCAGGTCCAGCTCGCCGTCGAACAGCACCATGGTGACCGCGATCTCGGGGTAGGCGTCCAGGAAGTCCTTGATGCGCGGCGTCAGCCACAGCGAGCCGAAGGCCACGGTGGTGGTGATCTTCAGCGGTCCCTGGGCGCGTTCACGGCTTTCGGTCAGCAGGGCCTCGGTCATGGCCAGCTTGGAGAACACGTCGCGCGCGGTGCGGTAGAGCAGTTCGCCCTGCTCGGTGAGGATCAGGCCGCGGGCATGGCGGTGAAACAGCGGCAGGTTAAGGCTTTCCTCCAGCGCACTGATCTGGCGGCTGACCGCCGATTGGCTGAGATTGAGCACCTCGCCCGCATGGGTGAAGCTGCCCGCCTCGGCGACGGCATGAAAAACCCTCAGCTTATCCCAGTCCATGTGGCGACCGGTCTCCTCCCCGCGGCGGATTATGGTTTCCGCCCTCCCATTTCATACCGGCTACTGTGCCGCAACTTAACCCGTGTGTCCATGCGCGGTGAGGAAGCGCTCGGCCTCCAGCGCGGCCATGCAGCCGGTGCCGGCGGCGGTGACCGCCTGGCGATAGATCTTGTCCTGCACGTCGCCGGCGGCGAACACGCCGGGAATGTTGGTGGAGGTGGCGCCGGCCTTGGTGATCAGATAGCCCTCGGAATCCATTTCCAGGGCGCCCTTGAACAGCTCGGTGTTGGGCGTGTGGCCGATGGCGATGAACACGCCGTCCACTGGCAGCACGGACAGCGCGCCGGTCTTGACGTTCTTGAGGCGCACCCCGGTGACGCCAGGAGGGTTGTCGTCGCCGACGATCTCGTCGATGACGCTGTCCCAGACCACGGCGACCTTGGGATTGGCGAACAGGCGGTCCTGGGCGATCTTTTCGGCCCGCAGCGTGTCGCGGCGATGGATCAGGGTGACCTTGGAGGCGATGCCGGCCAGATAGATGGCCTCTTCCACCGCCGAATTGCCGCCGCCCATCACCGCCACTTCCTTGCCGCGGAAGAAGAAGCCGTCGCAGGTGGCGCAAGCCGACACGCCGAAGCCGGAGAACTTCTTTTCCGATTCCAGGCCCAGCCAGCGGGCGGTGGCGCCGGTGCAGATGATCAGCGTATCGCCGGCATAGGTGTCGCCGGAATCGCCCACGGCGGTGAAGGGGCGCTTGGACAGGTCCACCGAGACGATGGTGTCGTCCATGAAGCGGGTGCCCACATGCTCGGCCTGGGCCTGCATCTGTTCCATCAGCCAGGGCCCCTGGACCGCCTCGGCGAAGCCTGGGAAGTTTTCCACATCAGTGGTGATGGTCAACTGGCCGCCGGGCTGCAGCCCGGCCACCAGCATGGGCTCGAGATTGGCGCGCGCCGCGTAGATGGCCGCGGTGCAGCCGGCCGGACCGGAACCCAGAATCAGGACCTTGGAGTGGTGATGCGCCATCGCGATGCTTCCCGGACTTTTCGAAATTATTGCGTCACAGCATAAGGAGAGGGCGCGCCGCTGGCAAGCGGCGCGCCCTCCCTATCTTACAAAAGCCTTACAGCTCGGAAGCGTGCTTGGCCAGGTATTCGGCAACGCCGTTGGGATTGGGCTTCATGCCGGCCTTGCCCTTGTTCCAGCCGGCGGGGCAGACCTCGCCATGCTCTTCCGAGAACTGCAGCGCGTCGATCAGGCGCAGCGCCTCGTCCACGTTGCGGCCCAGCGGCAGGTTGTTCACATGGGCCGACTGGACCACGCCGTTCTTGTCGATCACGAAGGTGCCGCGCAGCGCCACGCCACCCGGCAGCAGGACGCCATAGGACTTGGCGATGTCCTTGGTCAGGTCGGCCACCATGGGGAACTGGACGTTGCCCAGGCCGCCCTTGTCGACGGGGGTGTTCTTCCAGGCCAGGTGGGTGAAGTGGGAATCGACGCTGACGGCGATGACCTTGGTGTTGCGCTCGGCGAAGGCCTTGACGCGGTGATCGTGGGCCAGGATCTCCGACGGACACACGAAGGTGAAGTCCAGCGGATAGAAGAACACGATGCCGTAGGAGCCAGCCAGGTACGACTTCAGGTTGAACGCCGGATTGATCTCGTTGTCCGGCATCACCGCCGGGGCGGTGAAGTCAGGGGCGGCTTTGGTGACCAGGGAGGTCGGGCTCTGAATCGTGTCGGACATTAGAAAGGCTCCCTCATAGGGCTTGGACAAAAATGATGCCGACAAATCTAGTCTGGATTGCCGTGTCGCGCAAGATGGAATGATTACAAAACAGCTGCCATGACCGCGCTTGAGAAGGATATTAACTCTCAGTTTCCCTGTGGTCATGGCTTTGGGAGCGGGCGGGGGAGCCCGCGCTGGGAAAATCGTCGCCGCGACAGAACGTTGGGCTTGCTGGCGGCTTCTGAGTAATATAATTTCGCAAACTTACGTGGTATTGGAGTTCCCTTATGCAGCGGGTCAAGCTTGACCGCATCGATCGGCGCATTCTGGCCGACCTGCAGGCCGACGGCCGAATGACCAATGTCGAGTTGGCACGGCGGGCGGGAATCTCGGCGCCGCCCTGTCTGCGACGGGTGCGGGCGCTGGAGGAGGCCGGCTACGTCAAGGGCTACCATGCCGAGATCGACCCCGGGGCGCTGGGATTCAACGTCACGGTGTTCGCCCATGTGGGCCTGAACAGCCAGGCCGAGGCCGACCTCAAGTCCTTCGAGGAGCTGGTCAAGGGCTGGCCCGAGGTGCGCGAGTGCCACATGCTGGCGGGCGAGACCGACTTCCTGTTGAAGGTGGTGGCCCATGACTGGGACGACTACCAGCGTTTCCTCACCACGCGCCTGACCGCCGCACCTAATATCAGCCACGTAAAGAGCGCCCTCGCCATCCGCACCTCCAAACTGCAGCCCGGCGTGCCCATCGACGTGGAGGCCGGGCCGGAGCCCGAGCACGAATAGAGTCCGACGGGAGGAGGGCGCGGTGGATATCGATCAGATCCGCGTAAAGACTAATTTCGACATTCTCAATCTGGCGGCGGCGGCCCGGCGGGCGGAACTGTGCGCCGCGCTGGCCAAGGCTTCCAACATGAAGGTCCTGGGCGGGCTCTTCACCGGAATGACCCTGTCGGGCGAGAGCACTTGGCACGACGGCGACCTGGCTCCCAAGATCCTCGGATGCTACGAGGAGGAACTGATTCCCGCCTTTACCCGGGCCATGGACCGGATGCCGCCCGTGGTGGTCAATATCGGCTGCGCCGAGGGGTATTACGCCGTCGGCCTGGCGCGGGCCTTGCCCCAGGCGCGGGTCTTCGCCCACGACACCGATGCCAATTCCCGACAGTACTGCCAGCGTGCCGCCGCTGCCAACGGCGTGGGGGCGAGGGTGGTCGTCGACGGCCTGTGCACCAGCGACAAGCTTCGGAGCCACCTGTCCGGCCAGGGGCGGGCCTTGCTGGTCGTCGATTGCGAAGGGGCGGAGATGACTTTGCTCGACCCGGCTCCGGTGCCGGAGTTGTGTGACTGCGACATCATCGTCGAGTGTCACGACTTCCTGAACCGCGACATCACCGAAACCCTGATCCGCCGGTTCTCTGGAACACATCAGGTGGAAAAGATTTCCGAAGGGCCGCGCGACCCCAACCGGTTCCCGGTCCTGCGCCACATGTCGTCCCTCGACCGCTGGCTGGCCGTCAACGAGGGGCGCCCGGAGACCATGTACTGGCTGGCCTGCTGGGCCAACTGAGCCTTAAAAGCCTGAAGGGTTCGGGACGCTGTGCTTCACGATTGGGGGATCGGGGGCGAAAGCCCCCGAAGGGGAGCCTTTCCGCCGCCCCTATTGCGCCAGCCGCTGGCGGATTTCTCCCTCGCAGCCCATCAGCCAGGCGATCCGCTTCAGGCGGGCGCTTTGCTCGGCCATGTCGTGGCGTTCCTTTTCCGCCCGGCTGTCGATGCGGTCCTGTTCCCGGTTGAGGCGGTCCATGCGGCCTTCGATGGCCGAGGCCTCGGCCTTGATCTGGGCATCGATGCGGGCGCGGCGGGCGGGGCGGGCCAGCAACTCGTCGCGTTCGACCAGTACCGCCGTCAATTGCTTTTCCCAGAACGTGCCGGGAAACAGGGCGGCGCTGAGCGATGGCGGGCCATTGGAGGGGGCGCAGGACTCGTTCAGGGATAGGGACGAGGGCGGCAGGAGCGCCCAGCCGAGAAAGGCCAGCCCGGCCCCGATAAGCAGCATGTCGCGAAGGCGCAGTGTCGTCATGACCGTTCCTCCCGTTCCGGCCATGATAGGACGGCGTTCCCCTTGCGACAATTGCGGATCTGCCGGGCAAGGCTTGCATCCGGGACGCATTTTGCCCTTTGGCCACCTTGTCTGGCCGGGCGGGCATGCGTACCTTTACCTAATGCGAGGGATGCTGGAGGTTGGGTTGCCCGTCAGAACGCCTCGGGGCATCGGCCCCGGCCGGGAGAGCTTGCGCGACGAAACGCCGGCCCGCTTGCGGGCGCGGGTCAAGGCGCTGGAAATTGCCCAGCGCGAGGCGCAGCGCACCCAGCGGGTCCTGCTGGCCACCACGCGGGCCCTGCGCGAGAGCGAGGAGCGCTATGCCCTGGCCATGCGCGGCCCCAATGAGGGGCTGTGGGACTGGAACCCCATCACCAAGGAGCTGTACCTGTCGGCGCGGCTGCTTTCCATTCTCGGCTTCGAGAGCGACACCCTGCGGACCACCTCCCATGAATGGCTGGAGCTGGTCCATCCCGAGGACCGCGACCGCTATCAGGCCACCCTGGTGCGTCATCTCAAAGGCGAGGACGCCCATTTCGAATGTGAATACCGGGTGACTGACCGCGACGGGCGGTGGCGATGGGTTCTGGCCCGCGGCCTGGCGGTGCTCGACGCCGATGGGGTTGCGACGCGCATGGTGGGCTCCATTGGCGACGTCACCGAGCGCCATGCCTACCAGCGCGCCCTGCAGGAGGCCAACGAACAGCTGGAGCAGCGGGTCGTCGAACGGACCCGCGAACTGGATCTCGCCCGATGTCAGGCCGAGGAGGCGAATCGCTGCAAAAGCGAGTTTCTGGCCAATATGAGCCACGAACTGCGCACGCCCTTGAATGCTATCATCGGATTCTCCGACGTGATGCGGTCGGGGGTGTTCGGTCCGGTGGGCAATGCCCGCTATGGCGAGTATATCGGCTGGATCTGGGATTCCGGCCACCACCTGCTCCGCATCATCAACGACATCCTCGATCTGGCCAAGGTCGAGGTGGGGCGCTTCGACCTCAGCCGCGAGTCGACCCCCGTGCTGCCCTTGCTGGAATCGGCCATCCGGCTGGTGTCGGAACGCGCGACCCGCGCCGAGGTCAACGTGGGGTGCAAGGCGGAGCCCGGCCTGGGCGACGCCATGCTCGACCCGTTGCGCATGAAGCAGGTCCTGCTCAACCTGCTGTCCAACGCGGTGAAATTCACGCCCGCCGGCGGATCGGTCAGCCTGGAGGCCCGTCATGAGGGGACTGACCTCGTTCTGATCGTGGCCGATACCGGGATCGGCATGGACGAGGAAAGCCTGGAAAAGGCCTTGCAGCCTTTCGTCCAGGTGGAGTCGAGCCTGTCGCGCCGTTATGCGGGGACTGGGCTGGGTCTACCCCTGGCCAAGTCCTTCTCCGAACTGCACGGCGGCAGCCTGGATCTGGTCAGCCGGCCGGGCGAGGGCACGACGGTGACGGTCCGTATTCCCCGCAAATGATTCCTTCCCGCCATAGCAATGCATGAGGTTTGTGCATGGCTGACCTCCAGTGCCTTTCGCATGTGCGAGAAGCGGTGTACATGGCTGGGAAAGGCCGCGCCAGTCGAGCGGCCAAGGAGAGAACCATGATCGTTTCCACCATGGATATCGTGATGGCCGCCATCGGCGCCCTGAGCATCGCCGGCCTTGGCATTTCCATCAGCGCCTGGCGTCACGCCGCCCGGGTCGAGCGCGAGCTGGACAAGGACCAGCACGACGGCATTCCCTCGGCGATCTGATCGCCTTTACGCCGGGCTCTCGGGTGCCGAGAGCCACAGGCCAGTGCGGTCATGCCGCACCGCACAGCCGGACCGGGCCGCCAGAGGGCCCAGCCGGCCGCGAATATCCAACCCAAACCGCCTGATCAGATGGTCGCCGACACCGCCGGCGGCGGCCCAGCCGTCCGGCCGGGCAATCTCTCCGATCACCAGCCGCAGCAGGCCGGCTTCGTCCAGGTCGAAATCCTGGCGGGCGGCCATGCCCTCTGCCGTCATCCGCGCGATGTCGACGGCAAAGCCCTTGTCGTTGGAGGCGATCACCACCGGGCCGCTGGTCCCGGCGGCGATCAGGGCGTCGACGGTGCGGGCGATGGCCTGGTCCGCCGCCTGGGAGGGCGCGTCGTCGGGAACCGGGGTCTCGGCCGCCGCCGCCAGGCCCCGCCTGGCCAGGGCCATGCGCCATGGCGCCATGAAGCCTTCGCGCCCGAACAGCTCCAGGCGCCCGGCCCCGGCCCAGCGGCCCAGGGATTCCAGCCGTCGGGTGCCGGTCAGATTCTCGCAGTCGATCAATACGATAGCAGCAGTCGACGTCATGAAATCCTATCTCGCATGGCACAATTCTCACGACACGGCTTCCCGTTCGGCTCCGCGTCATATAACCTCAGTCCGGTCGGGCCGCTTTTGGCCTCGGCAAGATGATCATCTCATCTAAGGTGAATTCGGCGGGAGTAGGAATGTTCAAGCGCAAGTCCGTTGATGCACAGGTCGGCGACATGTTCATCAAGGCCCACGACACCAAGAAGAGCATCTGGGTGGTCGAGAAGATTTTCGAGCACGTGGACGGCATCATGCACGCCCGCCTGTTCAACAAGCTGCAGCCCAAGACCATGATCACCGTTTCGGCCTCGACCCTGGCCGATCCCGACTTCTTCTACCGCGCTCCTCCGGCTCCGCTGGACTGAGCACCGGGCTCCGCCGCCAGGGCCGCAATCGGCCCGGCGTGGACCACCGTGGGCTGCTGGAATGGGTTGCCCTGCACCAGCACGATGGCCGCCGTCGGCGCCGCCGCCGCCGCGAAGATCACCATGGCAAGGATTTCCGCCCGTCCCTGGTCCACATGGACCATGGCGATGGAAATCATGGTGAGAAAGCCGAGAAAGGCCATGCCCAGCCATTTCAGCGGATTGACGTGGGTTTGGGACAGCGCGATGCGTAATCCCCGGGCCGCCCGGACCTGGACGGCCTGGCTCAGCATCAGCCCATGCACTCCGGTCGGCGCCACCGCCGAGACATCCGGCCCCGCCAGCAGCGACAGCAGTCTGTCCAACTGGTCCGAGGCGGCGCGGCTGTTCTGGCGCCGCGCCAGCAGGGGCCATTCCTCGGTCACCGTGATGCGGGCGTAGTCCCGCACCGCTCCCACCACCCTGGCCTTGATCGGGGCGGGCAGATGCTCGGCCAGGGCGTCGATGCTGCGCAGCCCGTCGGCTTCCTGGTAAACGGCATTCAGCGCCCGGTCATGGGCGTTCCAGGTGTCGTTGGCCAGGAAGGCCAGCGTCAGGGCGAACAGGACGCCCACCACCCCGAGAAAAGGGGGCGACACCCCCCTCCAGGTGTGAAGCTCGTCGGCCCAGGGCGAGCGTAAGGTCACCCACAGCAGAAACCAGGCGCCGACAAAGGTTCCGAGCAGGGCAATGGCGGCGTAGCCATAGTGATCATAGGTACCGAGAATGGTGGTCATAGAGCGTTCCTTGCGGCGAACGGTCTATTTCACCCCAGCGGGAGGCGGCAGGCCAGCGATTAAAGCGCCGAGCCTCAAATGTGAGGCGCGGCGCTCATGCGAGCATTGAGCGAGCGGCCAAGGGCGCGGAGGCGTCCGCCCGGCGAGGGCAAAACAAATAAAGTTAAAAAGAGTGATGCATGTTTAAGGCATCCCTCTTTGGTTCAGCGATAGCCGTAGCCGGCCATGTCCAGATGGCTCTTGAAGTTGATGTCACCCTTCAAGAGGTAGTCGACAAAGGCCATGCGCATTTCGGTCGCCACCCGCCGGGCGTCGGCAAGCTGGCTGGTCTGGCCTTCCACCTGATCCTTCAGCCGGTGCAGCCGCGCCAGATTGGCCGCCTGGACTTCGCGGATCTGGTCAACGCCGGGATAGGACGTACGGACCAGAAGGTCCAGTTCCTCCGCCTGATGGACGGTCAGAATCTGCAGCAGATGGGTGAGCAGTCCAACGGCGTCAGAGCGGCGATTCTCGGACAACGCCACCTCGATCTCGCCAATGGTGTTCAGGTGTTGCCGGTGGGCGCGGTCGAATTCATCAACTCCGACGCTCAGCGCATCGACCCAGAAATCCGTGGACATGGAGCTCGTGTCCGCATTTGTGAATTTCGCGGGTTCGATGGTAGCACACGGCTATACTTATCGCCAAGGTCGTTGGTCAAGCCAAGCTAAGCGCGGGCGCGGGCAACCTTCGAGCCCGTGGCGCGGCCAAGCGCCTCGCAGATGAAGGTTCCGGCCTCGATCAGCCTGTCCAGGTCGATGCCGGTGTGAATGCCCATGCCGTTCAGCATGTAGACCAGATCCTCGCTGGCCACGTTGCCGGCGGCGCCCTTGGCATAGGGGCAGCCGCCCAGCCCGGCGACGGAGGAATCCATCACCGCCACGCCGCGCTCCATCACCGCCAGCAGATTGGCCAGGGCCTGGCCATAGGTGTCGTGGAAATGGGCGGCCAGCATCTCGACGGGCAGCCGAGCGGTGACCGCGTCGATCATGGCCTGGGCCTTGGCGGGGGTGCCGACGCCCACCGTATCGCCCAGCGAGATCTCGTAGCAGCCCATGGCCACCAGCTTTTCCGCCACTCCGGCCACCGCCGAGGGCTCGACCGCGCCCTCATAGGGGCAGCCGAGCACGCAGGAGACATAGCCCCGCACCCGCAACCCCTCGGCCTTGGCCCGGGCGGCCAGCGGGGCGAAGCGCTCCAGGCTTTCGGCGATGGAGCAGTTGATGTTCTTTTGCGAGAAGGTCTCCGACGCCGCGGCGAACACCGCCACCTCCTCGACCTTGGCGGCCAGCGCCGCCTCCAGCCCCTGGAGGTTGGGGGTAAGCACGGGATAGGCCACGCCCGGCCGCCGCGTGATGGCGGCCATCACCTCGGCGGTGGCGGCCATCTGCGGCACCCATTTGGGGCTGACGAAGCTGCCCGATTCGATGGCGGTAAGCCCGGTCCCGGTCAGGCGATTGATCAGCCCGACCCTGATCTCGACGGCGACCGGCCTGGCCTCGTTCTGCAGGCCGTCGCGGGGACCGACCTCGACGATTTTGACGCGCGAGGGATGACGCATGATCTCGAACCTTTCCCGTCCATTCGGGGCTGCCGCCCCGTTCCCCGCCTGGAGGAGACCTCCAAACCTCCCTTTCATTCATGAATCAAAAGGGGGTTTGGGGCATTGCCCCAAATGGGTTCGGGCGATAGCCCGACAGATCCTATTCCTTCACCTCGAAGGCCAGCAGTTCGACGCCCTCGGCCACGGTGTCGCCCACCTTGAAGTGGATGGCGGCCACCTTGCCCTCGGCGGGGGCCTTGATGGCGTGCTCCATCTTCATGGCCTCGACCACGATCAGCGGCTGGCCGGCGGTGACGGCGTCGCCCGGCTGGACCAGCACCTGAACCACGGTGCCCGGCATGGGAGCGGCCAAACGGCCGTCCCCGCCCTCGCGCTCGGCGGCGGTGGCCGACGGGTCGTCCAGCTTGATCTTCCAGGCGTGGCCGTCGTGCAGCACGGTGATGTCGAAGCCGGAGCGTACCACCGAGGCGGTGCGGCGTTCGCCGCCGATTTCCGCCGAAAGCGTGGTGCCCGACAGGGTGGCGCGGCGCGCCGACAGGGTCTGGTCGGGCAGGTCGAGCGACCAGCCGTCGGCGACGAAATGCACGGTGACCCGGCGCTCGTCGGCCCCGTCCATGAAGCGGAAGTCGTGGTGATTGTCGTCGTTGAGGCGCCAGCCGTTGGTCTGGTGCCAGGGGGAATGGGGATCGCCGGAGCGGGCGGCGGTCCGGGCGCTATCCTCTTCGCGCCACAGCAGCAGGGCTAGGGAGGCGAAGGCGAGGCCCATGGCGGGCACCGGGGCGGCGGGCGGCTGCAGATCGGCGCGGTAGCGCTCGATGAAGCCGGTGTCGATCTCCAAAGCGGCAAAGGCAGGGTGCGCGGCGATGGCGCCCAGGAAGGAGACGTTGGTGGTCACCCCCGCCACCTGATAATCGGCCAACGCCCGGCGCAGACGCCGCAGCGCCGAGTCGCGGTCCTCGTCCCAGACGATCAGCTTGGCGATCATGGGATCGTAGAAGGGCGTGACCTGATCGCCCTGGCGCACGCCGGTATCGACGCGCACGTGGCGGTTTTCGGACGGGGGCGCCAGATGCACCAGCTTGCCGATGGCCGGCAGGAAGTCGCGGGACGGGTCCTCGGCATACAGGCGGGCCTCGAAGGCGTGGCCCTTGCGGGAGAGCTGTTCCTGGGCCAGGGGAAGCTTGCCCCCCGACGCCACCAGCAACTGCCACTCCACCAGATCCAGGCCGGTGATCATTTCGGTGACCGGGTGCTCCACCTGCAGGCGGGTGTTCATCTCGATGAAGAAGAAGCGGCCGTCCTGGTAAAGGAACTCCACCGTGCCGGCGCCCACATAATCCACCGCCTGCGCCGCGGCGACGGCGGCCTCGCCCATGGCGCGCCGGGTCTCGTCGGCCAAAGCCGGGGCGGGGGCCTCCTCGATCACCTTCTGGTGACGGCGCTGGATGGAGCAATCGCGCTCGAACAGGTAGACGCCATTGCCGTGGGTGTCGCAGAACACCTGGATTTCCACATGGCGCGGACGCCCGAGATAGGTCTCCAGCAGCAGGGAATCATCGCCGAAGGCGGCCTTGGCCTCGCGCTTGGCCGACGCCACCGCCTCGGCCAGCCCGGACGCCTCGCTCACCACCCGCATGCCCTTGCCGCCACCGCCGGCGCTGGCTTTGACCAGCACGGGATAGCCGATGATCGCCGCCTCGCGGGTCAGCTCCTCCAGCGTCTGGCCCTTGCCGTGATAGCCGGGCACCAGCGGCACGCCCGCCGCTTCCATCAGCCGCTTGGATTCGGCCTTGGAGCCCATGGCGTGGATGGCGCCCACCGGCGGGCCGATGAACACCACGCCCGCCTTGGCGCAGGCCTCGGCGAAACCGGCATTCTCGGACAGGAAGCCGTAGCCGGGATGGATGGCCTGGGCCCCCGTCCTCTTGGCGGCTTCCAGGATCACGTCGCCCTTCAGGTAGCTCTCGGCGGCGGCGGCGGGGCCGATCAGCACCGCCTCGTCGGCCATGGCCACGTGCATGGCGTTGGCGTCGGCCTCGGAATAGACCGCCACGGTGCGAATCCCGAGGCGCTTGGCGGTGCGCATGACCCGGCAGGCGATTTCGCCGCGATTGGCGATGAGGATCTTATCGAACATGCCTCTTTATCCCTCAATCCAAGCGGGTTTGCGCTTTTCCAGGAAGGCGCGGATGCCTTCCTTGCCCTCGTCGCTGGCCCGGCGCTCGGCGATCTGGCCGGCGGTCCAGGCCCGCAAGGACTCGTCCAGGGGCTGGTCGGCGGCGCGGCGGATCAGGCCCTTGGCGGCGCTCATGGCCTGCGGCCCGTTGCCCTTGACGCGGGCCAGCCACTTGTCCCTGACCTCGGCCAGATGCTCGGCGGGGACGACCTCGTGCACCAGCCCGGTGGCCTTGGCCTCGGCCGCGTCGAACAGTTCGGCGGTGACGGCGTAGCGCCGGGCGGCGCGGCCGCCCATGGCGCGCACCACATAGGGGCTGATCACCGCCGGGATGATGCCCAGCTTGACCTCGGACAGGCAGAAGGTCGCGCCTTCCGCCGCGACGGCCAGATCGCAGCAGGCCACCAGCCCGACGCCGCCGCCATAGGCGGCACCCTGCACCACGCCGATGACGGGGCGGGGGCAGGCGTCGATGGCTTCCAGCATGTCCGACAGGGCTTGGGCGTCTGCCAGGTTTTCCTCGTGGGAATAGCCCGCCATGCGCTTCATCCACTCCAGGTCGGCCCCGGCGGAAAAGCTTTTTCCCGTGGAGTCCAGCACCACGGCGCGGATGCCCGGCGCCGTGGCGGCGTCGCGGAAGGCGGCGGCCAGTTCGGCGATCAGGGCGTCATCGAAGGCGTTGTGCCGCTCGGCCCGATTGAGGGTGATGGTCCGCACGCCGTCATGGGTGGTGACGAGAAGGGCGCTCATGCCGCTTACATCCTGAACACGCCGAACTTGGTCGGCTCGATGGGGGCGTTGAAGGAGGCGGACAGCGACAGCGCCAGCACCATGCGGGTCTCGGCCGGATCGACCAGACCGTCGTCCCACAGCCGCGCCCCGGCGTAATAGGGATGGCCCTGGGTCTCGTACTGGTCGCGGATGGGGGCCTTGAAGGCTTCCTCTTCATCCGCCGGCCAGCTTTGACCCTTGGCCTCCATGGCGTCCTTCTTGATCTGGGCCATGACGTTGGCGGCCTGCTCGCCGCCCATCACCGAGACGCGCCCCGTCGGCCACATATAGAGCATGCGCGGCTGATAGGCCCGGCCGCACATGCCGTAATTGCCGGCCCCGAAGCTGCCGCCCATGATCACCGTGAAGCGCGGCACCTTGGCGCAGGCCACGGCGGTAACCATCTTGGCGCCGTCCTTGGCGATGCCGCCGGCCTCGTACTTCTTGCCGATCATGAAGCCGGTGATGTTCTGCAGGAAGATCAGCGGAATGCCGCGCTGGCTGCACAGCTCGACGAAATGGGCGCCCTTCTGGGCGCTTTCCGAGAACAGGATGCCGTTATTGGCGACGATGCCCACGGGATAGCCCCAGATATGGGCGAAGCCGCAGACCAGGGTGGTGCCGTAGGTCTGCTTGAACTCGTCCAGGCGCGAGCCGTCGACGATGCGGGCGATGACCTCGCGCACGTCATAGGGCTTGCGGCGGTCCTTGGGGATGATGCCGTAGATTTCCTTGGGGTCGTACAGCGGCTCTTCCGGCGTGGCCATTTTCAGGCTGGTGGGCTTGATGCGGTTGAGGTTGCCGACGATGCGCCGGGCGATGGCCAGCGCATGGCCGTCGTCCTGGGCGTAATGGTCGGTGACGCCCGAGGTGCGGCAATGGACGTCGGCGCCGCCCAGTTCCTCGGCCGAGACCACCTCGCCGGTGGCGGCCTTCACCAAAGGCGGGCCGCCGAGGAAGATGGTGCCCTGGTTCTTGACGATGACGCTTTCGTCGCTCATGGCCGGGATATAGGCGCCGCCCGCCGTGCACGAGCCATGCACCACGGAAATCTGCGGGATGCCAAGGGCCGACATCTGGGCCTGGTTATAGAAGATGCGGCCGAAATGGTCGCGGTCGGGGAACACCTCGTCCTGGTTGGGCAGGTTGGCGCCGCCCGATTCCACCAGGTAGACACAGGGCAGATTGTTCTCCTTGGCGATGTCCTGGGCGCGCAGGTGCTTCTTGACGGTCAGGGGATAGTAAGACCCGCCCTTCACCGTGCCGTCATTGGCGACGATCATGCATTCCTGGCCGTTGATGGAGCCGATGCCAGTGATGATGCCGGCCCCCATCACGTCCTTGGAATACATGTCCCAGGCGGCCAATTGCGAGAATTCCAGGAAGGGCGAGCCCACGTCCAGCAGGCGGCGGATGCGTTCCCTGGGCAACAGCTTGCCGCGGGCGATGTGGCGCTCGCGCATGGCGGGGCCGCCGCCCATCTTGACCTGGGCCACCACCTTCTTGAGGTCGTCCACCAGACCTTGCGTGGCCTCGGCATTGGCCTTGAACTCGTCCGAGCGGGGATTGATCGAGGATTTGATGACAGTCATTTGGTTCGTCCCTGGGGCCTGCGCCTCGTCATCCGCTGTCTTGTCATCCCGAACGCAGTGAGGGATCTCCGTCTACTCCGGCATGTCCGGTTTCCCGTGGCCGTGCCAGGAGGAGATCCCTCGCTCTCGCTCGGGATGACAGTTTCACGGGAGCTACTTGGTTTCTTCGAACAGCTCGCGGCCGATCAGCATGCGGCGGATCTCGGATGTGCCCGCGCCGATCTCGTAGAGCTTGGCGTCGCGCAGCAGCCGCCCGGTGGCGTATTCGTTGATATAGCCGTTGCCGCCCAGGGTCTGGATGGCTTCCAGCGCCATCCAGGTGGCCTTCTCGGCGCCGTAGAGGATCACGCCGGCGGCGTCCTTGCGCGAGGTCTCGCCCCGGTCGCAGGCCTTGGCCACCGCGTAGGTGTAGGCGCGGCAGGCGTTGAAGGTGGTGTACATGTCGGCCAGCTTGCCCTGCATCAGCTGGAAGGTGCCGATGGGCTGGCCGAACTGGGTGCGCTCGTGAACATAGGGGACCACCACATCCATGCAGGCGGCCATGATGCCAAGCGGTCCGCCGGTCAGCACCACGCGCTCGTAGTCCAGGCCGCTCATCAGGACGTTGACGCCCTTGCCCACGGCGCCCAGCACGTTCTCTTCCGGCACTTCACAATCCTGGAACACCAGCTCGCCGGTGTTGGAGCCGCGCATGCCCAGCTTGTCCAGCTTCTGCGCCACCGAGAAGCCCTTGAAAGTCTTCTCCACCAGGAAGGCGGTGATGCCACGCGGTCCGGCGGTGACGTCGGTCTTGGCATAGACCACGATCACGTCGGCGTCGGGGCCGTTGGTGATCCACATCTTGGTGCCGTTGAGGACGTAGCGGTCGCCCTTCTTCTCGGCCTTCAGCTTCATGGAGACCACGTCGGAGCCGGCATTGGGCTCGCTCATGGCCAGGGCGCCGATATATTCGCCCGAGATCAGCTTGGGCAGGTACTTCATCTTTTGCGCTTCGGTGCCGTTGCGCTTGATCTGGTTGACGCAGAGGTTGGAGTGCGCGCCGTAGGACAGGCCCACCGAGGCCGAGGCCCGGCTGATCTCCTCCATGGCCACCACGTGCTCCAGGTAACCCATGCCGGCGCCGCCGTACTTCTCGTCGACGGTGATGCCCAGCAGGCCCATGGCGCCCAGGCGCGGCCAAAGCTCGTTGGGGAATTCGTTGCTGCGGTCGATCTCGGCGGCGCGGGGGGCGATTTCGGTGGCGGCGAAGGCGGCGACCGAGTCGCGCATCATGTCGGCGGTCTCACCCAGATCGAAGTTCAGCGCGGAATTGAAGCCGGTCATGCTCGTTCCCTCATACAGCCCGGTTGGTGCGTTAAACGAGCATACGTTTTTTTAATTCGGCCGCAAGGGGATTCAACCGGCTCCCAGCACCATCAGCCACAAAGGCAGAATCACCGCTCCGGCGATGGTCTGGGCCGACAGCATGGTGGCCACCAGGGCGGCGTCGCCGCCCATCCGGCGGGCGGTGACGTAGGAGGCGGGCGAGGCGGGCAGGGCGGCGTAGATGCCGCAGGCCCCCAGGATGGCGCCACCCAGCCCGGCGGCTTTCAGCGCGCCATAGGCCAGCAGGGGCAGGACGACCATCTTGGCCGCGATGGCCAGCCACACCGACGGGGCGGGTTGCCGCAGGCTCTCCAGGCGGATGCCGGCGCCGATGGCCAGCAGTGCCAAAGGCAGCGAGGCGCCGCCCAGGATGTCGAGGATGGAGGCGGCCACCGGGGGCAGGCGCAGGCCCGAGAGGTTGATGGCGGCGCCCACGGCGCAGGACAGGATCAGCGGGTTGGTGATCACCGGCAACACCGCCTCGCGCCAGCCCAGCCTCCCGTCCGTCCGCGCCCAATGCAGCATGGCCAGGGTGGACAGCAGATTGACCAGGGGGATCACGGCGGCGGTGCAGACGGCGATCAGCGCCACGCCCTGGCTGCCCCACAGCCCGGCTCCTACCGCCAGGGCCACATAGGTGTTGGGGCGGATCACGCATTGGAACAAGGAGGTGAAGGCGGGGCCATCCAGGGACCACGGCGGCTGTTCCAGCCGCCGCGCCGCCAGACCGGCCGTCGCGGCCATCACCACCACCAGCCCCGCCTCGACGGCGAAGATGGTGCCCACCGGCAGCCCCTCCAGGCGGGCGCGGGCCAGCGAGGCGACCAGCAAGGCGGGGAGGAACAGGTGAAAGGTGGCCCATTCCGCCGGCGCCCAGAAGGCATCGTCGACCCAGCCCCTCGACCGCATCTGATGCCCCAGAATGATCAGCGCGATGATCGGCGCCAGGGCCGAGAGAACCTGGATCATTCCACCCCGTGATCCGCCAAACTGGACCTGGCGTCGGCCAGGTCGTCGCCCAGTTCGCGGATGGTGGCCAGCAGCGACTGGATCAGGGTGTTCAGCCCCGGCGGCGCCTGATCCATCATGGTGCGGATGGCCTCCTTGGTCAGCACCAGGCAGGTGGCGTCGTCATCCACCAGGGCGGTGGCCATGCGCGGGCTGTCGTCCAGCAGGGCCATCTCGCCGAACACCTGGAACGGCCAGACCCGGCCGATGGTGATCTTGCGTCCGGCCGTGGTCTTGAAGATGCGCACGGTGCCCT
Source organism: Paramagnetospirillum magneticum AMB-1 (assembly GCF_000009985.1). Taxonomy (GTDB): domain Bacteria; phylum Pseudomonadota; class Alphaproteobacteria; order Rhodospirillales; family Magnetospirillaceae; genus Phaeospirillum; species Phaeospirillum magneticum. Next base: position 730,452 of record NC_007626.1, read on the forward strand.
GCTGCAGCAGATAGGCCTCGTGCCCGGTGTCGCCCTCCTTGAAGATGACCGTGCCCCGGGGGAAAACGCGCTGAAGTCCGGGTGTGCCGGCGGTGTCGCTCATGGCGGATCCCTTCGCCCCAAATGGAAAGGACGGCCAGCATAGCGCGGGCATCCCGCTTCTCCAATCGGGTAAGGGGCGGGGATGGAAACGATGTCACGATACCTGCGGTTGCCAGTGAGGGTGGGGTCGCGGTACCCTTGGGCAAAACAATGGCGGAAACCGTCATCTCAGGGAGAAACGCTCATGGGAAAACCCCATCGGATTGCACTGGCCTTGCAGGGCGGCGGTGTGCACGGCGCCTTTACCTGGGGCGTGCTTGACGCCCTGCTGGACGAGGCTGCGGCCGGCAATATCGAATTCGTCGGCGTGAGCGGAGCCTCGTCGGGGGCGCTGACCGCGACGGCCATGGTCTATGGCTATCACGAGGGCGCCGCCCAGCCCGGGCCGGCCAGCGCCCGCTCCCGGCGCATGGCCGAGGCGGCACGGACCAAGATCCGCGAGTTGTGGGAGACGGTGGCCCGGGCCGCCTTCTGGGGCGGCAACCCCTTCGTCGCCGCCATCGGGCTGGCCCCGGGCTGGAACATCGACGATACCCCCGCGGCTCGCTGGGCCGACGTGGCCGGCGGCAATACTCCGGCGGCGGAATCGGGGCTCGCCACCTATCTCACCGCGGTGCTGCGCGACGTGCTGCCCGAGATTCCGGCCATCTTCGCCTTGCCGCAGGAGGCGACCCCCACCCTGATCGTCGCCGCCACCGATATCGGCGAGTGCCGCCGCCAGTTGTTCATCGACGGCGCGGTGTCGCCCGACGCGGTGCGGGCGTCCACCAACCTGCCCACCTCGCTGCACACCGTCACCATCGGCGATCACCATTACTGGGACGGCGGCTATATGGGCAATCCGCCGCTGACGCCGCTGGTGGAGCGGCTGCGCGAGGCCGACGCCGCCGACCTGCTGCTGGTGACGCTGAATCCGCTGCACCGCGACGGCCCGCCGCCCAAGGGGGCGCGTCAGGTGCTGGACCGCCTCAACGAGGTGGCCTTCAACGCCTCGCTGGTCCACGAGGTCAACGCCATCGAGACCATCAACCGGCTGGTGGACGCCGGCATGATCAAGGATCCGCCGCCCGGCCAGCATCCCTATCGCCGGGTCAACCTGCACCGCATCCACGCGGACGAGGCCATGGTCAAGCTGGGCGTCTATTCCAAGGATGCCCCGGCCTGGGATTTCCTGGTCTATCTCCGCGACCTGGGGCGCCAGGCCTTCACCGATTCGTGGGCGACCATCAAGCCGGCGCTGGGCAAGCGGTCGTCGTGGGACACCAATTCGGTGTGCGATCAGGTCCTGGCCAGAAAGGCGATCACCAGCCGGGAGAAATAGCCTCATCCGCCCTTGACCGATTGCATGCAACCGGCCACTCTGCACGCCATGGACGAGGGCAAAAGGCAACTTTCAGCCGCTGAACGGTTCGACTGGCTGCGGCTGATCCGCAGCGAGAATGTGGGGCCGCGTACCTTCTCGCGCCTGCTGGAACGCTTCGGCTCGGCCAGCGCCGCCCTGGCAGCTCTGCCCGACCTGGCCCGCAAGGGCGGCGCCCGCCGCCCCATCCGCATCTGCCCCAAGGCCGACGCCGAGCGCGAGATGGAGGCCACCGGGCGGGTCGGCGCCCGTCTGCTCGGCGTTGCCGAGCCGGGCTATCCCGCCTGGCTGGCGGCGCTCGACGATGCGCCGCCGCTGCTCTGCGTGCTGGGCAATCCGTCGGTGCTGGCCAAGCCCATGGTGGCCATGGTCGGCGCCCGCAACGCTTCGCTCAACGGCCGCAACTTCGCCCGCCGGCTGGCCGCCGACCTGGGCCGGGCCGGCTATGTGGTGGCCAGCGGCATGGCGCGCGGCATCGATACCGCCGCCCATCAGGGGGCGCTGGCCTCGGGCACGGTGGCGGTGCTGGCCGGCGGCGTCGACGTGGTCTATCCCCCCGAGAACACCGATCTGTGGCGGGAAATCGGCGCGGCCGGCGCGGTGGTGTCGGAAATGCCGGTGGGGACCCAGCCCCAGGCCAGCTACTTTCCCCGCCGCAACCGCATCATCTCCGGCCTGTCGCTGGGCGTGGTGGTGGTGGAGGCCAATGCCCGCTCGGGCTCGCTGATCACGGCGCGCTTCGCCGCCGACCAGGGGCGCGAGGTGTTCGCCGTGCCGGGCTCGCCCATGGACCCGCGTGCCGCCGGTCCCAACGATCTGCTGCGCCACGGCGCCACCCTGACCGAAAGCGTTGCCGACGTGACCGACGTCCTGGGCGACCTGCTGCGCCGGCCCCTGGCCGAGGGCAAACGCGCCGATTTCCGCGCTCCCCAGCCGGTTGAACCCGATACTTCCGAGATGGACCAGGCCCGCGCCCGGGTGGCCGAGGCGTTGGGTCCCGCACCGGTGATGGTTGACGAAATCATCCGCCAATGCCAATTGTCACCCTCCATGGTGTCCTGGGTCCTGCTGGAGATTGAACTGGCGGGGCGTTTGGAGCGCCATCCCGGCAATCGGGTCTCGCTGCTGGTCGGCTGAGATTCCTTGCCCCCAGGATGTGATCGGGTGCGGATGAAAGTCGTCGTCGTCGAGTCTCCGGCCAAGGCCAAGACCATCAATAAGTATCTGGGCAGCGACTTCCACGTGCTCGCCTCCTATGGCCATATCCGCGACCTTCCGCCCAAGGACGGATCGGTGCGGCCCGACGAGGGCTTCGCCATGGACTGGGAGACCGATCCCAAGTCCGAGCGCCAGATCAAGGAGATCGTGGCCGCCGTCAAGGGCGCCGACAAACTGTTCCTCGCCACCGACCCGGATCGCGAGGGAGAGGCCATCTCGTGGCATGTGCGCCAGGTGCTGGAAGCCCGCAAGGCGCTGAAGGGCGTCGAGGTCAAGCGCGTGGTGTTCAACGAGATCACCAAATCCGCCGTGCTCGACGCCATGCGCAATCCCCGCGAAATCCATCAGGAACTGGTGGACGCCTATCTGGCCCGGCGGGCGCTGGATTATCTGGTGGGCTTCACCCTGTCGCCGGTGCTGTGGCGCAAGCTGCCGGGCTCACGCTCGGCGGGCCGGGTCCAGTCGGTGGCGCTGCGCCTGATCTGCGAGCGCGAGTCCGAGATCGAAAGCTTCAAGCCCCGCGAATACTGGACCATCGCCGCCGACTTCCTGACCCCCAAGGGGGCGCTGCTGTCGGCGGGGCTGACCCATCTGGGCGGCAAGAAGCTCGACAAGTTCGACCTGTCCTCCGAGGCCTTGGCCCGCGACGCCGAGAGCAAGGCGGCGTCGGCCCGCTATGCGGTTGCCGCGGTGGAGCGCAAGCGGACCCGGCGCAATCCCTACCCGCCCTTCACCACCTCGACCCTGCAGCAGGAAGCCAGCCGCAAGCTGTACTTCGCCGCGGCGCGCACCATGCAACTGGCCCAGCGCCTGTATGAGGGCGTCGATATCGGCGGCGAGACGGTGGGTCTCATCACCTATATGCGAACCGACGGCGTGCAGATGGCCGCCGAGGCCATCGCCGGCGCCCGGGCGGTGATCGCCCAGGATTTCGGCAAGGTCTATGTGCCCGAGGCGCCGCGCGTCTACAAGACCAAGGCCAAGAACGCCCAGGAAGCCCACGAGGCCATCCGTCCCACCGATCTGGCGCGGCGTCCCGAGGACGTGGCCCGCTATCTCGACAAGGACCAGCTGCGCCTGTACGAGCTGATCTGGAAGCGTACCCTGGCCAGCCAGATGGCCGCCGCCGAGCTGGATCAGGTGGGCGTCGACATCGCCGGCGACCAGCACGGCATCGTCTTCCGCGCCACCGGTTCGGTGGTGGTGTTCGACGGCTTCCTGAAGGTCTACCGCGAGGACAAGGACGATTCCGACGACGAGGATGCGGAAAAGCTGCTGCCGGACGTGACCGAGAAAGACGCCATGGACCGCAAGGCCATGCGCACCGAGCAGCACTTCACCCAGCCGCCGCCGCGCTTCTCCGAAGCCAGTCTGGTCAAGCGCATGGAAGAGCTGGGTATCGGCCGCCCCTCCACCTATGCCTCCATCCTGTCGGTGCTGCAGGAGCGCAATTACGTCCGCCTCGACCAGCGGCGCTTCATCCCCGAGGATCGCGGCCGTCTGGTCACCGCCTTCCTGGAAAGCTTCTTCGGCCGCTATGTGGAGTACAATTTCACGGCCGATCTGGAAAACCAGCTGGACGACGTCTCGGGCGGGCGCGACGACTGGCGCAAGGTGCTCGACCGGTTCTGGCGCGACTTCTCCGGTGCCGTGGACGAGACCAAGGACCTGCGCGTCGCCCAGGTCCTCGACGCCCTGGACGAGCTTTTGGGGCCGCACTTCTTCCCCGACAACGGGACGGGCCACGATCCGCGTTCCTGCCCCACCTGCAATGCCGGACGGCTGTCGCTGAAGCTGGGCAAGTTCGGCGCCTTCATCGGCTGCTCCGCCTATCCCGAATGCCGCTTCACCCGGCCGCTGACCACCGGCGGCGAGGGCGAGGAAGAGGTGAGGGAAGGTCCCAAGGAACTGGGCAACGACCCGGAGAGCGGCCTGCCGGTCACGCTCCGCAAGGGACCCTACGGCCATTACGTCCAGCTGGGCGACGAGACCACGCTCAAGGCCGAGCCCGCGCCGGTGCCGGAAAAGGGCAAGAAGGCCCCCAAGACCGCAAAAGCGGTCAAGGCCCCCAAGCCCAAGCGGGTCTCGCTCTACAAGGGGCTCGAGCCGGCCGGCGTCACCCTCGACATCGCCTGCCGCCTGCTGGCCCTGCCGCGTCTGGTCGGCACCCATCCCGAGACGGGCAAGTCCATCAGTGCCGGGGTGGGGCGCTTCGGCCCCTATGTGGTGCATGACGGGGTCTACAAATCGCTGGCCAAGGACGACGACGTGCTGGTCATCGGCATGAACCGCGCCATGGAATTGCTGTCCCAGGCCAAGGGCCGCGGCGGCAGCGGCCCGCTCAAGACCCTGGGCGAGCACGAGGGCAAGCCGGTCACCCTGCATGAAGGGCGCTATGGCCCCTACGTGTCCCGCGACGGCGTGCATGCCACCCTGCCCAAGGACAGCTCGATCGAGACGGTGACCCTGGAAGCCGCCCTGGCCCTGATCGCCGCCAAGGCGGCCAAGGGTCCGGCCAAGCCCGTCCGCGGCCGCAAGGCCGCCGCCCCCAAGGCGGAGGCCGCGCCCAAGCCGGCCGCCGCCAAGAAGGCTCCGGCGAAGAAGAAGGCTCCCACCAAGAAAAAGGTGGCGGCCAAGGGCTAGTCCCGCAGGTCTCGATCGAGGGCGATGTCCGTCCGGGCGGGTGGATTGGTTCCCGGCGGGGTCGTGTTCGTGCCGGGAACAGTGATGGACATCGGTCCGGCGGCACATCTGCTGTGGATGTGCCGCGAGATCAAGTGATCACTTAAAGGGTATCACTGTGCAGTCGGCGTGATTGGCTGGCATTTTATTTACAAATTTCCATGTTTTGTTTTTAGGTTTTCACAAAATGTCGAGTTCCCCGTAAGGTTAATAAAACCTTTACTCGGGGATCTGCCATCACATTGAAGTGATGGGCAAAAATCCGGTTGCGCGGACGCTGCCAATTGTTCTAGAGTGGTGCTGTTAGGAAGTGTGCTCCCTGCATGCGACCCGCAGCCAGTGGCTTGCCGGTTGCGGGGAATGTAAGGAAGCCCGGGGCGAGAATCGCACCGGCCTCTCTAGAAAGGAGACTTGTTATGTCTGACGTCACCCTTACTTCTGCGGTCCGCAGCAACCTGCTTGCGCTGCAGTCCACCCAAGGTCTGGTGAATCGTACCCAGAGCCGTCTGTCGACCGGTTTGAAGGTCGGCAGCGCCATCGACGATCCGGTGGCCTACTTCCAGTCCAAGGCCCTGTCCGACCGCGCCAGCGACTTCCAGGGCAAGAAGGACAACATCGACCAGGGCGTTTCGTCCCTGTCCACCGCTCTGCAGGGCATTTCCGGCGTTTCGACGCTGGTGAAGCAGCTCAAGGGTCTTGCGCTGAACGCGCAGTCCGCTTCGAGCTCGCAGATCGGCAGCCTGGTGCAGCAGTTCAACGCGCTGCGCAGCCAGCTGGACAACCTGGCTCTCGATAGCCAATACCAGGGCCAGAACCTGGTGGCAGGCAAGGGCCAGACCCTGACCGTGAGCTTCTCCAACCTGACCGGCTCCACCCTCGAGGTGACCTCGGTCGACGTGCGCGTCGGCGCCACCGGCCTGAACATCGCCAAGGCCGTGACCTCCAACGGCGGCTTCCAGCTGTCCTTCGATGACGCCTCCGGCGCCGCGCTGGGCACCGAGGGTGTGGTCAAGGCCACCTACGCCGGCACCGCGACCGCGCTGACGTCGGGTACCTACACCTTCTCCTACGGCTCGGCTACGGTCAGCTTCACCGTCTACTCGGCGGGCGGCACCACCGGCGCCAATGCCGACGTCGAAGCCTTCACCACCACCTCGGTGCTGGCCAACGGCCAGGACTTCAATTTCCGCGCCACCACCGCCGGCGACACCGACGAGTTGAACGTCACCCAGGGCAGCATCCAGAACAACAACCACTTCGCCGTCGAGTATCATGCTTCGACCGGCGGTGGCGTGTCCGGTCTGGCGGGTGGCGACAGCCTGAACTTCGTGATGAACGGCCTGACCGGCAACAGCCTGGCCTCGGGCAACTATACGTTCTCGTTCGGCGGCTACAACATGACCTTCACCGTGGCGTCCGCCGGTGATGTCACCGCCGGTACGTTCACCACCACCAACACCTTCGTCAACGGCACGTTCGGCACCGCCGGCGGCGTCACCGCCAACACCCTGGCGCTGACCCTGTCCACCGGCACCGGCACCAAGGAAAACGTGGTGACCTTCACCGCCGCGGTCTCCTCGCTGGGCGCGACCTCCGGCCCGTACAAGGGGCAGGCGTACTACAGCGCCGGCGGCATTTCGGGTGCCTATGGCTTCCAGATCTCGGCCGAGACCAAGGTCGGTTACGTGTCCGGCCAGTACGTGCTGGACTCCAAGCTGACCGGTGTGGTGCAGAACCTGGTCACTCAGCTCGACGCCAACCTGCAGGTCCTGCGCTCTCACGCTCAGAACCTGGGTACCAACGTCGCCCTGCTGAACACCCGTCTGGACTTCACCAAGAACTACGTGGACCTGCTCCAGTCCGGCTCGGGCAAGCTGACCCTGGCCGACCTGAACGAGGAAGGCGCCAACCTGTTGGCCCTGCAGACCCGCCAGCAGCTGGGCATCCAGGCGCTGTCCTTCGCCGGTCAGAACGAAAAGTCGATCCTGTCGCTGTTCCGTTAATTCGAATGGCGTAGTTTTGGGGAGAAGAGGTGGCTTTGCCACCTCTTCTCTTTTTTTGTGGGTGCCGCATGGTTCCCCGGCTTGGGGAGCGCATCGAACACGGCGGATCAGGACGGACATCATCCGCCGCCCCGGCCGTCGGCGGAGGCAGTCGAGTTATCCCCAGGTGGGAAAAGGGAGTCGGGCATGGCCGCAGCGCCGCAGATCAACGCAGAACTGGTGTCCGCCTATCTCGAGGCCTTCCTCGAACTGATGCCCGAAATGGGCGAGCGGCTGCGTGTGCACCGGCCTCAAAGCAATCTGGTGGTTAACGAGGATGGCGACCTGGATGTCGAATTTCGGGGCGAGTTCCTCTACGGTCCGGGCGGGCGCAAGCGGATCGAGGACATGGCCACCCGCACCGCGCTGGGTCCCGACCACCGCATCTCGGCGGCGCCCCTGTCCAGCGGCCACGTGGATCTGATCGTTAAGCGCTTTCTCTACAACATCTTGAAGCGCGCCACGGATTCGGGCCTCTCGTTTCTCCAGCATCCCGAGGAATCCGGCGGCTTTCACATGGTCTGCCTCGGCCTCGGCCTCGGCTACCAATTACCGATCCTGCTGGAGCAGGACAATCCCGCCGGCATTCATATCGTCGAGCCCAATTTCGACTTCCTCTACCACTCGCTGTCCACCGTCGATTGGCGTCCGCTGCTCGAGACCCGTCGCGAAAATCCCTTGCGGCTGAACATCATCATCGAGGAAGAGCCGGGGCAGATCGCCCGCCAGTTGCGCTCGGCCATCCGCTGCTGCTGTCCCATCGTGGTGGATTGGACCCGCCTGTTCGTCGCCTATAACAGCCCGCTGCTGACGGCGGCCATGTCGGAATTCATGCGCGACGCCCAGCTGATCGGCATCGGCCTGGGCTTTCTCCACGACGAAATGGAGATGACGCGCGCCTCGTACAAAAACATGCGCGACGGCCGCTACTCCATCTTGCAGCACTCCGCCACCCAGTTGCACACCCCGGTGTTCATCGTGGGGTCCGGTCCCTCCATCGATGACGACATCGAGGTGATCAAGGCCAATCAGGACCGGGCCGTGATCATTTCCTGCGGCACCGCCTCGCGGGTTCTGCTGGCCAACGGCATTCAGCCTGATTTCCAGATGCTGCTGGAAAATGGCGCCGCCCCCTACCGGGCGCTGGCGGCGGTGCACGAGGAATTCGGCTTCGGCAGCGCCACGCTGATCGGCTCCAACACCGTCGACCCCCGGGTGCGCGACCTGTTCGAGGACGTGGTCTACTACTTCCGTCCGGCGCTCAGCTCCTATGCGCTGTTCAGTCCGGGGATAGAGTATTCCCTGGACGATTCCGGTCCCACCGTGACCAATACCGGCACCACGGCGGCCCTGGCCCTGGGCTTTCGCGAGCTTTACCTGTTCGGCGTCGACCTGGGCAGCCGCAACCCCAAGCGCCACCATTCCAAGCAATCCCTCTACCGTCACGCCGACGACACCAAGGACGGCCAGAAGGGAGCCATGGATTTCGACGCGGTGTTCGACGTCCGCGAGCCGGGCAATTTCGGCGGCGTGGTCTATAGCGAGACCATCATGCTGTGGACCCGTGACGCCCTGGGGCGGATCATCGGGCGCTATCGCCCGGCGGCCAACGCCTTCAATTGCAGCGACGGGGTGATGATCGAGAACACCCGTCCCCTGAGTTCGCAATCGCTGCGCCTGAAATCCACGCCGGATATGAAGGCCAAGGACCTGGCCAAGGTCCGCGCCTCGTTCAGGCCGGGGGGCGAGGAACTGTTCCACGACCGCTGGGATCGCGAGGACTGGCCGCGCAGCATCGTCACGCTGCTGGGGGAATGCGCCCAGGCCATGGACGATCATGTGGGCGACAGCAACCGGCTGATGCTGGTGCTGTCGGAGATGCTGCTGCGCGATTACAAGCAGCCGCCCACCGTGGCCCAGTTCTTCGTGCGCGGCACGTTGATGATGGCGGCCATGTGCTACGACTACTATGTAAAGCGGGTCACGCCGGCGGACCGCAAGGCCGAGTTCTGGGAAATCATCCGCGACGAGTTCCACCAGATGATTCGGGTGATGACCCTGCAGGTTGAATGGTACTTTGACAACATCGAGGCGTTCGAGTCGGACGAGGAACTGTTCGATAAGGTGACGGGGTGGGATTATGACTGAGAGCCGGATCGACGAAATCAAGGAACTGGTGGATCTGCTCCAGAACGGCACGGCCCTGGAACTGATGGAGGTGTGCCAGAGGAAGATCGCCGAGGGCAGCCTCAACCCCTATTATTTCATGGTGATGGGCGTCATTTCCTGTTCAACGGCGATGCCGGCCTTGGCCTGCAGCTGGCCGAGCGGGCGCACGCCATCGACCCCAATTGCCGCGAAATCGTGGATGTCCTGGCCTCGCTCTATACCCGTGTCGGGCGCCTGACCGACGGGCTGTATTACGCCAAGCTGGCGGTCTGCCTGAAGCCCAACCCCGAGGCCCAGCCCCTGGTTCCGCCGGACCTGGCCTCCTACGCCGCCTCGCTGGTGAATGTGGGCGTGTCGCACCACCTGACCAATGCCGAGGCGGCGCTTCACCTGGGTCTGTTCGACGAGGCCCGGGACCAGACGGAAAAGTATCTGCGCATTCATCCCGAGGATGGCGAGGGCATGGTGTTGGCGGCCAAGGCGCTGCTGGCGCTGCAGCGTCCCCACGCCGCGGCGGCCATGATGCGGGCCGCGCTTCACCACGATCCGCGCAATGGCTGGATGCATGCCCTGCTGGCCGAGGCGCTGATGGGCTGCGCCCGCCACGAGGCGGCATTGTCGCACCAGAAGCTCGCCTTCGAGTTGGCCGGCGACGATGACGCCCTCAGGGGGCGTCTGGCCGGCTCCCTGGCGCTCCAATCCGGTGCCTGCCGGCCGGCGGCCCAAGGCCTGCTCGGCGCCTTGAACGACGAGCGCGAAGCCCCGGTCCGCCGGGTCAATGTCCGCGAGCCGATCGAGTCGATCATGGTCGGCATTTTGTGGGATCAGGTCTATGACAGTCCGCTGGTCCATTGCGTCACGCCCATTTGCCGTCGCTTCGACATGTCGGTGCTGTACGTCCGCAATGTCCGGCACGACGCTGTCGGCGACGTGCTGCGCGGTGCGGTGCTGCGGCCGCGTCAGGCGGTGGGCGTCGACGACGCCACCCTGGGCCGCATCGTGGTCGGCGATCAGGTGGTCGCCCTGATCAATCTTTGCGCCCCCTCCGAGATCGCCACCTTCCCGGTGTTCAAGGGCGAGGGGGCGCCGATGGTGGTCCACTGGGTCACCTCGCCCATGTGCGACCGGATTCCCGGCGCCGACCTCGTCCTGGCCGATCCCGAGACGGTGGATGTGGACCGCCGGACCTATGGCGAGGAGCGGGTGGCGCTGCTCAGCAACCTGCTGGCCTTTGAATTCCCCCGGATTCTGGCACCGGAAGAGGAGGTTCTCGACCTCCCCCGCGAAACACGCGGCTTTGCCATGTTCGGAATCCACGGCGTGTCGGCCCGCATGACCCCGGACTCGGTCGCCCTGTGGTCCAAGGTCCTGTGGGCCTGCCCCGAGGCCCATCTGATGATCGGTGGCCGTGACGACTGGGAAGAGGGGATGGTGACCTGGGCCCTGGACGCCTTCGCCGAATACGGTGTCTCCACCCGAGTTCACTTCCAGGCTCCGCTGGAGGGCGAGGGGACTTTCGCCGCCGCCAAGGCTTTTCCCCACATGGTCGATGTCATCCTTGATTCTACCCCCGTGGGGGCGGAGGTCGAGACGGTCCATGACCTGTGGATGGGGCTTCCGGTGGTGTCGCTGCGCGGCCCCACTCGGGTCGGTCGGGTCGGCACCTCGGTCCTGCGTGCGGCGGGACGTCCCGAATGGATCGCCGACGACGAGGCCGGCTACATCCGTATCGCCGCCGCCCTGGCGCATGATCCGGCGCTGGGGGAGACCCGCAAGGGCCTGCGGGAGCAGATCCTGGGGTCGCGCCTTGCCGATCCCGTCGCCCTGGGCAACGAGATCGCCCAGTGCCTGATGCAGGCCCTGACCGCCAGACGGACGCAACGCTGAGATGGCGGACCCCTTCGCCGCCGCCTTTGCTCGGATCGAAGCCGGAGACTTGGACGGGGCGGAGGAGGTCTATCGTCAGGCGGTGCGCGACGGGGCGCAGGACCCGTTGCTGCGCATGTGCCTGGGCCAGCTTCTGATGCTGCGCGGTGATTATCGCCGTGGCTTGCCCCTCAACGAGTTTCGGCCGCTGTCGCCCGTGGCCGGCACGCGGTGGCGGGGGCAGCCGCTCAAGGGCGAGACGGTGCTGATCCTGGGCGAGCAGGGCTTTGGCGACAACATCCAGTTCGTCCGCTATGCCGAGCCCCTGGCCCGGCGCGGCGCCCGCGTGGTCGTCGGATGCCAGACCGGCATCGGCCGGCTGCTGTCCACCGCCCCCGGCGTGTCGCAGGTGGTGGAATCCGGCCAGGGCATGGACCGGCCCGATCTGGTCATTCCCCTGATGTCCCTGCCCTATGTGTTCGGAACCACGGTTCAGACCATTCCGGCCCGTGTTCCCTATCTGACCGCCGAGCCCGCTGCCGTCGCAGTCTGGCGGGAGCGGCTGTCGCCCTATGCCGGGCTGAAGGTCGGATTGGTGTGGGGCGGCAATCCCGAGGCGGCCTATGACGCTCGCCGCTCGCCGGGGCTTGATCCCTATCTCGGTCTGCTGGACCTGCCGGGCGTCACGTTCTTCAGTCTGCAGAAAGGCCCGGCCGCCGCCGCCCTGGCGGGGCGAAGCATGCCCGCCAATTTCGTCGACCTGGGGCCGGAACTGACCGATTTTGACCAGAGCGCGGCGGTCATGGAATCCCTGGATCTGGTGATTTCCTCCTGCACCTCGCCGGCCCATCTGGCTGGAGCCCTGGGCCGTCCGGTCTGGGTGGTGCTGGCGTCCTTTCCCGACTGGCGCTGGCTGCTGGAGCGCGAGGACAGCCCCTGGTATCCCACCGCCCGCCTGTTCCGCGCCGGACGCGGCGAAGGCTGGGACCCGGTCCTGGGGCGGGTGCGGACGGCCCTGGCCGCGCTGGCGGCGCCGTCTCCCTGATCAGGCCGTCTTGGCGTCGGCCGCGTTCTTCTGGCCTTCGAGCAATCCCTCGGCCAGTTGCATGTTGATGTTGATCAGGGTGTTCAGCGCCGAATCGCCGATGGACGCACCATTGGTGAAGGTGGTGTGGGCGACGAATTCACTCAGCCGGATCAGGTTGGCCTTGAGGTCGGGCGGCAGGGCGCTGCCCGGCGAGCGCGCCAGGGAGCGGATGGCCACCCAGACCTCCAGGTTGTGATTGAGGGCCGCCACCAGCTCGGCGGCGCGGTTTTCCCCGCTGCGGGCGCGGTCCAGGGCGATGGCCGCCTCGGCCAGGCTCAGGGCTTCCTGCTCCGGCAGGGGAAGGGAGGACAGGTCACCGATTTCTTCGGTCATAGGAGACTCCGGGTTTTCGCCAGCCAGCGGATCATATTGATTCAGCCCGATATTCTTCGCTCATTCCGGTTAGAAAACCGTTAACCCCCGCCGGGCGCCGGTCGGGCGCGGGCCGGGCGATTTATGGATTTCTTAACAGAACGGTGCTAGGCTCCACTACGGGTGACGAACTCGCCCAAATGCGTCGGAGGTTATTGTGACCGATACCGTGCTCAGCGCCTATACCGGCGATCTCACACAGATGCTCAGCACGCTGTCTGGCATGTCGGCGCGGCCGTCGTTCAATCTGGCCTTCGCCAACCTCCAGAACGCCTACGCCAACCAGTATAATGACAAGATGCAGATTCTGCAGCGTCAGGCGCTGGACCGCTATGATACCTCGCTGGATGCGGAGCTTTCCAAGCTGGAAGAGCAACTGCCCAAGCTGGAGGCGTATCAGAATTCGGTGTCCAGCACCGTCGCCATGGTCGCCGAGCGCATCGACCAGATCGGCGACCTCGACGTGCAGAACGCGTCGCTGCAGATGCACGCGGGACTGGGCGAGACGGTGGACCCCACGGAGTTCAATAACTCCGTGGACAACCTGAACAATATGCTGAGCCAGCTTCCCAACACCGACGGGACGGAGTTTTCGTTCTACGGCGACGAAGGCGTGGGCGATATCCGTCTGAACGGCGTTGGAATCAAGCATTTCACCGTCGATGACGAGAACGCCAAGCCGCCCACGGGTTCAAGCGTCGAACTGTCCAAGGGAATGTCCTCGGTCAATCTGCTGATCGGCCGGTTGTACAATCGCCTCGACATGGTGGCCGGTGAATACGACCGGGTCCAGGCCCGCATCTCCGAGATCAAGGACCACCAGCAGGCCCAGGTTGCCGATATCAAGAAGGACGTGGCCAAGCAGGCCAAGGAGATGAAGCTCCAGATCGCCTCGCAGCTTCAGGCCCTGTCCGTCAGCTTCGAATCGCAGCAGGCCTCCAACGACAAGATCATCAAGGCCCAGACCAACGACACCTATCAGCCGGGGTCCGTGGTCAATCTGTTTTCATGAGTCGATGGGCTCACCTTCCTGAGAAGTGATGGGAGAGGTTATGAATCCTTACAGCAACGCAGCCCACGCAGCGAGTTTTCCCCAGGAAGGCAATCCGAGGGAAACGGAAGCCTGGGCGCTGACCGAGGCGGCGCGACGCATGGCATCGGCCTCGCGGGGCGAGCCCGAGGGCATGCGGGAATCCCTGCGGCTGAACTGGAAGCTCTGGACCATTTTCCAGGCGGACCTGATCGGCAAGGCCGAGGCGGGCGAGGCCACCGAAACCGTGGTCAACATGCTGAGCCTGTGCCAGTTCGTCGATTTTCACACGGTCGCCGCCCTGACCGAGCCCGATGCCGCCAAGCTCGAGGTTCTGGTCAACATCAACCGCAATATCGCCAGCGGCCTGCGTGATTCCCTGGCCCGCGAGGCTCGTGAGGCCGCCGAGGCCGCCGGGACTCCCGATCCCGCCGCCGCCGCCGCTCCGGCCGGCGCCTATGCTCCGGCGCCCGGTGTCGCTCATACGCCCATCAGCGCCACCGCCTGATCGCGGTTCTGATGCGTCTTTCCGATCCCCGGACACGGCATTGCGCCAGGTCCGGGGATTTTTGATTCCACCGGCCCCGTTCCGCCATGACCCGTCCGTTTCCCCCCGTCCTGCTGTTCGCGGCCGCCGATCCGGGCGGCGCCAATGCCGTGCTGCCGGTGGCGCGGCTGCTGGCCGGGCGCGGCGCGGCGGTGGCGATCCTCGACCACGGCTTTCTTGGCCGCAATGCCCCGCCCGAACTGGCCCGGATGCCGGTTCCCGCAGGCGGTGATCTCGGGGCGTGGCCGCGCCGCGCCGGAATCGGCGGGCTCTGCTTCGGCACCTCCCTGGCCGACCGGCTCCCCCTCGCCCTGGCCCGCACCGTCCGGGAAGCGGGGATGCCGGTGGTCTGCGTCCTCGACAACTGGATGAACTACCGCCGGCGGCTCGAAATGGATGGCGGTCCCTTTCTGGCGCCGGACGTCTACGCGGTGATGGATGACAAGGCGCGCGACGAGGCCGTGGCCGAGGGCGTGCCGCCGGCCTGCCTGCGGGTAACCGGCCATCCTGGGCTGGCGGGACTGGCCCAGGAGATCGCCGCCGCCGGGCCGGACTGGCGCCGGCGAGTGCGGGCGGAACTGGGGCTGGGCGGGGCGGGCCGCCAGTTGATCGCCTTCATCGGCGAACCGGTGGCCCGCGACCAGGGCACCGGACCGGAGGTTCCCGGCTGGCGTGGCTATACCGAGCGGGATGTCCTGCCCCTGCTGTGCGGGCTGTTGCAGGACCGGGCCGAGAGCTTGGATGTGGCCGTGGTTCCCCATCCACGCGACGACGTGGCGGAGTTGGAGGATCTGTGGCAAACATGCCGTGGCCGTCTCGGCGGCGGCGTGGTTCGCGGAATCGGCGGGCGCCAGGTGGTTCTGGCCGCCGACCGGGTGGCGGGCATGGCCTCGGTTCTGCTCTACGAGGGCTGGCTGCAGGGCAAGCCGGTGCTCAGCCTTCAGCCGGGACTGGTCCGTGCCGATCTGGCCGAGGCGGTGCGGCGGCCCGGCATCGGGCTGGTGACCGGCAGCGACCGGGCGCCGGAAGCGGTGGCCCTGTGGCTGGGGGCGGGACAGGGAGAGGCGCGGCCCGATTGCCTGCGCCATGGTGAGGCGCCGGCCCGGCTGGCGGATGTGATGCAACACTTAGCGGAAAGAGCCCATGGCGAAGCTTGATCGAGTGGAAGAGGCGCTGACCAAGGCCCGGACGGGTGATCTGACCAAGGCCAGGACCCTGTCCCGCGACCTGGGCAAGGTGCCCCCCGGCCATCCCTCCCTGATGGAGTTGACGGTGGCCGCCCATCAGGCCGGGGACCTTGTCCTGGCGCTGAAATTTCTCGATCGGGCCGCGGTCTCCGGTTCCGCCGACGCCCTGTATGGCCGCGGCGTGATCCTGGCCAGCCTGGGGCGGCTGGACGAGGCGCGGACGGCCTTCGCCAAGTGCCTGGAACGCTTCCCCACCCACGAGCCGGCCCTGACCAATCTGGGCGGGCTGGAGCATCTGGCCGGCAATCTGGCCGAGGCGGAGCGCTGCTACCGCGCCGTTCTCGATTTCGCCCCCCGCTCCGCCCTGGCCCTGCACAACCTCGCCGGCCTGTTCCTGGCCCAGGGGCGCCGCGACGAGGCCGAGGCGTTTGCCCGGCGCGCCGTCGAGATCGAGCCCGGCCCCGATACCGCCCTGCGTCTGGCCGATATCCTGGGCGAGGCGGGCCGCCATGCAGAGGCCGCCGCCATGCTGGGACCGGTTCTCGACGCCTATCCCGCCGATGTGCGGCTGTGGCGGGCGGTGGGCCATGCCGCCAAGAAGCAGGGGCGCACCCTGGACGCCGTGGCGGCCTATCGCACGGCGCTCGGCCTCGACCCCGAGGACGGGGAGTCCAGCCACATGGTGGCGGCCCTGACCGGAACCAACACCGAGCGCGCCCCGGCCGATTACGTGCGCGGCTTCTTCGACACCTATGCCGACCGCTTCGAAAGCCATCTGGTGGAGGAGGTGGGCTATCAGGCTCCCGCCACCCTGCGCGCCCTGTACGAGCGGGTGGGCGGCGGCGCCATGCTGGACAGCGTCCTCGACCTGGGCTGCGGCACCGGGCTGACCGCCCAGGCCTTCCAGGGAATCGCGGGCCGCGTCTTCGGCATCGACCTGTCGCCGCGCATGCTGCAACTGGCCGGGGCCAGCGGTCTTTACGCCGGCCTGCGCGAGGCCGACGCCGCCACCGCCCTGGCCCGCAGCACCGGCCTCGCGGCGGTGCTGGCCACCGACCTGTTCATCTATGTGGGCGACCTGGACGAGATCTTCGCCGGCGCCGCCAGCGCCCTGGCCCCCGGCGGCTGGTTCCTGTTCTCGGTGGAATCGGGCGAGGGCGAGGGCTACACCCTGCGCCCCACCGGCCGCTACGCTCAGTCGCCCGCCTATATCCGCGCCCTGATCGCCCGGCATGGCCTGGAGGAGGTGGCGTGCGAGCACGGCCGTATCCGCGGCGGCTCGGACGGCGATATCGACGGCGATTACTGGGCGATCCGCAAGCCGGTCTGACGACGAAACGGGTGGCGGGGGCTTCGGCCCTCGCGCTCCCACCGGATGGCCCCCATGCGGTGAACGAGAACACACCACAAGGCCTGCCTTGCGGCAATCCTTAGGGGCTCGTCACGAAAAGGGGGAATGGGGCGAGTGATCGGAATCGAACCGACGACATCCAGTACCACAAACTGGCGCTCTAACCAACTGAGCTACACCCGCCACCGGGGGAGGCCGCATGTTTAGCCAAATCCGGGGGCGCCCGTCAAGGGGCTATCCTTTGAAATAACGACGAAGTCGCATCACGGCCTCATCAATGGCGCTTTCCGTCTTGGCGAAGCAGAAGCGGGCGAAGTGATCGACGTCGCCGCCCTGGTAGAAGGTGCTGATTGGAATGGCCGCCACGCCGGCCTTTTCGGTGATGTGGCGGCAGAAGTCGTCGTCATCGCCGGCAAAGCCCAGGGGGCGGAAATCGGCGGTCAGGAAATAGCTGCCGCCGGCCGCCATCACCTCGAAGCCGACGCCGCGCAAGCCCTCGGCCAGCCGGTCGCGCCGCTCGGCCAGCATGGCGGCCAGCCCGTCGTAATAGGAATCCTCCTTGTCCAAGCCCCAGGCCACCGCCGACTGCAGATTGGGCGGCGTGGCGAAGGTCAGGTACTGGTGAACCTTGGCCAGTGGGGCCAGCAGGTCGGGGGCGGCCACCACCCAGCCCACCTTCCAGCCGGTCAGCGAGAAGATCTTGCCGGCCGAGCCGATCTTCAGGCAGCGCTCCCGCATGCCCGGCAGGGTCATCAGCGGCAGATGGCGGCGTCCGTCATAGACCAGATGCTCGTAGACCTCGTCGCAGACGCAATAGGCGTCGAAGCGCTCCAGCAGCCCGGCGACGAACGCCATCTCGTCCCGGCTCCAGACCTTGCCCGACGGATTCATCGGGGTGTTGAGGATCATCAGCTTGGTCCTGGGCGAGAAGGCCGCCGCCAGGGTCTCGCGCGGGAGGTCCCAATGGGGCGGCTCGACCCGCACCAGCTTCGGGATGCCGCCGGCCCGCCGGATGATGGGCAGGTAGCTGTCGTAAAGCGGTTCGATCAGCACCACCTCGTCGCCCGGCTCGATCAGGCCGAACAGGCAGTCGGCCAGCGCCTCGGTGGCGCCCGAGGTCACCATCACCTCGGCCATGGGATCCAATTCCGTGCCATAGAAGCGCCGCTCGTGCCGGGCGATGGCCTGGCGCAGGTCGGGAGTCCCCATCATGGACGGGTACTGGTTGGGGCCGGCGACCAGGGCCTCGGCCGCCCGGGCGACTACGTCGGCGGGCTCCAGCCCCTCGGGGAAGCCTTGACCGAGATTGACGGCGCCATGGGCCTGGGCCAGGCGCGACATGGTCTCGAAGATGGTGGTGCCGAGGGATGAGAAGATGGCGTTGGCGGGCTTCAACGGGTCTGCTCCAGGGCGGAATCGGAAGGCCCCAGCGTATCGCGGAAGCGGTCGGCGGGTGAAGAGATTGTGAGCTGCCCAGGAAATAGGCGTAAATGCCTGGAAATAGGGCATCTTTGCCCCGAGATTCCTGGGGTTTTGGCGCTTTTCCGGGTGGCCGAACTGGCACAATGCGTGCTAAATGAGTCGCGCGTTTTGACGCGGGTTCTCAACGCCAATGCGAAAGACGGCGGGTTCATGAAGAAGATCGAAGCCATCATCAAGCCCTTCAAGCTGGACGAGGTGAAGGAAGCCCTTCACGAAGTCGGTCTGCAGGGCCTTACCGTGACCGAGGCGAAGGGTTTCGGTCGGCAGAAGGGGCATACCGAGCTCTATCGCGGCGCCGAGTACGTGGTGGACTTCCTGCCTAAGGTCAAGATCGAGCTGGTCATCGAGGACAATCTGGTGGAACGCGCCGTCGAGGCCATCCAGCAGGCCGCCCACACGGGGCGCATCGGCGACGGCAAGATTTTCATCTCCACGGTGGAAGAAGCCATCCGCATCCGTACCGGCGAGCGCGGCAGCGACGCCATCTGAATTTTCGCCCCTCCCGTCGCCTCCAAGGGGTGGCGGGGCGGGCGCGCGTGTTCAACTCTCAACTCTCAGGAATGTGACCATGTCCGACGACGTCAAGAAGGTCCTCGAACTGATCAAGGAAAACGACGTGAAGTACGTCGATTTCCGCTTCACCGATCCGCGCGGCAAGTGGCAGCACACCGCTCAGCACGTGTCCACCGTGGACGCCGACATGCTGAACGAAGGCATCATGTTCGACGGTTCGTCGATCGCCGGCTGGAAGAGCATCAACGAGTCCGACATGATCCTGAAGCCCGACGCTTCGTCGGCCGTCATGGACCCCTTCGCGGCTCAGTCGCAGCTGATCATCAACTGTGACATCGTCGAGCCCGCCACCGGCCAGCTCTACGACCGCGACCCGCGCTCCATCGCCAAGCGCGCCGAGGCTTATGTGAAGTCCTCGGGCGTGGGCGACGCCACCTATTTCGGCCCCGAGGCCGAATTCTTCGTGTTCGATGACGTCAAGTACGAACTCGGCATGAACAAGGGCTACTACGAGCTGCGCTCGGAAGACGGCGTCGAGGCC
Organism: Paramagnetospirillum magneticum AMB-1; assembly: GCF_000009985.1. Taxonomy (GTDB): domain Bacteria; phylum Pseudomonadota; class Alphaproteobacteria; order Rhodospirillales; family Magnetospirillaceae; genus Phaeospirillum; species Phaeospirillum magneticum. Next base: position 750,001 of record NC_007626.1, read on the forward strand.
CAGGGCCGCGACTTCGCCGAGGGCAACCTGGGCCACCGCCCGGGCGTCAAGGGCGGCTACTTCCCCGTTCCGCCGGTGGACGGCCACGTGGACATGCGCGCCGAGATGCTGACCGTGATGGGTGAGATGGGCCTGCCCATCGAGAAGCACCACCACGAAGTGGCCTCGTCGCAGCACGAGCTGGGCATCAAGTTCGGCAGCCTGGTCGAGGCCGCCGACTGGATCCAGATCTACAAGTACGTGGTCCACAACGTCGCCGCCTCCTACGGCAAGACCGCGACCTTCATGCCGAAGCCGATCTATGGCGACAACGGCTCGGGCATGCACGTCCACCAGTCCATCTGGAAGGCCGGCAAGCCCCTGTTCGCCGGTTCGGGCTATGCCGACCTCAGCGACACCGCGCTGTACTACATCGGCGGCATCATCAAGCACGCCAAGGCCATCAACGCCTTCACCAACCCGCTGACCAACAGCTACAAGCGTCTGATCCCCGGCTTCGAAGCCCCGGTTCTGCTGGCCTACTCGGCCCGCAACCGTTCGGCCTCCTGCCGTATCCCCTACTCGGCCTCGCCGAAGGGCAAGCGCGTCGAAGTCCGCTTCCCCGACCCCGGCGCGAACCCCTACCTGGCCTTCTCGGCCATGCTGATGGCCGGCCTCGACGGTATCGCCAACAAGATCCACCCCGGCGATCCCATGGACAAGAACCTGTACGATCTGCCCCCCGAGGAGCTGAAGCAGGTTCCGACCGTGTGCGGCAGCCTGCGCGAAGCCCTGGAGGCCCTGCGGGCCAACAGCGACTTCCTGTGCAAGGGCGACGTGTTCTCGAAGGAATTCATCGAGAGCTACATCGAGCTCAAGTACGAGGAAGTGTATCGCTTCGAGCACACCCCGCACCCGGTCGAGTTCCAGATGTACTACTCGGTCTAATCCGAGCCGCATCAGGTCCGATTGCGAGCCCCCGCCGGGTCACCGGCGGGGGTTTTTCGTTGGGGCATTGAAAAGATTGGTGGGCCCGGCAGGACTCGAACCTGCAACCAGACCGTTATGAGCGGCCGGCTCTAACCATTGAGCTACAGGCCCCACCGGGGGCGACCATAACCGAGGCGCGTATGAATGCAAGGGGGCAGAGGCCCCTTTTTCGCGGCTATGGGCGATGGAACGGAGGTTTGGAGGCGAGCCTCCAACCGGGGCCGGGCGGGAGCCCGGGAAATCGCGCCAGCGACGGTCCCCCTCCCGTTGAGGGGAGGGGGGCTGGCAGGCTGGATAAATCAGGTATCCAGGAACGAGCGCAGCTTGCGCGAGCGCGACGGGTGCTTGAGCTTGCGGAGCGCCTTGGCCTCGATCTGGCGGATACGTTCGCGGGTGACGCTGAACTGCTGGCCGACTTCTTCCAGGGTGTGGTCGGTGTTCATGCCGATGCCGAAGCGCATGCGCAGCACGCGCTCCTCGCGGGGCGTGAGGCTGGCCAGCACGCGGGTGGTGGTCTCGCGCAGATTGGCCTGGATGGCGGCGTCCAACGGCAGGACGGCGTTCTTGTCCTCGATGAAGTCGCCCAGGTGGCTGTCTTCCTCGTCGCCGATGGGGGTTTCCAGCGAGATGGGCTCCTTGGCGATCTTCAGGACCTTGCGGACCTTCTCCAGCGGCATGGACAGCTTTTCCGCCAGCTCTTCCGGGGTCGGCTCGCGGCCGATCTCGTGCAGCATCTGGCGCGAGGTGCGGACCAGCTTGTTGATGGTCTCGATCATGTGCACCGGAATGCGGATGGTGCGGGCCTGATCGGCGATGGAGCGGGTGATGGCCTGACGGATCCACCAGGTGGCATAGGTGGAGAACTTGTAGCCGCGGCGGTATTCGAACTTATCCACCGCCTTCATCAGGCCGATATTGCCCTCCTGGATCAGGTCGAGGAATTGCAGGCCGCGATTGGTGTACTTCTTGGCGATGGAGATCACCAGACGCAGATTGGCCTCGATCATCTCCTTCTTGGCGCGGCTGGCCTCGCGCTCGCCGCGCTGCACCGTCTGGACGATGCGGCGGTATTCGCTGATGGGCAGGCCGGCTTCGGCCGAGATGTCGGCGATGGTGGCGCGGATGTCGGCGGCGTCCTTGCCGTGACGGGCGCCGAAATCCTTCCACTGCTTGGAGCGCTGGGTGACCTGCTCGATCCAGTTTGGGTCCAGCTCCGAGCCGTAATAGGCGTCGAGGAAGTCCTGGCGCTTGACCCGGCAGCTTTCGGCCAGGCGCAGCAGACGGCCTTCCTGCATCATCAGGCGGCGGTTGAGGCCGTTCAGCTGCTCGACCAGCTGCTCGATGCGGGCGTTGTTGAGGTGGATGCCATCCATCAGGCGGACAAGCTCGAGCTTCAGCTTGTCGTACTTCTTCTCCATGGCGGGGGTGACCGCCTCGCCCTTGTTCAGGGCGGCCAGGCGCTGGTCCTGGACCTTTTCCAGCTTGTGGTGAGTGGCGGCGATGACCTCGAAGGTTTCGAGCACGATGGGCAGCAGCTCGGTTTCCATGGCGGCCAGCGAGATGGAGTTCTCCTCGCCTTCCTCGGCCTCGCCTTCGCCCTCGACCTCGGGCTCGCCCTCGGCGCCCTCTTCCTTCTCACCTTCCTCGCCCTCGGCCTTGGGCTCGGCCTCGCCTTCCGGCTTGGCTTCGGCGGCGCCGGCGGGGGCGGCCTCCTCGACGATGACGCCCTCGGCTTCCACCTCGGCCAGTTCCTCGGGCTCGGGGTCGGCGCCATAGGTGGCGTCCAGGTCGATGATGTCGCGCAGCAGCATCTTGCCCTCGACCAGGGCGTCATGCCAGTCGACCACGGCGCGCAGCGTCAGGGGGCTTTCGCAGATGCCGCCGATCATCATCTCGCGGCCGGCTTCGATGCGCTTGGCGATGGCGATTTCGCCCTCGCGCGACAGCAGTTCCACCGAGCCCATCTCGCGCAGATACATGCGGACCGGGTCGTCGGTGCGGCCCAGGTCTTCCTCGTCCACGTTGCCGGCGCCGGAATAGCCCTCGGTCTCGGTGGTTTCTTCCTCGGCGGCTTCGGGGGTGTTGTCCTCGCCTTCCTCGCTCTCGACCACGTTGATGCCCAGTTCGGACAGCATGGCCATGGTGTCTTCGATCTGCTCGGACGACACCTCCTCGGGCGGCATGGCGGCGTTCAACTCGTCATAGGTGACGTAGCCGCGCTCCTTGCCCTTGGCCACCATCTTCTTGACGGCGACACCCAGGGTGTCGAGCAGCGGGCCATCCATCGCCTCATCCTGGTTTTCGGAAACTTCGGCCGTATTCGTCGATTTGGTCGCCATGAAAAATGCTGCTCCTTCAGGGTCTTGACCCCGAGCGACATCGGACCCGCCCGATCTCGCCCCTCTCTGAAATCAAAGTCGTCAGCCGTTCCCGGACGCTTCGTCGTCCAGGGCGCTGGCCGTCTGCTGCTGCTTCTTTACCGCCTCGAAGCGGCTCCACGACGCGGCGGTGGGGCCTTGGGCGAGTTCGGCGTTGGCTTCGCTCACGTCAGCCAGCAGGTCCTTCCTGGTGTAAAGATTGTAGACGTGCTCCCAGTGAATCCGGGCCTCCTCGGTGGAAAGGTCGTCGCGCAGTGCGCGTACCCGCCTTTCGTTGGCGTCGAGAAGAGAGTCCAGAATCTCGGAATATCCGTCCGTTCTCAAATAGGTCGCGAGGCCGTCCGCGTCAAGATCGCGGGCAGCCCCAAGGTGCTTTAGAATCCCGCGCCGAAGATTGTCAAGGGTCTTGTCCGCAAAAGTGGTCTCGCCCAGCCTCTCACCGATGGAATCCATCAGGCGGGGATGGTCGAGAACCAGGGTCAGCATCATCCATTCCTGGGCGCCGGCATTGGGGCGCGGCGGGCGGGGGCGGCCGACGCCGGGCAGCATGCCGTCGGGACCTTTCAGCGGCGCCTGGGGATCGGGGCGGAAGCGGCCGAAGCCCTTGCCGCCCATCTTGCCGCCGCCGGCATTGGTCCAGGGGCGCGGTGGCGGGCGGAACGACTCCTTGATCTTCTGGCGGAAGGTGGCGAGGTACTGGTAGCGCACCGTCTCGTCGGCGATGGAAAAGGCCTTGTCGGACAGTTCCTTCTCCAGCAGGGCGCGGCGCTCGGGGGTGTCCAGCGGCCGGTCCTGGGTCGCCACGCGCCAGGCCACCTCGACCAGGGGCTGGGCGGCGTCCAGCACGGCGGCCATGGCGGCGGGGCCACGGGCCTTGATCAGCGAATCCGGGTCCTCGGGGGCGGGCAGGGTGGCGAAGCGCAGGGACTGGCCGGGCTTGAGGATGGGGAAGGCCCGCTCCAGTGCCCGCTCCATGGCCCGCTGTCCCGCCTTGTCGCCGTCCAGGCAGAGGATGGGCTCGGGGGCGAGGCGCCACAGCTCCTCGATCTGCTGCTCGGTCACCGCCGTGCCCAGGGGGGCCACCGCGTAGGCGAAGCCCGCCTGATGCAGGGCGATGACGTCCATATAGCCCTCGACCACCACCACCCGGTTCAACTCGCGGGCCATCTCGCGGGCATGAGCCAGGCCGTAGAGGGTCTGGCCCTTGTGGAACAGCGGCGTGTCGGGCGAGTTAAGGTATTTGGGCTGGCCGTCGCCCAGGGTGCGGGCGCCAAAGCCGATCACCCGGCCACGCCGGTCGGTGATGGGAAACATCACCCGGCCGCGGAAATAGTCGAAGGACGCCCCGCTTTCCGGCTTTTTCAACAGGCCCGCCTCGATCAGCAGGCTTTCCGGGCATTCCTTGCTCATCAGCGCCGATTTGAGGGCTTCGCGCGAGTCGGGGGCGAACCCTAGGCGGAAGCGGGCGATGGTGTCGTCGGACAGCCCCCGGTTCTTGAGATAGGCGAAGCCGTCGCGTCCCGCCGGGCCGCGCAGATGCTTCTCGAAGAAAGCCGAGGCGGCTTCGAGGGCGTCATGCAGCGAGGCGCGGCGCTGCTCGCGCACCCGCTCCTCTGGGCTGGCCTTGGGAACCTCTATGCCGGCCTCGGCCGCCAGCTTCTCCACCGCCTCGGTGAAGGACAGGTGCCCGGCCCTCATCTCGAAGCCGATGGCATCACCATGGGCGCCGCAGCCAAAGCAGTGAAAGAACCCCTTGTCCTCGTTGACGGTGAACGACGGGGTCTTCTCGTTATGGAAGGGGCACAGGCCCTGATGCTCGCGCCCCTTGCGCACCAGCTTGACGCGCCGCGCCACCACCGAGGTGACCGGAATGCGGGCGCGCAGCTCGTCGAGGAATTGCGGAGGGAAGGCCATGGAGGCTTAGAATCCGGTTTATGTTTGTCCCTCGCCGGGCGGGTGCCTGAGCACCCTTGGCCGCGGCCTCAGCGGCCGCAGGTCGCGACATGCGTCATATTTGACGCGTGCCGCTCTAAAGTCGGTGGCCGATCCCAGATATATGGGGCCGGACCCGGGGGGATCAGCCCCCCAATTCCTTCTTCACCACCGCGCCGGCCTTGGAGAAGTCCATGGTGCCGGCATGGCTGGCCTTCAGTTCCGCCATGACCTTGCCCATGTCCTTGATGCCGCCGGCGCCGGTGGCGGCGATGGCGGCCTTGACGGCGGCGGTGATCTCCGCCTCGTTCATCTGCTTGGGCAGGAACGTCTCGATGATGGTGATTTCATCGGCTTCCTGCTTGGCCAGTTCGGGCCTGTTACCCTGCTCATAGAGCGAGATGCTTTCCCGGCGCTGCTTGATCATGGATTGCAGCATCTGGCGGATCTCGTCGTCACCGATACCGTCGGCCAGTCCCTTGGGCCGGGCTGCGATGTCGCGGTCCTTCAATGCCGCCAGAATCAGGCGGACCGTGGAGACCGTGCGGGCATCCTTGCCCAGCATCGCGGCTTTGAGCGCGTCGTTCAACTGCTGGCGCAGCATGGTACCCCCCGTTTGGGAAAGCGCACAGGCTACTCCAAATCCCTACGGAAAGGAAGCTCATCCTGGGAAACACAGCTTTGAAAAAACACGTATTTTCTCTCCCCGTCGCAACGCTTGACTCTGTCGGCGCCCGTCATTATAAGGCGCGGAATTTACCTGATGCCGACTGGGTCGCGATGCGGCCCCGCAGCCCCGAAGGTCTTGCCTGTTCGCGAGATGCTCCGGCGGCCTTCTGCGGCCCAAAATCGGCGAGGGGAGCCTTAGGCTCTCTATGATACTGTACCTGCGGCCGGAGCTCTTCCGGCCCGCGAACGCGACAAAGGACCACCATGCCGAACCAACACGGGACCGCACCGAAGCCCAGCAGCCAGGTGCCGACCTTTGATGCGCCGCGCCCCCCGGGCGCCACCGGGGCCCTGGTCCTGGCCGACGGCTCCGTGCTGTGGGGCAAGGGCATCGGCGCCACCGGCTCCAACGTGGGCGAAGTGGTGTTCACCACCGGCATGACCGGCTATCAGGAGACGCTGACCGACCCGTCCTTCGCCGGTCAGGTCATCACCTTCACCTTCCCCCATGTGGGCAATGTCGGCACCAATGTCGAGGATCTGGAGACCACCACTCCGGCCGCCCGCGGCCTGATCCTGCGCGCCGACATCACCGATCCCGCCAACTGGCGCTCGGCCAAGCACCTGGACTCCTGGCTGAAGGCCAACAATATCGTCGGCCTGTGCGGCGTCGACACCCGGGCGCTGACCCGGCGCATCCGGGCGAAGGGCGCTCCCAACGGCGTCATCGTCAACGCCCCCGACGGCGCGTTCGATCTGCCCGCCCTGTGGGGCAAGGCCGCCGGCTGGCCCGGTCTGGAGGGCATGGATCTGGCGCGTGACGTCACCTGTGCCCAGACCTATTCCTGGGATGAGACCGAGTGGTCCCTGCGCGGCGGCTATGGTCGTCAGGCGAAGCCCCGCTTCCACGTGGTGGCCGTGGATTTCGGCGCCAAGCGCAACATCCTGCGCTGCCTGGCCGAAACCGGCTGCAAGGTGACCGTGCTGCCCGCCGAGGCCACCGCCGAGCAGGTGTTGGCCCTTGAGCCCGACGGCGTGTTCCTGTCCAACGGCCCCGGCGATCCGGCGGCCACCGGCACCTATGCCGTGCCCATGATCCAGGGCGTCATCAAGTCGGGCAAGCCGCTATTCGGCATCTGCCTCGGCCATCAGATGCTGGGTCTGGCGCTGGGCGCCAAGACCTTCAAGATGGACACCGGCCACCGCGGCGCCAACCATCCGGTCAAGGACCTGGAGACCGGCAAGGTGGAGATCACCAGCCAGAACCACGGCTTCGTGGTGGACGAAAAGTCCCTGCCAGCCGGTGTCAAGGTCACCCACCGCTCGCTGTTTGACGGCTCGGTGGAAGGCATTGCCGTGGACGGCAAGCCGGTGTTCAGCGTCCAGTACCACCCCGAGGCCAGCCCCGGCCCCCAGGACGCCCATTACCTGTTCGAGCGCTTCGTGGGCTTGATGGAGAAGCGGGGCTAACAGCCCCGTTTTTCTCAAGGTCCCGCACCAAAGATTTTTTCAGAAAAGAAACGCCGCCATGCCCAAACGTACAGACATCAAGTCCATCCTCATCATCGGCGCCGGTCCGATCGTCATCGGACAGGCCTGCGAGTTCGACTATTCCGGCGTGCAGGCGTGCAAGGCGCTGAAGGACGAGGGTTACCGGGTCATCCTGGTCAACTCCAATCCGGCGACCATCATGACCGACCCCGGTCTGGCCGACGCCACCTATATCGAGCCGATCACCCCCGAGATCGTCGCCAAGATCATCGAGAAGGAGCGTCCCGACGCCCTGCTGCCCACCATGGGCGGCCAGACGGCGCTGAACACCGCCATGAAGCTGGCGGATATGGGCATTCTCGAGAAGTTCGGCGTCGAGATGATTGCCGCCAAGCGCGACGTGATCGCCAAGGCCGAGGACCGGCTGCTGTTCCGCGACGCCATGGACAAGATCGGTCTAGAAAGCCCGAAGTCGCGCATGGTCAAGACCCTGCAGGAAGCCCGCGAGGCGCTGGACTTCGTCGGCCTGCCCGCCATCATCCGCCCCAGCTTCACCCTGGCCGGCACCGGCGGCGGCATCGCCTACAACGTGGCGGAGTACGAGCACATCGTCTCGGGCGGCTTGGCCGCCTCTCCCGTGCACGAGGTCCTGGTCGAGGAATCGGTGCTCGGCTGGAAGGAATACGAGATGGAGGTTGTCCGCGACAAGAAGGACAACTGCATCATCATCTGCTCCATCGAGAACGTCGATCCCATGGGCGTGCATACCGGTGACTCCATCACCGTCGCTCCGGCCCTGACGCTGACCGACAAGGAATACCAGATCATGCGCAACGCCTCGCTGGCGGTGCTGCGCGAGATCGGGGTGGATACCGGCGGCTCCAACGTGCAGTTCGCGGTGAACCCCAAGGACGGCCGCATGACCGTCATCGAGATGAATCCGCGCGTGTCGCGCTCCTCGGCCCTGGCGTCCAAGGCCACCGGCTTCCCCATCGCCAAGGTGGCGGCCAAGCTGGCGGTGGGCTACACCCTGGACGAGCTGACCAACGACATCACCGGCTGCACCCCGGCGTCGTTCGAGCCGACCATCGACTACGTGGTCACCAAGATTCCGCGCTTCACCTTCGAGAAGTTCCCCGGCGCCGATCCCAACCTCACCACCTCCATGAAGTCGGTGGGCGAGGCCATGGCCATCGGCCGCACCTTCCAGGAATCCCTCCAGAAGGGCCTGCGGAGCATGGAGACCGGCCTGACCGGTCTGGACGAGGTGGAGATCCCCGGCGCCGGCGCCGGCGACATGAAGGACGCGGTGAAGTCGGCCCTGGCCCAGCCGCGCCATGACCGCCTGCTGGTCATCGCCCAGGCCTTCCGCTTCGGCCTCACCATCGACGAGGTCCACGCCGCCTGCTTCTACGACAAGTGGTTCCTGGCCCAGCTCAAGGGCATCGTCGACGCCGAGGCCGAGATCAGGGCCAAGGGCCTGCCCATCGACGCCCCCGGCCTGCTGCGCCTGAAGAAGATGGGCTTCTCCGACCAGCGTCTGGCCAAGCTGTCCGGCAAGTCCCTGGTGGAGACCGCTTTCCGCCGCGAGGTGCTGAACGTCAAGCCGGTGTTCAAGCGCATCGACACCTGCGCCGCCGAGTTCCCGTCCTCCACCGCCTACATGTATTCGTGCTACGAGGGCGACGGCGTCAACCCGCCCGAATGCGAATCCGATCCTTCCGATCGGGACAAGGTGATCATCCTGGGCGGCGGTCCCAACCGCATCGGCCAGGGCATCGAGTTCGACTATTGCTGCGTCCATGCCGCCTACGCCCTCGACGAGGCCGGCAAGGAGACCATCATGGTCAACTGCAACCCCGAGACGGTGTCCACCGATTACGACACCTCGGACCGCCTGTATTTCGAGCCGCTGACCGCCGAGACGGTGATCGACCTGGTCCGCAAGGAGCAGTCCAACGGCAAGGTCCTGGGCTGCATCGTCCAGTTCGGCGGCCAGACGCCGCTGAAGCTGGCTCATGCGCTGGAGCAGGCCGGCATCCCCATCCTGGGCACCAGCCCGGATTCCATCGATCTGGCCGAGGATCGCGAGCGCTTCCAGAAGATGCTCCACCAGTTGGGGCTGAAGCAGCCGGCCAACGGCACCGCCCGCTCCCTGGAAGAGGCCATCAAGGTGGCCGAGAAGATCGGCTATCCCGTGGTGATCCGCCCCAGCTTCGTGCTGGGCGGCCGCGCCATGCAGATCGTCTACGACCACGAGGCTCTCGAGCGCTACATGGTCGAGGCGGTCAAGGTCTCGGGCGATGATCCGGTGCTGATCGATTATTACCTGAAGGACGCCATCGAGGTGGACGTCGACGCCCTGTGCGACGGCAATCAGGTCTATGTGGCCGGCATCATGCAGCACATCGAGGAAGCGGGAATCCATTCGGGCGATTCCGCCTGCTCGCTGCCGCCCTACTCGCTGGACAAGGCCACCATCGCCGAGCTGGAGCGCCAGACGGCGGCCATGGCCAAGGCCTTGAACGTGGTCGGGCTGATGAACTGCCAGTACGCCATCAAGGACGGCGACATCTACATCCTGGAAGTCAATCCCCGCGCGTCCCGCACCGTGCCCTTCGTGGCCAAGGCCACCGGCGTGCCCATCGCCAAGATCGCGGCGCGTGTCATGGCGGGTGAGACCCTGGCCTCGTTCGGCCTGTCGACCCGTCCCGAGTTGAAGCACGTGGCGGTGAAGGAGGCGGTGTTCCCCTTCGCCCGCTTCCCCGGCGTCGACATTCTGCTGGGGCCGGAGATGAAGTCCACCGGCGAGGTCATGGGCATCGATTCCGACTTCGCCCGCGCCTTCGCCAAGAGCCAGCTGGGAGCCGGCACCAACCTGCCGACCGAGGGCGGGGCCTTCATCTCGGTGCGCGACGGCGACAAGCCGGCCATGGTCGAGATCGCCCGGCGCCTGCTGGAGATGGGCTTCAAGGTCATGGCCACCGACGGCACCGCCTTCTACCTGAAGGACCGGGGCGTCACCGGCGTCACCATCGTCAACAAGGTGCTGGAAGGCCGCCCCCATTGCGTCGACGCCATGATGAACGGCCAGGTGCAACTGGTGGTCAACACCACCGAGGGCAGCCAGGCGGTGAAGGACAGCTTCTCCATCCGCCGCACGGCGCTGACCAACAACATTCCCCACTACACCACGGTGGCCGGAGCACGCGCCGCGGTGGAGGCCATCGAGGCCATGCGTTGCGGCACGCTTGATGTGGCGCCGCTGCAATCGTACTTTAAAGGCTCGTTTTAGGGGCGTAGGGGCGTTCGATGGAAAAAATCCCGATGACTCCGGCTGGCCTGGCCCAGTTGGAGGAAGAGCTTAGGACCCTCAAATATGTCGAGCGCCAGGCGGTGATCCGCGCCATCGCCGAGGCGCGCGAGCATGGCGACCTGTCCGAGAACGCCGAGTACCACGCGGCGCGCGAGCGCCAGAGCTTCATCGAGGGCCGGGTCTCCGAGCTGGAGGACATCATCTCCCGCGCCCAGGTGATCGACATCGCCAGCCTGTCGGGCGATCAGGTGCGCTTTGGCGCCACCGTCACCCTGGCCGACGAGGATACCGACGACGAGGTGGTCTACACCATCGTCGGCGCCCATGAGGCCGACATCAAGTCGGGGCGCATGTCGGTGCACTCGCCCCTGGCGCGTGCCCTGATCGGCAAGCATCTGGGCGACACGGTAGAGGTCACCGCCCCCGGCGGCTCCAAGTCCTACGAAATCGTCGACGTCCGGTTCGGCTGAGGCGAGGGGGCCATGGGCGAGGTCCACGGCTCCTGTCACTGCGGCGCCGTCCATGTCTCTTACGCCTCGGACGGTCCCTTGGCCGGGCGTCGCTGCGGCTGCGGCTTCTGCCGCCGCCACGGCAGCCTCTACACCTCGGACCCTGCCGGTCGGCTACGGATCGAGGCGGTAGGGGGGGCGCTCAGTCGCTATCGCTTCGGCCAGCGCACCGCCGATTTCCTGCTCTGCGCCCGTTGCGGCGTGCTGGTGGCGGTCACCGCCGAAATTGACGGCACTTTGCGCGGCGGAGTCAATCTCGCCGTCATGGACCCGCCCGTGCCTGCGGCCGCCGACGTGCCGGTGATGAATTTCGATGCCGAGACCGAATCCGAACGCACCGCCCGCCGGCGCCGCAACTGGATCGGCCATGTAGAGATCAGAGAGGCTCAACCATGACCCAGCCCCAATCGGCCATCTGCGCGGAAGGCGGTGATTTCGGTCTGTTCCTCACCCTGGTGCTGGCCGATGGCGACACCGCCGCCGTGCGGCGCGTCCTGGCGGCGCTGCCCGACATGACCGAGTCCGTGGCCGTCCAGTCGGGCGAGCCGGCCCTGACCAGTTCGGTGGCCATCGGCGCCGCCTGCTGGCCTCGACTGACCGGTCGGGAATGCCCGGACGGGCTGGTGCCCTTCGCCCCCCTGGCCGATGGCGCCCGCAAGGCCCCCGCCACGCCGGCCGACCTGTTCCTCCACATCCACTCGCCCCGCCACGACGCCAATCTGATGCTGGCGCGCCGGGTGGCGGGCGCCCTGGGAAATCATGTGCGGGTGGTGGAGGAAGTCATGGGCTTTCGCCATCTGGGCAAGCGCGACCTGACCGGCTTCGTGGACGGCACCGAGAACCCGGAAGGCGACGATCGCACCGAGGTGGCCCTGGTCAAGGACGATCCCTTCGCCGGCGGCAGCTTCGTCTCGCTGCAGCGCTACGTCCACGATCTGCCCCGTTGGGAGGCTCTGTCGCTGCCTGACCAGGAGGCGGCGGTGGGTCGCACCAAGGATTCCGACGAGGAAATGGAGGTCAAGCCGCCCTTCGCCCACATCGCCCGCGTGGTGATCGAGGAGGATGGCGAGGAGCTGGAGGTGCTGCGCCATTCCATGCCCTATGGCACCACCTCGGAGAACGGCCTGTACTTCGTCGCCTACTGCGCCAGTCCCGCTCCCTTCCGCAAGATGCTGGAACGCATGGTGCTGTCGGCGGGGGACGGCCACCACGACCGGCTGCTGGACTTCACGCGGCCGGTGACGGGCGCCGCGTTCTTCGCGCCCTCTGCGGACTGGCTGCGCGCCCTCGATTGAGGCACATGACCCAAGTCAAGCCGCTTGCGGCCCGCCTGGGCTAGGCTGCCCGCCGTGATTGCCTGGGGAGATGTCATGAAGCGCGCGGTTCCGCTGGTCCTGCTGTTGTTGTCGTCCACGTCGGCCCTGGCGGCCGGGGCGGGGATGGAGACGCGCAATTACGTGGCGCGCCGTCTGACCGCCGACAGTCATGTGCAGGTGGAGGTGGGGGGCGTCGAGCTTTCCGGCCCGGTCTGCCGTGTCTCCGGCACCGTGCGCAAGGTCTTTGCCGGCGCCCTGGCGGCGGGTGACGCCCTGGCGTTCCGGCTGCCTTGCGGCCCGGCGGATTTCTGGCCTTTGGACCGGCTGAAATCCGCCCGTGTGGCCGAAGTCTTTCTCAAGTCGGGGCTGAACGGCGCCGAAGCCGCCGATGACGGCGAGGGGCTGCGCGCCATCGCGGCGGTGACCGCCCAGCCGCAATCGGTGGACGATCCCGCCCTGGTGCGCGAGATGACCGAATCCATCGCCCGCTACCGCATCGATGCCGAGGTCAAGCGCCGCAATCCCGCCGCCGCCCTGACCCTGGCGCGGGTGCCCGACCCGGTGTTGCGTGCCCGCCTGCTGGCCCATGCCGCCGGGCTGATGAGCGTGCACCGCCTGCCCGAGGCCGAGGCGACCGGCGACGAGGCCATGGCGGCGGTCAAGGCCCTGCCCGATGCCGAGGTGCGGCTGGAGTCCGGCCTGGTGGCGCTGGAATCCCTGGCCATGGGGCAGGCGCGCAAGGCGGCGCTGACCCTGGCCGACGCGCTGGAGCCCGACGTGGACGCCCTGACCCTGCCGTCGCGGCGCGACGCCGCCAGTCTGGTGCTGTATGGCGCCCGCATCCGCTCGGACGATCCCGCAGCGGCCTTCGTCTCCCTGTCCAAGGTGACCGATCCGGCCACCCGGCGCGACCGCCTGTCCAACATGCCCTTCGCCCAGAAGGATTTCAGCCCGGTCAACCCGGACTCCCTGGGCTGGATGGACCGCCTGCTGGCGGGGGCCGAGGCCCTGCCGGCCAGCGACTTCCGCACCGAGGCCCTGACCCAGCTTTGCCGCACCGCCCAGCGTTCCGCCATGGAGATGGCCAAGATGCCCAATCTGCTGGGCAAGGCCGGGGCCATGGCCGAGGTGGCGGCCCGGCGTCGCCATGGGCCGTCGGCCCAATTGCTGGCGCTGATCCGCGAGGCCGAGGGCGGCGCGGCGGCACGGGCCGAGGCGGCGCGCTGGCATGCGGTATCGGCGTCCGGCTTCGATGGCGCCATGAAGTCGCGGGCCGAGGCCCTGACGGCTCTGGGCACCTTTACCCCGGCCGAGCGCTCTGCCGCCGCCCGCCTGCTTCAGCCCTCGGCCACGGGAGATGTCTCGCCCGCCCGACTGGTGGAGATGGCGGCGAACGCTACCTCTCGATGAACGCGACTCGGACGGATCCAGCTAGGCCCAAGGGGCCGCGCCGCTTATGCGGCGGGAGCCAAGGGCGCTCGCGCCCGCCCGGCGATTGAGGGGCATGGTGGAAAAAAGCTACTCGGCGGGCAACAGGACATGCAGGCGGGTTTCGCCGTCACCGGTGGTTTCGGCCCACATGCTGCCGCCGTGCAACTGGACGATCTTGCGGCAGATGGCCAGGCTGAGCGTCGGGTTGCCACCCCGCGTCGGGCTGCTGCCGGGGGCCAGCAGCGGGAACGAGGTCTCGCCCTCGCCGAAATCGATGTCGGTGTTGTCGGCGCGGATCAGCAGATGCCACATCTCGCCGTCGCGTTCGGCGCTCAGGCCAATCTTCTGATAGGTGTCGGGGCGCCGGCGCTCCAGGATGGCCGAGATCAGGTGGTGGAACAGTCCCGACAGATGCTGGCGGTCTCCCATGATCTCGGGCAGATCGCGGGCCCGGATCTCGGCCTCGGCGGCGGCGAGGCGCGGTTCCAGCAGGTCTATGGTCTCGGCCAGGACCCGCGGCAGGGACACGGGCTCGTGGGGGCGGCACTGCGCCACGCCGAGATAGCGCTGCAGGGCGTTCAACTGAGCCCGCATGCGCTCGATGCCCGAGCGGATGAAGCCCAGATAATCGTCCACCTCGGAATTGCCGTCGGGGGCGGTCTTGCGCACCAGCAATTGGGCGTAGGACAGCACGGTGCGGAGCGGCTCCTGCAGGTGATGGGCCGAGATCTCGGCGATGTGGCGCAGTTCCTCGTTGGCCAGTTCCAGGTCGGCGCTGCGCCGGGCCAGCAGGCGCTCGAAGCGCTCGCGGGCCACCAATTGGCGATGCATGGCCCAGGTGATGGCCGCCGCCGCCAGAACCAGGGGAATGGCGATGGTCAGCAAGGTGGTGGCATAGCCCTCCCATTGCATCATGGTGTCGTCATGCAGGGTGGAGACCGAGACCACCACCGGAACGTCGCCCAGGCGCCGGTAGCTGGCCTGGCGCAATTTGCCGTCGGTGGCCACTACGCTGGTGTAGCTGCCGGTCGGGGCCTGGGGCAGATGCTCCTTGAACAGCGGGCCCTGGGAGAAGTCCTTGCCCATCAGCCCTTCGTCGAAAGGCCCCCGGCTCAGCAGAGTGCCGTCGGCGTTGAACAGGGCGACGGTGCCGTTGGGTCTTTGCCGGATGGAATCGAACAGCTCGTTCATGTGGTCCAGTTGGATCATCAGGGCGATGACCGCCACCAGCCTGCCGTCGGGGCTTCGGTGGGCCTGGCTGACTGGCAGGACCCGCTTGCCGTTGACCCGACTGATGATAGGCTTGCCGATGACGAGGCTGCTTTCGCCCGCCAGGTGGGCCTGGACGTAGTCACGATCGGCGACCGAGGTGCCCTCGGGCGGTATTTCGGGATAGGAATGCAGGTAATGCCCTCCGGGCGTGATGACCCGGATGGCCGTCACCGTGGAGGCGTGCCGCAGCACGTTGGCCAGGAATCCGCCAAAGACCGGGTCATGGGCGGAAAGGCCGCGCTGATGGTCGAGGCGCTCGCTCACCAGGGAAAGGACCATGGCCGATTGTCGGAACATGCCGCCCGTATGCTCGGCCAGGGTATCGGCCAGCCGCTCATTGTTGACCTGACGGTCATGCAGAAGGTCGGCCCGCCTTTGCCACGCCATGGCGCTGAAGGTTGCAAGGACGAACAGTACGGCCAGAACACCCATCACCAAGGCACTGGTGCTGGCCCGTAAGACGGGTCTCTTGGTAGCGCCGTTCGGCATAGTCGTCTTCTACCCATTTGGCAGGGCGGCATCATAGCAGCCGATTGGTGGGGATCAATATCTCATGCCGTGCATATGCATGGAGTGCTTGTGGCAATAGATGCAGGCTCCTGGCACCTTGCCTCGCCGGTCCTCTCCATGCCATCGTTTGCCCAGAACAATTGTGGGGAAACCATATTGGCCGAGGATTTCGCCAAGGCTGTCGAACTGCATCAGGCGGGCAGGCTGCTGGAGGCCGTGGAGATCTACCAGCGGATTCTGGTGGCCAATCCCTACGACGAGGGGGCCAACCATCTGCTTGGCGTGGCCTGCTCCCAGATGGGCCAGTTCGATCTGGCCATTCACCTGATCGGCGAGGCGATCCGCGCCAACGACCGGGTGCCCGATTACCACGTCAATCTGGGCAACGCGCTGTTCAGCTCGCGGCGCCTGCCCGAGGCCGAGGCCGCCTATCGCCGCGCCCTGACCCTGAATACCGACATCCCCGAGGCGCTGTTCGGCCTGGGCAATACCCTGGCCCAGACCGGCCGGCTGGAAGAGTCCCTGGAGTTCCATCAGAGCGCCCTGGCCCTGCGGCCCAATTTCGTCGAGGCCCTGGCCAACATGGCCGGAGTACTGAGCCGCCTGGGCCGCCCGGCCGAAGCGGTGGAAAAGCTGCGCCGCGCCGTGGCGGAACGGCCGGGCGAGGCCAGCCTGCAGGCCGATCTGGGGCGCGCCCTGCTGGCGTCCGGTCATCGCATCGAGGCTGATGTCGCCGTCTGCCGCGCCCTGCGGCTGGCGCCCGATTCCCCTCCCATCCTGGTGGCGGCCGCCGACGTGATCCGGGCCAGGGGCCGGATGGAAGAGGCGCTGGAGCATGCCGCCCGCGCCGCCGAGCTGGCGCCCAATTACCCGCCCGCCGTCCTGATGCTTGCCCGCCAGTTGC
Source organism: Paramagnetospirillum magneticum AMB-1 (assembly GCF_000009985.1). GTDB lineage: Bacteria > Pseudomonadota > Alphaproteobacteria > Rhodospirillales > Magnetospirillaceae > Phaeospirillum > Phaeospirillum magneticum. Next base: position 766,698 of record NC_007626.1, read on the forward strand.
GGGCCATGGGGCGCCGGGATCTTTCGGCCGAGACCTATCTGCGGCTGGCGGGCATCGAAGGCGCCGGAGTGGCCCATCTGTTCGATGCCGCCAACGCTCTGAACGAGATGAGCCGTCTGCCCGAGGCGGTGGCGCTGTATCAGGCGCTGCTGGCCCGCGAGCACGACCACTCCGAGGTGTGGAACAATCTGGGCAATGCCCTGCGGGAACTGGGCGAGTTGGACCGTGCCGCCGAGTGCTACGAGACGGCCGAGCGGCTCAGCCCCGACGATCCCGTGGTCATGTCCAACCGGGCCGCCCTGCTGGGCAGCCTGGGCCGGGTGGCCGAGGCAGAAATCCTGTGCCGCAAGGTGGTGGCCCTGCAGCCGGGAATCGGCATTCCGCTGTCCAATCTCGGCCAGGCCCTCTACGCCCAGGGGCGCATGGAGGAGGCCCGCGAGCAGTTCGACGCGGCCGGAGCGGCCGATTCCACCAATGACGACATCCGCTTTCACCGCGCCATCGTCCGGCTGATGCTGGGTGACTTCGCCGAGGGCTGGCCGCTTTACGAGGCCCGCTGGGGCAACCGCAAGCGGGCCGAGCCCAATCGCCATTTCGCCACGCCGCAATGGCTGGGCGACGAGGATCTGGCGGGCAAGACCCTGTTGCTGTGGTCCGAGCAGGGGTTCGGCGACACGCTGCAATTCGTGCGCTTCGCGCCCCTGGCGACGGCCCGTGGCGCCCGGGTGATCCTGGAGGTGCAGCCTGCCCTGGTTTCCCTGCTGCGTGGCATGCCGGGGATTGCCCAGGTGGTGGCGGTGGGCGACGACACCGGGCCGGTGGACCTGCAATCGCCGTTGATGAGCCTGCCCATGGCCTTCGGCATCACCCTGGAGAGTATTCCCGCCGCCGTTCCCTACCTGGCTCCGCCGCCCGAGCGTCTGGAGCCCTGGACCCGGCGGCTGAACGCCAGCCTTCCGCCCGGCCCCCGCATCGGGTTGGTCTGGGCGGGGGATTCCCGCGAGCACGACATCGAATGCACGCTGATCGACCGCCGCCGCTCGCTGGCCTTGAAGCAGCTGGAGCCCATCCTCGCGGTGGAAGAGGCCAGCTTCGTCAGCCTGCAGGTGGGCAAGCAGGGACTTCAGGCCCGGGATGAGCCGCGCGTCGCCGACCTGACCGCGGGCATCACCGACTTCGCCGACACCGCCGCGCTGATCAGCGGTCTCGATCTGGTGATCAGCGTCGACACCTCGACCGCCCATCTGGCCGCCGCCCTGGGTAAGCCGGTCTGGTTGCTGTCGCGCTTCGACGGCTGCTGGCGCTGGCTTCAGGGCCGCGACGACAGCCCGTGGTATCCGACGCTCCGCCTCTACCGCCAGCCCGCCGCCGGCGACTGGGACACGCCCCTGGCCAAAATGGCGACGGATCTGCGGGAGTGGCTCAAGACCATCCGGCGATGACCGCCTCGGCCGCCTTCTCGGTCAGGCGGCGGCGGCGGCGGGGGCGTTCGCCCTCCATCAGCACGGGCAGCAGCACCTCGACCAGACCCTGGTCGCTGACATGGGTGAAGCCGCGCTCCACGTGGTGGGGATGGGTGGCGACCTCGTGGGGCTCCAGCACCGGTTCGAAGGTGCAGTCGGCGGGCTCCAGCACTTCCGTCCACTCGGCCAGGGTGCGACTGGCGAACAGCGCCGTCATGTCGGCGAGCAGATCATGCTGGGGCAGGGGCTCGGCCTGGCGGGCGATCCAGTCGGGCTTGCCGATGGCCGTGCAGAACGACTGCCAGAACTTCTCCTCCAGCGCGGCGATGGCGGCGAAGCGGCCGTCCTTGGTCTGGTAGATGCGGTAGAAGGCGGCGCCGCCGTTGATCAGGTCGTGCTCGCGCTTCGGGTCGCCCCAGCGCTGCGCCATCGTCAGCACGCCGCCCATCCACGACAACGCCGCTTCGGCCAGAGAGATGTCGATGGTGGTGCCCTTGCCCGAGGTGGAGCGCTTTAAGAGCGCCGCCAGGATGGCGTTGACCGCCAGCATGGCGCCCGCATGGTCGGCCAGGGGCGGAAAGGTCATGACGGGCCGCTCGGCCGGGCCGGACGCCGCCAGCAGGCCGGTCACTGCCAGATAGGTGACGTCGTGGCCCGCACGGGTGGCGAAGGGGCCGGTGCCGCCATAGCCCGACAGGGCGCAGTGGACCAGCCGGGGATTGATCTCGTGCAGGCGCGTGATGCCGAAGCCCAGGCGCTCCATCACCCCGGGGCGAAAGCCTTCCAGCAGCACGTCGGCCCCGGCCACCATCTCGGCGAAGCGGGCCTTGCCGTCGGCGGATTTCAGGTCCAGCGCCACGATGGTCTTGTTGGCGTTGGCCAGCTTGTAGAAGGCGGTGGTGCCGTCCGCGTCCACCGGCCCCATGGTGCGCATGGGATCGCCGGCCGGGCTTTCCACCTTGACCACCTCGGCGCCCAGGTCGGACAGCCACAGGGTGGCCAGCGGGCCGGGAATGTACATGGACAGGTCGAGGACCTTCAGCCCGGCAAGGCAATCGGCAATCATGCTTTAGCTCCAGAATTGAATTGTCATCCCGAGCGAAGGCGAGGGATCTCGTCCTGGCCCGGCATGTCCGGTTAGGAAACGGCGGAGCAGACGGAGATTCCTCCTTCCGATGGTCGTCGGAATGACCGGTTTCCCTAGACGCTCCAGTTCGGCTTTCTCTTTTCGGTCAGGGCCAGCACGCCCTCGCGGCATTCGGCACCGGCCCGGGCGTCGACGAACTGCGCCACGGTGTAGCGCATGAGGTCGGGTCCGGCGGGGCTGTCGTCGACCACCCGCAGCATGTCCTTGGCGGCTCCTTGAGCCTTGGGGGCGCCCTTGAGGCAGGACTCGACCATCAGGTCGCGGGCGGAGTCCAGTTTGTCGCCGGCCACCACCGCATGGATCAGGCCCAGGCGCAGCGCCTCGCGGGCGTCGAAGCGCTCGCCCGACAGCACGTAGCGGCGCATGGCCCGGGTGCCCATGGCGGCGGCCAGATAGGGCATGATCAGGGTAGGTGGGAAGCCGGCCCGCACCTCGGGCAGGGAGAAGCTGGAATCGTCGGCGGCCACCACCATGTCGGCCACCGAGACGATGCCGGCGCCCATCCCCAGGGCGGCGCCCTGGACCCTGGCGATCACCGGCTTGGCGCAGCGGTCGATGGCGTCCAGCATCACCGCCATCTGCATGGCGCTGCGGCTGACCTCTTCCGCGTCCTGGTCCAGCATGGCCCGCGTCCAGCCGATGTCGCCGCCGGCGCAGAAGCTGGGGCCCTGGCCCTCGATCACCACCACGCGCACCGCCTCGGCCACGGACAGCTTCTGGAAGGTCTGGGCGAGGTTGCCCACCATCTGCTCGTCCAGGGCGTTGTGCAACTCGGGACGGCGCAGCGTCACGGTGGCGACGGCGCCGCTGATCTTGACATGGATATGGTCGGTCATGCTTTCCCCTCCCCGGGACAATTGCCCCAGTAAACCACGGCATCGCCAGATCAACCAAGATGCAAGCAGCGCAGGCTTGTGGTGGACGCGTTCCATTTCCTGTTGCCAGGGGCGGCTTTGACTGAAACCATGGCGGAGCGGGGCGCAGGGGGTTCCGGCGCCTGTTCAAGCCAAGAGATTCCGGAGGGTCCATGACGTCCAAGTCTCCTTCCCTGCCGCGCGCCTGTGCCCTGGTCGGGCCGTTCGCCAGCGGCAAGACCAGCCTGCTCGAAGCCATGCTGCTGGCCTGCGGCGCCATCGGCCGCCAGGGCCGTATCAAGGACGGCACCACCACGGGGGATTCCAGCCCCGAAGCCCGCGCCCGCCTGATGAGCGTCGAGCCCAATATGGCCAGCGCCGAATATCTGGGCGAGAAGTGGACCTTCATCGATTGCCCCGGCTCGGTGGAGTTCCAGCAAGATTCCTATAACGCCCTGATGGCGGTGGACGTGGCGGTGGTGGTCTGCGAGCCCGATCCCGCCCGCGCCGTGATGGTCGCCCCGGTGCTGAAGTTCCTGGACGAGCACAAGGTTCCCCATCTGCTGTTCGTCAACAAGATCGACACCGCCGGCACCCGTCTCAAGGAGACGCTGGAAGCCCTTCAGGCGGTGTCCGACCGTCCGCTGATCATGCGCGAGATTCCCATCCGCGAGGGCGACGCCGTCACCGGCTATATCGATCTGGTCAGCGAGCGGGCCTACAAGTACCGCCCCGGCCAGACCTCGGCGGTGATCAAGATTCCCGAGGCCCTGAAGGGCGAGGAAAGCGCGGCCCGCCAGGAAATGCTCGAGCATCTGGCCGATTTCGACGACCACCTGATGGAAGAGCTGCTGGAAGACCTGCAGCCGCCCGCCGACGAGATCTATGCCGACCTGGGCAAGGACCTGACCGGCGACCTGATCGTGCCGGTGTTCTTCGGCTCGGCCGAGAATGACGGCGGCATCCATCGCCTTTTGAAGGCCCTGCGCCACGACGCCCCCGGCCCGGCGGCCACCGCCGCCCGCTTAGGGATCAAGGCCGAGGGCGGCCCCCTGGCCACCGTGTTCAAGACGGTGCACGCCGCCCATACGGGCAAGCTCAGCTTCTCTCGCGTGTGGCGGGGCGAGTTCGCCGACAACCAGTCCCTGGAGGCGGGCCGCATCGGCGGCCTTTACGTCATGACCGGCGGCACCCCCACCAAGGTGGCCAAGGCCGGCGTGGGCGAGGTCTGCGCCTTCGGCCGCCTGGACAGCGTGGCCACCGGCGCGGTGATCGGCGGGGCCGGAGAGGACATGGCCGCCTGGCCGCAACCCCTGGCGCCGCTGTTCGCCTTCGCCCTGGCCGCCGAGAAGAAGGGCGACGACGTCAAGCTGACCGGCGCCATCGCCAAGCTGGCCGAGGAGGACCCCTCTCTGTCGCTGGATCACGGCGAGTTCGGCGAGCAGATCCTGCGTGGCCAGGGCGAAATCCACCTCCAGGTGGCCATCGACCGGCTGAAAAGCCGCTTCAACATGGCGGTGGTGACCAGGAAGCCGACGGTCCCCTACAAGGAGACCATCCGCAAGGGCACCTCGGTGCATGGCCGCCACAAGAAGCAGTCGGGCGGGCACGGCCAGTTCGGCGACATCCATATCGACATCGCGCCGCTGCCCCGGGGCTCGGGCTTCCACTTCGTCGACAAGATCGTCGGCGGCGTGGTGCCGCGCCAGTACATCCCCTCGGTGGAGGAAGGCGTTTCCGAGTTCCTGCACCAGGGCCCCTTCGGCTTCCCGGTGGTCGACCTGCAGGTGACGCTGACCTCGGGCAGCTACCACGCGGTGGACAGCTCGGACATGGCCTTCAAGACGGCGGCCCGCATCGCCATGAGCGAGGGCATGCCGCAATGTGATCCGGTGCTGCTGGAGCCCATTCTGGCGGTGGAGATCTCGGTGCCCTCCGACTTCACCGCCAAGGCCCAGCGCATCGTCTCGGGGCGGCGCGGCCAGATTCTCGGCTATGACGCCAAGGACGGCTGGCAGGGCTGGGACAATGTCTCGGCCTATCTGCCCCAGGCCGAGATGGACGACCTGATCGTCGAGTTGCGGTCGCTGACCATGGGCGTGGGCACCTTCTCGTGGAAGTTCGACCACCTGCAGGAAATCACCGGCCGCGTCGCCGACAAGGTGGTGGAAGCCCGCAAGGAGGCCCTGGCCAGCGCCTGATGCTGGCGTTTCGCCCGAACCCAGTGCTATAGAGCGGGCTCCGACCTGACCAGAGGAGCCCGCTCATGGAAAACCGCGAAATGTTCGAAGAGATCGCCGCCCTGATCGGCTCGATCGCCAAGGCCTTCGACCTCTCCGACACCGACGTGGTCGCCGCCATCGAGCAGGGCAGCCTGGGCATGGAGATGATCACCGATGCCGAGGGACGTAATTGCGTCGAGGCCAGCCATGACGGACGCGTCGCCCGCATCTATCCCGGCGCCATCTACCGGGTCGGCGACCAGCCCCCGGCCGCCGACGAGGATTGCGGCGGCGGCGGCTGTTCCTGCGGCCACTGAGCCCGTATCTTCAAAGCTGTCATCCTGAGCGAAGCGAAGGATCTCCGCCTGGAGCGGCGGTGCCGGTTCTGAACGGCCGTGCCAGGACGAGATCCCTCCGCCCGAGGGCGTCGGGATGACGGATCGGTTCCATCCTACTCGATCATCGACCAGTCGAAGGCGGTGCCGCGCGGCACCGCCTTGCGTGCCTTGCGCCCCAGGATCTCGGGCAGGAACTTGGGCTCCAGCCCATAGCCGGGGCGGATGGAGCGCACCTTGTCCTCGGTGATGATTTCGCCGGGGTGCAGGTCCTCGACCACATAGAGCGAGCGGCGGAAGGCCTTGGAGCCCTGCTCGCACTCGGCCAGGGCATAGGAGATGCGTCCGCGCGCCACCCAGGCGGTGCGGCAATCCTTGACCAGTTGGGCCAGTTCCTCGGGTTCCAGCGAGAAATGGGAATCGAGCCCGCCATCGGCGCGGCGCAGGGTGAAGTGCTTCTCGACGACGCAGGCGCCCAGCGCCACCGCCGTCACCGCCACCGCCGTGCCCTGGGTGTGGTCGGACAGGCCGACCGGCACGCCGAAGGCCTGGGCCATGTGGGGAATGGTGGCCAGATTGGCCTCCTCGGTGGGGGCCGGGTACGAGCTGATGCAGTGGAGCAGCACCAGTTGGTCGTTGCCGGCCCGGCGCACCGTCTCCACCGTGGCGGCGATGTCGCCCAGCCCGGCCATGCCGGTCGACACGATGATCGGCTTGCCCTTGGCCGCCGCATGGGCCACCAGCCCGGGATCGGCCATCTCGAAGCTGGCGATCTTGAAGGCCGGGGCGTCGAGACCCGCCAGGAAGTCCACCGCCGCCTTGTCGAAGGGCGAGGAAAAGACGATCAGTCCCAGTTCCCTGCCCCGCTCGAACAGCTTGGCGTGCCAGTCCCACGGGGTCTGGGCCTCGGCGTAGAGGTCATAGAGCTTGCGCCCGCCCCAGGGGCCGCCCTCGATGACGAAGTCGGGCCGGTCGCAATCGATGGTAATGGCGTCGGGCTTCAGCGTCTGCAGCTTGACCGCGTCGGCGCCCGCCGCCGCCGCCGCCTCCAGCAGGGCCAGGGCGCGGCCCAGGTCGCCGTTATGGTTGGCCGACATCTCGGCGATGATGAAGGGCGGATGATCCGGCCCGATGGGGCGTCCGGCGATGGAAATCTCGGTCATGGGGCAAGGCCTTTCAGGGACGGCAGGCGTCGGATTGCGTCGACGGTGCGGGCGGCGCCCCGTCCGTCGCACAGTTTGGCGGCGGCGGCCGACATGGCGCCAAGCTCGGCGGCGGAGAGGGCGAGGGCAGCGGGCAGGTCGTCCACCGCGATCAGGCGGGCGGCGCCGCTGGCGCCCACCAGCCGGGCCACGTCGCGCTGATTGTCGGCGATGACCAGCATCAGGGTGGGCAGGCCCAGGCAACAGCGCTCCCAGGTGGAGGTGCCTCCCGCTCCGATGGCCAGATCGGCCCCGGCCATCAGCCCGGCCATGTCCGGGACGCCCACGTGAACCGTGACCCGGGCCATGGCGGCCGCCTGGGCCTTGACCGCGTCGAGATGGGGCGCCCTGACCCCCATGATCACGTCGATGGCAAGGCCGGACCCCGCCACGGCCCGGAGCACCGCTCCGGTGACGTTGTCGGGGTCGGTGCCGCCCAGGCTGACCAGCAGCCGGCGCAGGGAGCCATCGCGCCGCGCCAGGGCGGCCGGGCGGGCGGCGGCGAATTGGGGGCGCAGCAGGGCGTAGTCCGACCCGGCCAGCACCAGGGAATTGTGGGGGACCAGTTCGCGGTATTCCCCGGCGCTGCGCCCGAAGGTCTGGTCGAGCAGCAGGTCCGAGTGATGCCGCCTCGTGGGCAGGTCGTCGATGACCATTACCGCCCGGCTCATGCTTCGGATGCGGGCTTCTTCCGCCGCGTCGATGCCGTAATGGTCGATCACCACCAGGGCGGCGCCGAAGGGCAGTCGGTCGGGCGTCACCACCGGATAGGGCAGCGACGGCACCAGCTCCGCCGTTCCCGCCGCCGACACGAACAGGCAGGCGGCTCCGCGCCGGGTCAATTCATCGGCCAGGGTGAGGCAGCGCATGACGTGGCCGATGCCCATGGCGGCGGAAGCGTCGGCGCGAAAGCAGATGGTGGGCGTGACCATGACCGGGAAACTGAGTAGACTCGTCGCCTTCAGTATAGGCGGGCCGGAGGACAGGGCAAATGGAGTTCCGCAGGGCAGTGATTCAGGACGCTTCCGATCTGCTGGTCTGGCGCAACGATCCGGACACCATCGCCAATTCCCTGACCGGCAAGGCGGTGGCCGAGGCCGATCATTTCGCCTGGATCGCCCGCGTGCTGGCCAGCCCGGACTTCATCCTGCTGATGGCCGAACAGGCGGGCGAGAAGCTGGGCATGGTGCGCTTCGATCGCGAGGAGGATGGTGAGTGGGAGGTCAGCATCAACCTCAACCCGGCGGCGCGCGGGCGCGGCCTGGCGGCGGATCTGCTGGCCGGCAGCATCGCGGCGGCCTTTCCCGCAGGGGCGCGCCCGCCGCTGGTCGCCTGGGTCAAGCAAAGCAATCCGGCCAGCTTGCGCATCTTCGAGCGCTGCGGTTTCATCCATGAAGGCGACGAGGATGGGGTCGAAACCTTTCGGCTTGCCCCTTCTTGTGGAGACGGTGGGCGCATGCCATGATCCGCCCAAACGCCATTCCCGCCGAAGGAGCGATGCCTTGACCGCATCCCAGTACTACGACATCGACCTCGATCTCGAAGGAAAGTCCATCCTGGTCACCGGCGGAACCGGTTCGTTCGGCAAGAAGTTCGTGAAGACGGTGCTGGAGCGCTACAACCCCCACCGCCTGATCATCTTTTCCCGCGATGAGCTGAAGCAGTTCGAGATGGCCCAGACCTTCGATCCGGCCCAGCATCGCTGCTTGCGCTACTTCCTGGGCGACGTGCGCGACGCCGAGCGCCTGCGCATGGCCATGCGCGAGGTGGATGTGGTGGTGCACGCCGCGGCCCTGAAGCAGGTTCCGGCGGCCGAGTACAACCCGTTCGAGTTCGTGCGCACCAATATCCTGGGTGCCGAGAACGTGGTGCAGGCCGCCCTGGCCAACAAGGTCGGCCACGTCATCGCGCTGTCCACCGACAAGGCCATGAGCCCCATCAACCTCTACGGCGCCACCAAGCTGGCCTCGGACAAGATCTTCGTCGCCGCCAACAACCTGTCGGGCTCGGTGGGAACCAAGTTCGCCGTGGTGCGCTATGGCAACGTGGTGGGGTCGCGCGGGTCGGTGGTGCCGTTCTTCCACAAGCTGATCCAGTCCGGTGCCGCCGAACTGCCCATCACCGATGCGCGCATGACCCGCTTCTGGATCACCCTGGAGCAGGGCGTCGACTTCGTGCTGTCCTGCCTGGACAAGATGCAGGGCGGCGAGACCTACATCCCCAAGATTCCCTCCATGCGCATGACCGATCTGGCCGAGGCCATGGCGCCGGGCAAGCCGCACAAGATCATCGGCATTCGCCCGGGCGAGAAGATCCACGAGGTGATGATCACCGAGGATTACGCCCGCAACACGGTGGAACTGCCCGACCGCTACATCATCCAGCCGGTCTTCGCCTTCTGGACCACCGAGCACCTGATCGACGCCGGCGCCAAGGTGGTGCCCGACGATTTCCGCTATGGCTCGGACAACAATACCGACTGGATGGACGGGCCCCGGCTCCACGCCATGCTGTCGGGGCTGGAACTGTGAGCGGGGAGGCTTTCCTTCCCTATTGCCGCCATGTGGTGGACGAGGATGATATCGCCGCCGTGGCGGCGGTCATGCGCGGCGACATCCTGACCACCGGCCCGGCGGTTGCCGCTTTCGAGGACGCCCTGGCCAAGGTGGTGGGAGCGCGGCACGCCGTGGTCTGCGCCAACGGCACCGCCGCCCTGCATCTGGCGGTGCTGGCGCTGGAGATCGGTCCCGGCGACGCCGTGCTGGTCCCCGCCCAGACCTTCGCCGCCACCGGCAATTGCGCTCGCTATGCGGGGGCCGAAGTGGTGCTGACCGACGTGGACCCCGACAGCGGCCTGATGCGGGTCGGGGACCTGGAAGCCGCCATGGCCGCCCATCCGGGCAAGCGCTTCAAGGCCGTGCTGCCGGTCCATCTCAACGGCCAGTCGGCGGACATGCCGGGGCTGGCCGCCGTGGCGCGGCGCCATGGCCTGAAGATCATCGAGGATTGCTGTCACGCCCTGGGCACCGTCGCCGCCGACGGCACGGTGATCGGCGATTGCCGCCATGGCGAGATGAACGTCTTTTCCTTCCACCCCGCCAAGACCATCGCCATGGGTGAGGGCGGGGCGATCACCACCAACGACGAGGCCCTGGCCACCCGCCTGCGCCTGCTGCGCGGCCACGGCATCACCCGGGATTCGGCTGTCTTCGTGGACCAGGAGGGCGGCTTCGACGATTCGGGCGCGCCCAATCCCTGGTATTACGAGATGCAGGCGCTGGGCTTCAACTACCGGGCCTGCGATATCCAGTGCGCCCTGGGGACCAGCCAGCTGGCCAAGCTGCCCCGCTTTGCCGAGGCGCGGCGCCGGCTGGTGCGCCATTACCGCGACAGGCTGGCGCCGCTGGCTCCCAAGGTAAAGCCCATCACCCTGTCGGGCGGCGAGGCGGTCTGGCATCTGTCGGTCGCCCTGATCGACTATCAGGCCTGCGGCACCACCCGCGCCCAGGTGATGAACGCCCTGCGCGCCAGGGGGATCGGCACCCAGGTCAATTACATCCCCATGCACAAGCTGCCCTATTACCGGGGGCTGCTGGGCGACATCAGCCTGCCGGGCGCGGAAGAATATTATCGCCGCTGCCTGTCCCTGCCGCTGTCCGCCGCCATGACCGAGGCGGATGTGGACCGGGTGGTGGAGACTCTGCGCGAGGTGCTGGGGCTGTGACGCGGGGTAAGGCTGTCATCCCGAAGACCAGCGGGAGGAGGGATCTCATCCTGGAACGGCGTTTTAAAACCGGCATCATCGTCGCAGGCGGAGATCCCTCTCCTGCGGCTCGGGATGACACTCCATGACCGCCGTGGTCATCGTCCAGGCCCGCATGGGCTCGACCCGGCTGCCGGGCAAGATCCTGAAGGGCCTGGGCGGCATGAGCGCCCTGGCCCAGTGCCTGCGCCGGTGCAAGGCCATTCCCGGCATCGACCGGGTGGTCTGCGCCATCCCCGAAGGCGAGGCCGAGGCGCCGGCGGTGGCCGAGGCCCAACGCTGTGGCGCCCTGGTGGTGCGCGGCCCCTCCGACGACGTGCTGAAGCGCTATGCCCTGGCGGCGCGGGCGGCGGGCGCCGACATCGTCATGCGGGTGACCAGCGACTGTCCGCTGATCGACCCGGATTTGTGCGGGCGGCTGCTGGCCAAGCTCAGGGCCGAGGGGCTGGATTACTGCTGTAACAACCTGCCGCCCTCCTGGCCCCACGGGCTGGATGCCGAGGTGTTCCGGGCCACCGCCCTGTTCGAGGCCGAGGACAAGGCGACAGAGCCCTTCGACCGTGAACACGTCACCCCCTGGCTGCGCCGCGCGCCGCACCTCAAGCGCGGCAATATCGCCCGCGAGGAAGGCGACCTGTCCCACCAATGCCGGTGGACGCTCGACTACCCGGAGGATTACGCCTTCCTGGCGGCGCTGTTCGAGCGCCTGCCCGAAGCCATCGTGTCCATGGAGGCGGTGCTGGCGGTGCTGGCGGCCAACCCCGCGCTGGCCGATATCAACGCCATGCGCCGGGGTGTCCGGGCGATGCCCGTTCCGGCCAAGGGGGCGTCGGTCAGCGACCGGCGATGAACCGGTCCACGGCGCGATAAGCGTCTTCCTCGCTGCCCAGGAACATGTGGTAGCCCGCGTGGCAGACGTCGCCGCGCCCGGCCGTGCCGCCATCCACCCAGGCGAAGTCCACGTCCGTCTTGCCGGCGGCCCGCAGGGATTCGTAGATATCGACGTCGGCGGCGGGATTGGCCTTCGAGCAGGCGTCGCGGCGATGGTGCAGGAACAAGATGGGCAATCCCACGTCGGCGCCCACCTTCACCCCCACCCGCGACGAGCTGAGGATGGCGCCCGCCACCAGATCACGATGGGTGCGGATGAACTCGGCGACGCTGATGGCGCCATTGCTGTGGCCCTGCAGCCAGGCCGGCATGCCGAAGCGCTGGCGGTAGAACCGCACGACGCTTTCGATGCGGCGCTGGTGGTCGCTGGAAATGCGCGAGGTGGGAAAGACCGGATCGGTGGGCAGGGCGTAGGGGCTGCCGAAGATCACCACGTGCAGGTTGCCAGAACTCTGCGCCGGTTCGGACAGGGGCTTGAAGACCCGGCTGTAGATGCCGCCCAGATCGGTCTTGCCCGGCTGCAGGCCGATATGGCCTTCGCCGCCGGGAATCATGATCAGCACCGCCTTGGGGTGCGGGGATTCCCACAGGAAGGTCTGGGTCGGATCATCCGCGCCATCGGCCATGGGGACGGGGATCACCTCCGCTCCAGCGGGGCAAAGCGGCGCGACGCCCAGAAGAAGGGCGAACAGGAACCAGGAAGCCCGCATGATGCTTCTCCGTCCGAAAGAGAATGGCCCCGGATGCTTCGGCAAAAGCATCCGGGGCCATCATCGCACAGGTTCCTGGTGGGAAGCTGACTACCGTCCCCGGCCGGCGTGCATCTGGGCATCCACCGCCGCCAGGGCGGTGATGTTGATGATGTTGCGCACCGTGGCCGAGGGCGTCAGCACGTGGGCGGGCTGGGCGATGCCCATCAGGATCGGTCCCACCGACAGGGCGTCGCCCGCCACCTTCAGCAGGTTGAACGAGATGTTGGCGGCGTCCAGCGTCGGCATGACCAGCAGGTTGGCGGCGCCCTTCAGCTTGGAATTGGGGAAGATGCGGGTGCGGATTTCCTCGGACAGGGCCGCGTCGCCGTGCATCTCGCCCTCGGCCTCCAGATAGGGGGCCTTTTCGCGCAGCAGGGCCAGGGCGTCGCGCTGGCGCTGGGCCGAGGCGGTCTGGCGGTTGCCGAAATTGGCGTGGGACAGGAAGGCCACCTTGGGCTCGATACCGAAGCGTCGCACCTCTTCCGAGGCCAGCAAGGTCATGTCGCAGATCTGCTCGGGGGTCGGCTCGGGCGTCACATAGGTGTCGCAGATGAAGAAGGTGCCGATCGGCATGATCAGCAGGTTCATGGCGGCCGGGACCTTGACGCCTTCCCGCGTGCCGATGACGTTGAGGATGTGGGACAGGTGCTTGTCATAGCGGCCGATGGTGCCGCAGATCATGGCGTCCACTTCCTTGCGCTTCAGCATCAGGGTGCCGATCACCGTGTTGCGGGTGCGGACCACGGTGCGGGCGTATTCCGGGCTGACGCCCTGGCGCTCCATGATGGAGTGGTAAAGGCGCCAGTACTCGTTGAAGCGGGGATCGTCCTCGGGATCGCACAGGTCGAAGTCCTGGTCGATGCGCAGGCGCAGGTCCAGGTCCTGAATGCGCTTTTCCACCACTTCGCGGCGGCCGATCAGCACGGGACGGGCCAGCCCCTCGTCCACCACGGTCTGGGCGGCATGCAGCACGCGGCGGCCCTCGCCCTCGCAATAGACCACGCGGCGCATGTCCTGGCGGGCGCGGTCGAACACCGGCTTCATCACCAGGCCAGAGCGGAACACGAACTGGTTGAGCCGGTCCATGTAGACGTCGAAATCGATGATGGGGCGCCGCGCCACGCCCGATTCCATGGCCGCCTTGGCCACCGCCGGGGCGATCTTGATGATCAAGCGGGAATCGAACGGCTTGGGGATCAGGTATTCCGGCCCGAAGGTCAGTGGCGCGGTGCCATAGGCGGCGCGCACCCGCTCATCGGATTCGGCCATGGCGAGATTGGCCAGCGCATAGACGCAGGCCAGCTTCATGGCGTCGTTGATCTCGGTGGCGCCCACGTCCAGGGCGCCGCGGAAGATGTAGGGGAACACCAGGACGTTGTTGACCTGGTTGGGATAGTCCGAGCGGCCGGTGGCGATGATGGCGTCGGGACGCACCGCCTTGACCTCGTCGGGCAGGATTTCCGGGGTGGGATTGGCCAGGGCGAAGACGATGGGCTTTTGCGCCATCTTGTCGACCATCTCGCCGGTCAGCACGCGGGGCGCGGACAGGCCCAGGAAGATGTCGGCGCCCTCGATGACCTCGGCCAGAGTGCGCATGTCGGTCTTCTTGGCATAGATGGACTTGTACTCGTCCATCAGCTCGGTGCGGCCCTCGTAGACCACGCCCTTGATGTCGGTGACCCAGACGTTCTCGCGCTTGACGCCCAGCTTGACCAGCAGGTTGAGGCAGGCCAGCGCGGCGGCGCCGGCGCCCGAGGCCACCAGCTTGACGTCGGCGATGTCCTTGCCCACCACGCGCAGCGCGTTGACCATGGCGGCGCCCACCACGATGGCGGTGCCGTGCTGGTCGTCGTGCATGACCGGGATCTTCACCCGCTCCTGCAGCTTGCGCTCGACCTCGAAACACTCGGGGGCCTTGATGTCTTCAAGGTTGATGGCGCCGAAGGTGGGCTCCATGGCGGCGATGATGTTCACCAGCTTGTCCGGGTCAAGCTCGGCCAGCTCCATGTCGAACACGTCGATGCCGGCGAACTTCTTGAACAGGACGCCCTTGCCCTCCATCACCGGCTTGGCGGCCAGGGGGCCGATGGGGCCGAGGCCCAGCACGGCGGTGCCGTTGGTCACCACGGCCACCAGATTGCCGCGCGCCGTCACATCGGCGGCGCTGTCCTCGTCGGCGACGATCAGCTCGCAGGCGGCGGCCACACCGGGGGAATAGGCCAGCGCCAGGTCGCGCTGGGTGGCCAGCGGCTTGGTGGGGGTGACGCTGATCTTACCGGGGGTGGGCAGGCGATGGTATTCCAGCGCCGCGTCGCGCAACTCGTCGGACATGCTCATGGGAACGGCAACCTCTGGCGTAATGTTATTTCTTGGACCGGGCCGATACCATACTCGCTTGGGGGCGCCGCGCAAAGCCTCTGATCGGATGAATTTCGGAAAACCACAGGAAATGCAATGGTATGGCGGTATGACCACTGCGTTGGCGCCGAGTCATAAAATTGCGCGAATGCCCCAAAACAACCAAGCCCGCCGGGGTTGCCGGCGGGCTTGACAGGTTCAGATGGTGCGGCCAAGAAGACTCGAACTTCCACGGGAGTTACCCCACAAGCACCTCAAGCTTGCGCGTCTACCAGTTCCGCCATGGCCGCGTTCTCCGGTAGCCTCGAAGGGCTTGCCAACGAGGAGACAGGGGAATACCAAATCACCTCGACCGAATCAAGCACGCTCTCCCGGAGTCCCTGATGAATTATCCCGTCGAGTGGCGGATTTCCGATTCTCCCGTGGATTATCCCCAGGCGATCGCCGCCATGGAGGAGCGCGTCGCCGCCATTCGGGCCGGCACTGCGCCCGAGCTGGTGTGGCTGCTGGAGCATCCGCCGCTCTATTCGGCGGGGACCAGCGCCGACCCCCGCGATCTGGTCGATCCCGGCCGCTTTCCCGTCTACGAGACCGGGCGGGGCGGGCAGTACACCTATCACGGCCCCGGCCAGCGGGTGGCCTATGTGCTGCTCGACCTCAAGCGGCGCGGCGCCGATGTGCGGGTCTATGTCTGCAATCTGGAGGAATGGCTGATCCGCACCCTGGCGCGCTTCGTGGTCAAGGGCGAGCGGCGGACGGGCCGGGTCGGCATCTGGGTGGACCGGGGAGGAGGGCGCGAGGACAAGATCGCTGCCATCGGCGTGCGGGTCCGTCACTGGGTGACGTTTCACGGCATTGCGCTGAACGTCGACCCCGATCTGTCCCACTTCGAGGGCATCGTGCCCTGCGGTATCCGCGAGCACGGCGTCACCTCCTTGTGGGATCTGGGCCTGACCCCCACCATGGATGATGTGGACTGTGCCCTGATGGCCACCTTTCCCGAGGTGTTCGGGGCGGATTAGCGTGGCACGGAGAAGTCCACCGGCACCGCCGGCCCGTCGGGCTGCGAGGGCATCAGGGGCCAGACCGGTTCGTGGGCCGCCATGGGCGGGGAGGGAAGCTCCCAATAGGCCCGGGTCTCCTCGAAGCGCGCCACCGGCCCCAGGAAGCGCAGGCGGCCTTCCGGCGTGTCGCGGGTGGTTTCCAGGGCGCGGATGGTCTCGGGCGGCACGGTGATGCCGGCCGGCTTGGCGCCGATGCCGCCCAGGGACTGAATCCACAGGGCGGTTCGCGACAGCGAGACCCGCACGTGGTAGCTGCCGCCCTCCGTTGCCCGGCGCAGCAGCGCCACGGCCATGCCATAGGCGGCCAGATAGCCCGTGGTGTAATCGGTGGGAATGACCGGGCTGACCCGGGGCTCGGCGATGGAGCCGTCGGCCACGGCCATGCCCGACGCCGCCTGGGCCAGTTGTTCCCAGCCCCGTCTGCCGTTCCACGGTCCGCCCTCGCCGAAACAGCTGAGCGACATGCAGATGATGCCGGGCCGCAGCTTCACCGCGTCCTCGACCGAGAATCCCAGCCCGGCGACGGCGCCGGGGCGGTAGTTCTGGGCGAAGATGTCGGCCTCGGCCAGCAGGGCGCGCATGCGGGCGGCCTCGGGCTGGCGCTTCAGGTCCATCACCGTGGACAGCTTGCCGTGGCCGGTGTCCAGGATGAAGGCGGGAATGATCGGGCGGTCCGGCGGGCGGATGCGCAGCACGGTGGCGCCCTGTTCGGCCAGGGTCCGGGTGGCGGTCGGCCCGGCCAGCACGTCGGTGAGGTCGATGACCCGGATGCCGGACAGGGGGCGGGCCGCGGGCTTCAACGGTTCGGGCGGGCTGTCGCCGATGCGCTCGACGCTGACCACCGGCTGGGCGGCCAGCCAGGCGCCCTGGGGATGGTCCAGCCATTCCTGGCGGGTACGGGCGACGTTGCCGCACAGGCCCCGCGCGGCGATGGCATCCTCCAGCTCGAAGGCATTCCACTGCGCCACCTTGGCGCGGATGCGCTCGATGCTGTTGGGACAGTCCAGCAGTTCCAGCAGGCCGTTGCGCAGGTGGGGGTAGCCGGCATGAAGATGAATGGCCCGGCCGTCCCGCGTCGGATGGAAATTGGTCAGGGGATAGTTGATGTCGGTATAGGGCACCGTATAGCCGCGCCGGGTCATCAGGGTCACGGATTCCAGGGAAAGCGCCGCGGCGCCCACATCCACCGCCACATGCTGCCTTCGTCCGCTGCGCCGGCGCCAGATCTCGGCGATGGCGGCACCCTGGGCCGCCAGGATTGCGGCGGCGGCCTCGCCCACCCGGTGGGTGGTGGGAAAGTAGGGATCCTGCCCGGTGATGTCGATGGTCCCGCCCGGCCGGTCGGACAGCCCGCCCAGTGCCAGCAATTCGGCCAACGCCCTGGCCGCAGGCTTCTCCAATTGCGCCGACATCGCGCTTTTCTCCGGCTATTTTACAGCTATAAGTAGCTCATACGCCATATGGACGTATCACTCGGCTACGCTGTTTACCCTATAGCTGTTTCCGGAGAAACAAAAGAATGGTCAAGCGGGTATATACTTAAATGCATACACTTAATCGATGCATTGGACAAAGGGCTGCCTTAGCCTTTGACCAGGTGGTTGAGCAGGCGCCCAAGGTTCTTGGGATTGAAGGCTTTGGGGTAAAGGCCGGTGGCGCCGGCCTCCATCACTTTCTGGATGAGGTCGGCGTCGTCGGTATCGCTCAGCAGCAGCAGCGGAATGCGGGCGATGTAGGCCTTGTTGCTGCCGCGCAGCGCTCCGGCCAGAGCGGAGCCGTCCAGGGGCTCGGCTTCCAGGTCGCAGATGATGAAGTCGGGAACCGGATCGCCGAAGGCCATGGCCAGCCCCTTGATGCCGTCCTCAGCCTGCAGCACCCTGGCCGCTCCCAGGCCGGTCAGCAGATCGGCCAGACGTCCCCGGCGGGCGGCATCGGAATCGATGACCAGGGCGGCCAGATCGTGGGACGCCAGCTTTTCCGGGGCGGCGTCCGGGTCCTTGGGGGGCGCCACCCAGTCGCGCATGCCGGTGTCGAATTTCTTGACGTGGCCGATCAGCCAGGCCTTGAGCAACTCGTTGACCTCCAGCACCGAGGACTCGTTCAGGGGCTTGGTCTTGGCGATGAAATAGGCCCGGGCGATCTCGCGCACCTGATCCAGCAAGGCTTTGTGCTCGTGGAAATGGCCCGGTTGAAGGGGATACAGGCACTGGCGCTGAATGCGCTCCTCGCGGCTGAAGTGGTCCCGGCCATAAGCCAGCAGGGATTTCAGCGTCTCGTGCAGGACCTGCGAATTGTCCGCGGCTTTCGAGTGTTCGAGAAACTCGTTGATGATCTCGATCAGCCGCTGGTGATCGGCATCGATCACCGGATGGCCGATTCGCAGGTCGTCGGTCAGTTCAAGCATCGCCATGTCCCCCCGGAGCGCTGATGGATCCCTTGGAATCTATCGTATGCCCCGGGGAGAGAGCTAGTAGGCGTAGCCGATCTTCAGCATGGTCAGCCAGTTGTCGGCGCTCGACGCGCCGCCCACCCGTTCATCGCCGGCCCACTGATAGCGGCTTTCCAGGCCGACCATCAGCTGGCCCGCGGTGTAATAGGCGCTGGCGCCCAGTTGGACGGTGACCATGTCGGGGCTGGGGCCGGACTCGGAATGGGTGAAGACCCAGCCCACCCCCGGTCCGCCGCCCACCCACAGATTCTCGACGATGGGAATCATGTAGTGCGGGTTGAACTCCAGGGTCTGAAGCTCGAGGCCGCCATGGTCAAAGCGGTTATAGCTGAACTGGTCGCGGATCTTGCCGTAGGGCAGCTGGAACAGCGGGTCGTCGACGGCCAGTTCGAAGCCGCCGGCCAGACCGCTGCCGACCGAGGAATCGGGAACCATGGCGCCCATCTTCAGGGCAACGGTGGTGTTGGCCGACCAGCCGTGCTGGGCGGCGGCGGGGAAGGCCCAGTCCCCGCCCCAGGCGGGAAGGGCAATGGCCGTCAGGGCGAGGGTGGCGGCGATGAGAAGGCGTTTGCGCATGGCGGACCTCCCTGCTTACGGGTGGAACGCGCTCCTATGTCAAGGAGTCTGGGCCTCGCGGGGCTTCGCTTCAATGAACCGCCTCACAGAGCGGCATTGCAGGAATAGCTGGGACTGGGATTCATGTTCGCCCCTCTGCCTAAGCGCGTGCCTACGGCACGCCTGGCCGCGGCCTCGATGGCCGCTGGAGCGATCTGTGTCAGATTCAGCGCAGGTTGCTCCACCGTTGCACGGTGGGACCGGTTCCGCCAATATCCGCTCCATGTCCGACCCCTTCGCCCTTGATGACGAGGCTCCCGCCTCTCCGCCCCCGTCCCGTGCTTCCGGCCCCCGGCCGGTGCCGCCCGATGCCCCCTGGCTGCAAGGCCTCAACCCCGAGCAGTTCCAGGCGGTGACCACCACCGACGGCCCGGTGCTGGTGCTGTCGGGGGCCGGCACGGGCAAGACCAAGGTGCTGACCTCGCGCCTTGCCCATATCCTGGCCTCCAACCTGGCCCAGCCCTGGCAGTGTCTTGCCGTGACCTTCACCAACCGCGCGGCGCGCGAGATGAAGGAGAGGGTGGGGCAACTGGTCGGGCCGGTGTCCGATGGCATCTGGCTGGGCACCTTCCACTCGCTGTGCCTGCGCATCCTGCGCTCGCACGCCGAGGCGGTGGGGCTGGGCGGCGACTTCACCGTGCTGGATTCAGACGACCAGATGCGGGTCCTGAAGCAGGTGATGGCCGAGGCCCATGTGGACCCCAAGGGCACACCGCCCCAGGGGCTGATGGCCACCATCCAGCGCTGGAAGGACCGCGCCGTCACCCCCGACAAGGCGGCGGCCGACGGCGGCGCCGAGGGGCAGGCCAAGACGCTGTACCGCGCCTATCAGGACCGCCTCCGGTCGCTCAACGCCTGTGACTTCGGCGATCTGCTGCTGCACGTGCTGACCGTGTTCCTGAGCGACGCCGAGGCGCTGGCCCGCTGGCAGGGCCGCTTCCGCTATCTGCTGGTGGACGAGTACCAGGACACCAACGTCGCCCAGTATCTGTGGCTGCGGCTGCTGGCCCAGACCCACCGCAACATCTGCTGCGTCGGCGACGACGACCAGTCCATCTATTCCTGGCGCGGGGCCGAAGTGGGCAACATCCTGCGCTTCGAGAAGGACTTCCCCGGGGCCAAGGTGGTGCGGCTGGAAAGCAACTACCGCTCGACGCCCCATATCCTGGCGGCGGCGTCGACCCTGATCGCCAACAACGAGGGGCGGCTGGGCAAGACGCTGCGTCCCGGCATCATCCACGAGCCCGAGGCCATCGAGAAGATCCGCACCAAGGCGGTGTGGGACGGCGAAGCCGAGGCCCGCATGGTCGCCGAGGAGATCGAGACCCTGCAGCGCCGGGGCGAGAAGCTCTCCTCCATGGCCATCCTGGTGCGCGCCGGCTTCCAGACCCGCGAGTTCGAGGAACGGCTGATCACCACCGGCATTCCCTACCGCGTCATCGGCGGCCCGCGCTTCTACGAGCGGCTGGAGATCCGTGACGCCATGGCCTATCTGCGGCTGGTGGTCTCGGCCGCCGACGGGCTGGCCTTCGAGCGGGTGGTCAATACCCCCAAGCGCGGCCTGGGCGAGGCGGCGGTGCAGACCATTCACATGGTGGCCCGCGCCGAGCAGGTGCCGCTGCTCGAAGCGGCGCGGCGGCTGGTGGACACCGATGAGCTGAAGCCCAAGGCCCGTCAGGCCCTGGCCCGCTTCATCGAGGATGTGGACCGCTGGCGCTCCTTGCTGGAGTCCATGCCCCATCCCGAACTGGCCGCCACCATTCTGGACGAGTCCGGCTATGTGGACATGTGGAAGGCCGACAAATCGGCGGACGCGCCGGGACGGGTGGAAAACCTGAAGGAACTGGTGGCGGCGCTGGAGGAATACGATTCCCTGGCCAGCTTCCTCGAACACGTGGCCCTGGTCATGGAGAACGATTCCCGCGCCGACCTGGACAGCGTGGTGATCATGACGCTGCACGGCGCCAAGGGGCTGGAATTCGACTCGGTGTTCCTGCCCGGCTGGGAAGAGGAGGTGTTCCCCCATTCCCGTGCCCTGGCCGAATCCGGCACCAAGGGGCTGGAGGAGGAGCGCCGCCTGGCCTATGTGGGCCTGACCCGCGCCCGCAAGCGGGTGCTGGTGTCGTTCGCCGCCAACCGCCGCATCTACAACCAGTGGAAGTCGCAGCTTCCGTCGCGCTTCGTCGAGGAACTGCCCGAGTCCCATGTGGAGCGCTCGGGCGAGCGCGGCCTGCATGGCGGCGGGCTGGCGGAATCCAAGGCCGCCTGGAACGACCCCGCCTGGAGCCGCGCCCGCTTTGGCCAGCCCCGCCGCGAGACCGCCGCCGCTCCCTCCTGGGGGCAGGCCAAGCCGCGGGAAAGCGCCGGCGGCTTCAAGCCCGGCGCCCGCGTCTTTCACGACAAGTTCGGCAACGGCACCGTGCTGTCCCTGGACGGCAACAAGCTGGAAATCGCCTTCGACAAGGCGGGCATCAAGAAGGTGCTCGACAGTTTCGTGTCGGCGGTGTAGCCGAAGGACGAAACCCTCATCCCCCGCCCGCGCCCGGGATGACAGGATCACAGGAAAGAGACACGCCCATGCCCCCCGTCTTCCCCGACATCTGGCGCCTGCGCCTCACCGTCTCCATGGAGACCCTTCCGGTGTTCGAGGAGGTGTTCGAGCGCCATGCCGAGGCGGTGACCATGTTCATGGAGGACCGTTCGGGCATTTCCGACGGCGAGTGCGATTGGTTCCTGGAAGGCTTTTCCCGCACGCCGCCCGATCGCACCGCCATCGTTTCGGCCATGGCCGCATTGGCCGCCGCCAACGGCATCGATGCGCCGCCGCTGGAGATCGAGATGCTGCCCAACGTGGATTGGGTGCTGGAGAATCTGCGCGACTTCCCGCCCATCAGCGCCGGGCGGTTCTTCGTCCACGGCTCCCACTGGGAGGGCAAGCCGCCGGTGGGCTCCATCGGCATCGAGATCGACGCCGGCACCGCCTTCGGCTCGGGCGAGCACGCCACTACAAGGGGGTGCCTGCTGGCCCTGGATGCCCTGGCCAAGAAGCAGCGGCGCCGGGCGGTGCTCGATCTGGGCTCGGGCTCGGGAATTCTCGGCATCGCGGCGGCCAAGTGCTGGGCCACCATGGTGGTGTGCACCGACATCGACCCCTCGGCGGTCAAGGTGCTGGCCGGCAATGCCGCCAATAACGGCGTCGGCCGCTTCGTCACCGCCGTGGTCAGCGACGGCTACCGCAATCCGGTGGTGGGGCGGGGCAAGCCCTATGACCTGATCTTCTCCAACATCCTGGCGCGGCCGCTGTGCCGCTTCGCCCCCGATCTGGCCGCCCACCTGGCCCCCGGCGGCCTGGCGATCCTGTCGGGCCTGCTGGAGCGCCAGGAGCGCATGGTCATGGCCAATCATGAACGCCAGGGTTTGACGTTGAAGAACAGAATTGTCATCGACGGTTGGGCGACCTTGGTCATCGGCCGATAGGGTGGGGTTAATACCTTAGACCGTTAGACATAGTGTCTATGACCTGAGATTTCATAAGGCAGGACATCATCTGTCCCTGGGTGAGTATTACCCTGGGGAGGGTGAGTCATGCACTTGTCGCTGAAGCTCAGGATTTTCGCCGCCGTCGGTCTGGTCGGACTGGCGGCCGTCGCCATGGCCCTGGTGGGCATCCGTTCCATGGCCACCTATCACCAGCACGTGATGGAGATGCAATCCGCGTCCCAGCGGGCGGTGATCGGCGAGAAGGTCAACGGCCTGATCAACGCGGTGGTGATGGATTCCCGCGGGGTCTACATGAGCCGCGACGCCCGCGAGGCGGAGAAATACGCTCCCGCCATTCTCAAGAACGTGGCCGAGATCAGCCGGCTGATGGCCGACTGGACCGCGCTGGTTCCCGAAGCCGAACGCGGCGCCTTCAAGCCCGCCGTCGAGCAGGCCGCCCAGTTCGCCGCCTTCCGCGCCGAGCTGGTCCGCCTGGGGCGCGAGGTCAGTACCGCCGAGGCCCGCACCTTTGGCGACAACGACGCCAACCGCGCCAACCGCCAGGCCCTGAACAAGCAGATCGAGGCCCTGGCCGCCGCCAACTCGGCCAAGGTCAGCGACCTGGTCCAGGGGCTGGACGAGTTCTACGAAAGCCGCCTGCAGGCCATGATCTGGCTGGCGGTGCTGGGCCTGGCCGCCGGAATCGGCTGGGCGGCCTGGACGGCCTTCAAGCGGGTGTCCCAGCCCATCAACGACATGACCGCCACCATGCGGGAACTGGCCGGCGGCCATCTGGCGGTGGAGATCCCCTCGGTGGAGGCCCATGACGAAATCGGCGAGATGGCCCGTGCCGTCCGGGTCTTCCGCGACGCCATGCGGGCGGCCGAGGCCATGCGTCAGGCGCAGGAGAAGGAGCGCGAGGCGGCTTTCGCCGAGCGGGTCTCCGCCCTGCAATCCATGGCCGAGACCGTGGAACTGGAAACCCGCGCCGCCGTCGAGCAGGTGGCGGCCCAGACCGCGCTGATGGCCGAGAATGCCGGCCAGATGGCCAATTCCGCCGGCGCGGTGGGCGGCAGCAGCCAAAGCGTCGCCGCCGCCGCCAGTCAGGCCTGTCCAACGCCCAGACGGTCTCCGCCGCCGCCGAGGAGCTGTCGGCCTCCATCCGCGAGATCGGCCAGCAGATCGCCTTGGCCGGGCAGGTCACCGGCGGCGCCGTCGCTTCCGCCGAAAAGGCCCAGGGAACCATCACCCGCCTGTCGGCCGCCGTGAACCGCATCGGCGAGGTGGCCAACCTGATTCAGGACATCGCCAGCCAGACCAATCTGCTGGCGCTCAACGCCACCATCGAGGCAGCGCGGGCGGGCGAGGCGGGCAAAGGCTTTGCGGTGGTGGCCAACGAGGTCAAGAACCTCGCCAACCAGACCGCCAAGGCCACCGAGGAGATCTCGGCCCAGATCGGCGAGGTCCAGGCCAGCACCGTCGACGCCGTCGCCTCGGTCGCCGAGATCGCCGCCGCCATCAAGGAGGTGGAGGGCGTCTCGGTCAGCGTGGCCGGGGCCATCCGCCAGCAGGACGCCGCCACCCAGGACATCGCCCGCAACATCGCTCAGACCACCTCCGCCGCCCGCGAAGTGGCCGAGCGCATCGCCGAGGTGTCGGAGGAGGCCGGCATCACGGGCGAGCGGGCCGCCAGGGTCAACCACATCTCCGTGGACGTGGCCCGCTCCATCGAGAGCCTGAAGAGCGTCATCGTCAGGGTGGTGCGCACCGCCACCAAGGAAGTGGACCGCCGCAACGCGCCGCGCTACGCCCTTGGCGTCAAGGGGCTGGTGGACATGGGCGGCGCCGAGGTGCCGGTGGTGTTCGACGAGGTTTCCGAACGGGGCCTGACCATCCAGGGCGACGTCTGCCCGGTGGCCAAGGGCATGCGGGTCAAGGTGCGCATCGAGGGATGCTCGGTGGCGCTGTCCATGGTCGGGCGGGAATGCGAGAACGGCCGCCTGCACGGCAATCTGGAGCTCACCCCCGACGTGGAGACCCGCTGGCAGGAGGAATTCCAGCGTCTCATCCTCGGCCGCCATCCCATCCGCGATGCCGCCTGACCAAATGGATTATACGGTTCGTCAACATTCACCTCGTTAGGGCACAATTTGTCGCAATCTGTGGAAAAGTTGGACAGGAGCGCTCTTGATGAGTATCAAGGGCGCGGGGAGTAGGGCTCTGATTTGACGTGTTCCGGGGGGAAATGGACGACTTGAAATTCAAGGCCAGGATCAGCATCACCCGAGTTGTGTTTCTGCTGTCCCTGACGGCGACCGTGCTGGCGCTTGGCGTGGTTGTCCTCATCTCCGGCCATGTGCGCGAGAAGTCGGTGAACGACCTCGCCCGCGACGAGGCGCGCCAGACCTCGACCCTGGTGTTCGAGACCCTTTACGCCGCCATGCGCAAGGGCTGGAGCAAGGATGAGATCGGCGAGGTGATCACCCGTCTGCAGGTGGCGCTGCCCGACCTGTCCATCCACGTCATCCGCGGCCGTCCGGTGATCGAGCAGTTCGGCGAGATCGCCAACGACGTCGCCATCGTCCGTCACGATCCGCTGCTGCAGGAGGTGCTGGCCTCGGGCAAGGAGACGCTGCTGCCCAGCCCCACAGGCATCCGCTACCTCTATCCCCTGATCGTCAGGGAGGAGTGCCTGGCCTGCCATACCGCGGCCAAGGTGGGCGACATCAACGGCGTCATCGACATCGTCTATCCGGTGCATGCGCTGAAGGTATCGCTGGATTACGTGTTGAACACGGTGCTGGCCTATTTCTTCGCCATCCTGCTGCTGCTGTCGGCGGCGCTGTACTTCAAGCTGAAGGTCTTCGTGGCGCGGCCCATCACCAACATGGTGGCGCTGATGCAGGAGATCATCCTGCACACCGACCTGTCGCGCCGCGTCGAGACCAAGGGCATCATCGCCGAAGTGGCCGACCTGTCCGACTATTTCAACAAGCTGCTGCGCACGGTGGAGGAATACCAGCACCGGCTGGAGGACCTGTCCATCCGCGACCCGCTGACCCGACTCTACAACCGGCGCAAGTTCGACGAGTTCCTCGACCACGAGATCGACCGCGCCCAGCGGCACGGCCATCCCTTCTGCGTCGCCCAGATCGACCTGGACGACTTCAAGAACATCAACGACACCTTCGGCCATCCCATCGGCGATCTGGTGTTGAAGGAACTGGCCAGCGTGCTCTACCGCGAGGTGCGGCGCACCGATGTGGTGGCCCGGGTCGGCGCCGACGAGTTCGCGGTGCTGCTGCCGGAAACCACCATGGAGGAGGGCGTCGCTGCCGCCGAGAAGCTGCGCCAGGCCGTGGCCGACTGCCAGTTGGGGCTGCCGGTGGGCGGCGTGCGCATCACCGCGTCCATTGGCCTGGTGGGCTATCCCGATAATGCCGACGACGCCCAGAAGCTGGCCATCGCCGCCGACGTGGCCATCTACAAGGCCAAGCGCTCGGGCAAGAATCAGGTGGCGGTGATCGGCGAGGGCGAGGACGCCACCGTGGCCATCTTCAGCCAGGGCGAAATGGTGCGCAGCGCCTTGGCCGAGGGACGGCTGGTGCCGTTCTTCCAGCCCATCGTCGCCGCCGAGGACGGCTCCGTCGCCGCTTACGAGGTGCTGGCTCGGGTGGTGGACGGCGATCAGGCGGTCTGTGCCGGCGATTTCATCGAATCCGCCGAGGAACTGGGGCTGGCCGGCGAGATCGACGCCGCCGTGTTCGACGGCGCCCTGGAGGCCATGGCGGCGGGCAAGCTGGGCGATGCCAAGATCTTCGTCAACCTGTCGGCCAAGAGCCTGACCGACCGCGAGCGCATGATGGCCATCCCCGAACGGCTGCACGCCGCCGGGGTGTCGCCGTCGCGGGTGGTGTTGGAAATCACCGAGCGCGAGGCCCTGCCCCATTTCGGCGACATCGTCGCCATGATCAACGAGTTGCGCAGCACCGGACTGGGCTTCGCCCTGGACGATTTCGGCTCGGGCTTCTCGTCCTTCCTCTATCTCAAATACATCACCGTCGATTACGTCAAGATCGAGGGCAGCTTCATCCGCCACGTGGTCACCGACGAGCGCGACCGCATCATGGTCGAGCACATCCATTCCATGGCCCGGCGCTTCGGCATGATCACCATCGCCGAATTCGTCGAGGACGAGGACACCATGGTGCTGCTGCGCAAGATGGGGATCAACCTGTGCCAGGGCTTCCATATCGCGGTGCCCAAGCCCATTCACAAGCTGTGATGCCCGCCGCGACGCCCGATGACCTGTTCGCCCTGTTCGACCGCCTGGACATCCGGGCGGTCACCCATCACCACGAGCCGGCCTTCACGGTGGAGGAGGGGCACCGGGTGTGGGGCGCCATCCCCGGGGTTCACTGCAAGAACCTGTTCCTCAAGGATGGCAAGGGGCAGTTGTGGCTGGTAGTGGCGCCGGCCGAGCGCCGCGTCGACCTCAAATCCCTGCCGGCCAGGATCGGTTCGGCGCGGCTGTCCTTCGGCTCGGCCCCGCTGCTGACCGAAGTCCTGGGCATCGAGCCCGGATCGGTGACCCCTTTCGCGGTGATCAACGACACGGATCATCGGGTGAACGTGGTGCTGGATTCCTGGATGATGGACCAGGACCTGATCAACTATCACCCTTTGCGCAATCATATGACCACCACCGTGACCCCGGCCGAGCTGATTCGCTTTTTCGGACACACGGGACACGCTCCCCTGACCGTCGAACTATAGCCGAGGGTATTGCCCCCTCTCCCTGAATTGCGCTATTTCCTCTGCCTGATTGGGACGTTCGATGGGGCCTTTTCGAAAATGGTAATGACCTTTGTACGGTGTCTCGCTGTGGCCGTCGTCCTGGTGCTCGGTGTTTTCCTGGGAACAGGTGTCGCTGCCGCAGCCGATGTGGAGATGGGGCGCAAGACCGTTCAAAGCGCGGTGGACGAGGGAATCGCCACCTTTGTCGGCAAGAAGCTCCCCCTGCCCGAGCGGGCTTCGCGCCTGGATGGCCTGCTGCGCCGCTATGTGGACCCGTCCATGCTGTCGGCCAGCCTTCTCGGGCGCTATTGGGGCAAGATCAGCGAGGACGAGCAGAAGGCCTTCACCGAACTGTTCGTGCGTTACTTGGTGACGTCCTATGTGGGCATTCTGGGTCGTGCCGAGCCCGGCACCACCCTCAAGGTGACCTCGGGAACCGACCTGGGGGGGCGGGTCAAGGTGCAGTCCGTCGCCATGCTGCCCTCCCAGCCGGGCGAGCCCATTCCGGTGGAGTGGGAGGTGGCCAATGCCCCCGACGGCCATCCGGTGATCATGGATCTCACCGCCCAGGGGGTCAGTCTCATCCGTGCCATGAAAGACGATTTCGCCTCGGTGCTGCGCAGCTCGGGCGGCAAGGTCCAGCCCCTGATGGAGGCCCTGCAGCGCAAGATCGAGTCCAACGAAAAGGAAAACGCCGCCCTGGCCGGGTGATGACGGCTCAGGCTCCCAGGTAGACCAGCTTCTCGCCCTCGACGAACTCGCCCGACACGGCAAGATCCTTGAAGAAGTCGACCACCGCGCGGGCCTGGCCGGTCAGCGCGTTGATGGGGCCGGGCTTCAGTCCCAGGCCATGGGCCTTGAGCAGCCGGGGCTCGGCCTCCTTGGCGGCGAAGTACAGCGCCACGTCGTCGCCCTTGGGCGCCGCCATCAGGGTCAGGCGCGCCGCATCCACGTATTGCACCAGGAACAGGCCGGGGGCCAGGCGGGCGGCGCGGGCCTTGCCGGTGGGGCCGTCCGGGGTCGCCACGTCGTATTGCTTCTCCGCCGCGTTCCAGGTGACCCGCACCTCGACGCCGTCGGGGCGGCGATAGCGGCCGTCCTTGACCCCATCCACCCGGACCGAGGCGGCGGGCGCGACGGTGTCGCCCTCCACCTGATAGCAGGCGGGCAGCAACAGTACGAACAGCAGGGCGGCGAGGCGGCGCATGGGGAATCCTTCCGGCGGAATTGTGGCTGGACCCTATCACCCCTCGGGGCATGGTGAAATTGACCTCGGCC
Source organism: Paramagnetospirillum magneticum AMB-1 (assembly GCF_000009985.1). Classification (GTDB taxonomy): domain Bacteria; phylum Pseudomonadota; class Alphaproteobacteria; order Rhodospirillales; family Magnetospirillaceae; genus Phaeospirillum; species Phaeospirillum magneticum. The sequence goes on from NC_007626.1 coordinate 795,368, forward strand.
AAGTACTTGTTCCGCCCAGGACGAATCGCTAAAGTCCGCGCCTTGAACGCCCCCCGGAGGAAGTCATGTCCGAGCGCATCCTGATCGTCGATTTCGGCTCGCAGGTGACCCAGTTGATCGCGCGCCGCGTGCGCGAGGCCGGTGTCTACTGCGAAATCCATCCCTTCAACCGGGTCTCCGTCGACAGCATCCGCGAGTTCGGCCCCAAGGGCGTGATCCTGTCGGGCGGCCCGGCCTCGGTGGCCGATTTCGGCAGCCCCCGCGCCCCCCAGGGCCTGTTCGAGATGGGCCTGCCCATCCTCGGCATCTGCTACGGCCAGCAGACCATGTGCGAGCAGTTGGGCGGCAAGGTCGAGCCGGGCGACCACCGCGAGTTCGGCCGCGCCATGCTCCAGGTCTCGGGCGAGCCCTGCGCCCTGTTCGACGGCATCGCCGCCAAGGGTGACGAGGTCCAGGTGTGGATGAGCCACGGCGATCGCGTCACCGCCATTCCCCCGGGCTTCAAGGTGGTCGCCACCTCGGAAGGGGCGCCCTTCGCCGCCATTGCCAATGCGGACAAGCGGTTCTACGGCGTGCAGTTCCACCCCGAGGTGGTGCACACCCCCATCGGCAAGCAATTGCTGTCCAATTTCGTCCACAAGATCGTCGGCTGCGCCGGCGACTGGACCATGAAGGCCTTCCGCGCCCAGGAAATCGCCAAGGTACGCGCCCAGGTGGGGTCGGGCCGGGTGATCTGCGGCCTGTCGGGCGGCGTGGATTCCTCGGTGGTGGCGGCCCTGCTGCACGAAGCCATCGGCGATCAGCTGACCTGCGTGTTCGTCGACACTGGCTTCATGCGGGCCGGCGAGTCCGAGCAGGTGGTCAGTGTCTTCCGCGACCGCTTCAACATCAAGCTGGTGCACAAGGACGCCTCGGGCCTGTTCCTCGACAAGCTGGCCAGTCTCACCGATCCCGAGAAGAAGCGCAAAATCATCGGCGCCACCTTCATCGACGTGTTCGAGGAGGAGGCCAAGGCGGTGGGCGGCGCCGACTTCCTGGCCCAGGGCACCCTCTATCCCGACGTGATCGAAAGCGTCAGCTTCACCGGCGGGCCGTCGGTAACCATCAAGAGCCACCACAATGTTGGCGGCCTGCCCGAGCGCATGAACATGAAGCTGGTGGAACCGCTGCGCGAGCTGTTCAAGGACGAGGTCCGCGCCCTTGGCCGCGAATTGGGCCTGCCGGCCGACATGGTCGGCCGCCATCCCTTCCCCGGCCCCGGCCTGGCCATCCGCATCCCCGGCCAGCCGCTGACCCGCGAGAACCTGGACATCCTCAGGAAGGCCGATTCCATCTATCTCGACGAGATCCGCAAGGCGGGCCTTTATGACGAGATCTGGCAGGCCTTTGCCGTGCTGCTGCCGGTCCGCACCGTGGGCGTGATGGGCGATTCGCGCTCCTACGACTACGCCTGCGCGCTGCGCGCTGTCACCAGCACCGACGGCATGACCGCCGATTTCTATCCCTTCGACATGGCCTTCATCGGCCGGGTGGCCAATCGCATCATCAACGAGGTCAAGGGCATCAACCGGGTGACCTACGACATCACCAGCAAGCCGCCGGGCACGATTGAATGGGAGTGACGGTTACCGGCCGGAGTGTCTCGGCGTAACGCCGAAGCGCTCCGGGCGCGGGAGAGTTTGATGCTTGGGCGGGGGGCGAACCGAATGCGCGCCTGTTTCGGCTTGAGGCCGCCTTACGATTTTGCCAGGGCGATGCCGTTCCTGATCGCCTGCCTGGGACTAATGGTCATTTTGGTCCTGGGGGGCTTTCAGGCCTTCGGCGCCGGACTGAGCCCGACGGCGAATCGGGCGATTTTTCTCTATTACGTCGCCATGCTGCTCCTGGCGTCCATGGTTTCGGCGCGGTGGCGGGTGGCCTCTTGGCTCCTGCTGGCCCTGGCGATGACGGAATTGCTGCTGGCCCTGGCGACCCATGTGGGCCATGCCATGGGCCTGCCGATTCCGTCCCTTCTGCCGAACAGGGAGGCGTTCTTCGGGGACGGCCCTCGCTTCAAGTATCATCCGCTGCTGATGGCCGTGCCCAAGGAGGGCTTCGTCTCCACCCGTGGCGTGGACATCCGGCACAACCGTCATAATTTGCGCGGGGGAGAGATCACCCTGGGGGCGGGCCAGCGGCTGGTGAATGCCTATGGCGGCTCGACCACCTATGATGTGGCGGTTCCGCAAGGGGCCACCTGGCCGGAACGGCTTGGGGGCGAATTGGGGGATGACTGGGTCGTCGCCAATTTCGGCGTGCCGGGCTACAGCTCGGCGGAACATGTGGTTCAGACGGCGTTCTACGCCGACCGGTTGGGCACCATGCCGGTCTGTTCGCTGTACTACATGGGGTGGAACGATCTGCGAAATGCCCATCTCCCGGATCTGGATGCGGGCTATGCCGATTTCCATCTGCTGTCCCAGCCGGGAAATCTCCAGATTCGCGGCGGTGGCGGTGCCAGTCCGCTGTATCGGGTCCTGTCGGCGGCCTTGAGCGCGTCGTTCGATACCATCCCGTATCCGCCGGATTATCACCGCCTGGGGCCGGCCGATGGTCCTGACGTCCGGCTGGAGGACATCTTCCGAAAGAATATCCAGGCCATCCACGCGCTGAACGCGGCGCGCGGCGTCCGAAGCGTTTTTATCGGCCAGATGCTGAATCCGTTCCGTCATGACGCAGGCTTGGGGCCGGAATGGCTTCCCCGGGTGAGGGACCAGGATGTCTGGCCGCTGCAACAGCGGCTCAATCTGATCATGAAGCTGGAAGCCGAGCGGTTGGGGGCGGCATCCGTGGTCCTGGAGCCCGAGGCGTTCGAGGCGTCGGACTTTGTCGACAAGGGGCATTTCTCGGTGGAAGGCTCTCGGAAATTCGCCCGCCTGATCGCCCCAGAAGTCCGGAGACTCTGTCGCCGCTGAGCGTCCGTACCGGCCGATGTAACGTAGCGACATCATCTTTCGTCAATATTATCGTTCGATGACTGGGGGCTCCACCCGATTGTCATAGTTCCGATTTCGGATAAGTATAATCCCGGTGTTGAACGGGAATCTGGACGATGGGGTACCAGGATAACAGGCGTTGCGCCTTTGACAGGCTGATGAGCATGGCGGGGGATTCCCTGTCGGCCGAGCATGCCCTGTCCGTATTGCGCAATGCCGGCGCGTGCAACGCGCTGCTGTCGTGCCCGCGCCGGCTGGGCTGCTCGTGGATGGCCATGATCGTGGCGTCGCGGCTGTCCGAGGCGGCCATCGCCGCCGCCGAGCGCGACCGGGTGCTGGCCCTGTCCGCCTAGCGTTCGGGAGGGCGCATGATCGCCCCGTGAATCCCGCATGGAAGATGTGGTTGAGAATCGCTCTCGCCCCCCCTATCATCGCCGCATGACGAATCGTGACCTGCCCACGGCCTGTCAAAGCAAGTTTGCGGCGACCTCCAACTGCATCGAGTGTGGTGTTTGGGTGGATGCGTTGGTCATCCTCGGCGATATAGCCCATTGTCCCGAGGATGCCACCTGTTCCCATCACGACGCCTGTGCCCGCGAAGTCGCCCGGTGCGCGGGCAACCTGCACGAGGGGGCTCCGCTCCGCTCGCGTCTGCTGGATCGGCTGCGCCATCTGATGTCGCCGGTGACGGCCTTTCGCTAGGCACCGATATTCCTGAGATACCCTTATCACATGGAGGTGGACATGCCGGGAGAGGAGTTGTCCAGCCGTAGTGATGCCGCAGGGTGTTGTGCCTCCGGGCTGCCCTGTGCTGGCTGTCCGGAAGCGGTCGCATCGGTCAGTCGGGCATCCTTGGGCAACGGCCTCAGCCGCTCGGATCAGGATGGCTGTTGGGTGGTACGCATCGGCCATTCGGAAAAGCTGCGCAGCGACGATGCCTGCCTCGCCTGCTCGTTCTTTCGCAACCGGGCGCAATTGCTGGCCGGATGATGGCGCAGGGCGGATATCCTTATTTTGAGTGTGGCTTTTCCTTGAATCCGGGCGGCAAAGGCGTAAATTGCCGCCGTTTCGGCGAATTCGGGAAGGCTCTGCGATGATTCCTCGGCATGCGGTCATCCGGTGGGGCGAGCCCCTGCTGCTTGGTGTCGGCTTTGTGGATCACGATCATTGCGAGGCGGTGGAGATGATCAACCGCCTGGCGGCAGCCGCTCCGACCGAGCGTCTGGACTTGGCCCGCGCCTTCGCCCATCACTGTGTCGAGCACTTCGCCCGCGAGGAGGAGATGATGGTGAAGACCGGCTTCTTCGCCCTTGATCCGCACCGGGACGAACACATCCGCGTGGTCGCCCAGTTGGAAGAGGTGATCCGCGCGCTCGAGGCCGGCGATCCCTGCGACGATTACTTTACGGTCGAACTGCCGCAATGGTTCCTGGAACACCGGGCGACCATGGATTACGTCACCTCGGGCTTCGCCCTTGACCACGGCTGGGTGGAATAACTACAGCGTCGCGGTCGCCTGCTCCAGCCAGTCCCGCTCGGCGGCCTCGGTCAATTGCGGCACGATCGCGTCCCGGACCCGGGCGTGGTAGGCGTTCAGCCAGTCCCGCTCGTCCCGGTCCAGCAGATCCTCCGCCACCAGGGCCCGGTCGATGGGGACCAGGGTCAGGGTCTCGAATTCCAGAAGATCCCGCTCGGCGCCAGCCGGGGCGGGCCGGGGCTCCACCATCACCAGATTCTCGATGCGGATGCCGTAGGCCCCGGTCTTGTAGTAGCCGGGCTCGTTGGAGAGGATCATTCCGGGCTTGAGAGCCACGGAATTGCCCACCTTGGAGATGCGCTGAGGCCCTTCGTGCACCGACAGGAAGCTGCCGACGCCGTGGCCGGTGCCGTGGTCGTAATCCAGCCCGGCCGACCATAGCGGACGGCGGGCCAGGATATCCAGCTGGCTGCCGGTGGTGCCCATGGGAAAGACCGCCCGCGCCAGGGCGATGTGCCCCTTGAGCACCAGGGTGAAGCGCCGGCGCGCCTCGTCCGGGGGGGCATCTCCCACCAGGATGGTGCGGGTGATGTCGGTGGTGCCGTCCAGGTACTGGGCTCCGGAATCCACCAGATACAGCTCGCCGGCCGCCAGGGGACGATTGGTCTTGGCGGTGGAATGGTAGTGGACGATGGCGCCGTTGGCGCCGGCCCCGGAAATGGTGGGAAAGGACAGGCCGCGGAAATGCTCGCCGGTGCGGCGGAAGCCTTCCAGGGCGTCGGCCGCCTCCATTTCGCTGACCGTTCCGCTTCGCGTGGTGCGGTCCAGCCAGGCGAGGAACCGGACCATGGCGGCGCCGTCGCGCAGATGGGCGGCCCGGGTGCCCGCCATCTCGACGGCGTTCTTGCAGGCGCGGGGCAGGGCACAAGGGTCGGAACCGGGCTCCACCCGGGCGCCGGCGGCCCGCAGGGTCTCCCAGACCTGGAAGGGGGCGGAGGACGAGTCCAGCCTGACGCGCTTTCCGCCGCGTCCCAGCAGGCGCAGCGTCGCCTCGAACGCGGCCGGCTCGGCCACGCGGACGGCGTCGCCCCACGGGGCGGTGACAGTGTCGTCGATGCGGTCGGGCTGCACGAACAGATCCACCGAGGCGTCGGCGTAAATGACGGCAAAGCCCAGCGGCAGCGGCGTATAGGCCACGTCGTCGGCCCGGATATTCAACAGCCAGGCCAGGGATTCCGGGGCGCTCAGCACGGCGGCGTCCAGGCGCTCCCGCGCCAGTTCAGCGGCGATGTCGCCACGCTTGGCGGCGGCGGACCGGCCGGCAAAGCGCTCGGGATGGGCGGAGATGGGGGTGGCGGGGGCCGGTGGCCGCCCGGCCCATACCGCGTCCACGGGATTGTCGGGGCAGGGAACCAGGGTGGCTCCGGCCCGCTCGCAGGCGGCGGTCAGGCTCTGGACTTGATCGTGGGTATGCAGCCAGGGGTCGAACCCCAGCCTGTCGCCCTTGGACAGCACCTCGCCTGCCCAACGATGCGGCGGCTGCTCGACCAGATGCAGGGGCGTGAAAAGCTGGGTGTTCACCTCGGCCAGCACCTGCAGCGTATAGCGGCCATCCACGAAGATGGCGGCCTTGTCGCGCAGCACCACGGCCGATCCCGCCGAGCCGGTGAAGCCGGTCAGCCAGCCCAGGCGCTGGGCCGACGGCGGTACGTACTCGCCCTGATGCTGGTCGGCGCGAGGCACGACAAATCCCGTCAGATTGAGGCGGGCCAGTTCGGCACGCAGGTCGGCGAGGCGGTCGGTGGGGGAGGGGGCGGGCTGATGCGGGCTCATCCTGGGAATCTAGTTCAAATGGCCGGGGGCAGGTAGGGGGAATTGGCTTTGGGCGCGCGGAATGGTTAGGGTGCTGTCAGGTCCGGCTGTTGAATATGCATTGAGTTATATTGTTGCGTTGCAGCAACGGAGTTTAATCGGGCAAAGACCCTAGACCAAAGCTAGAGGCTGGCGCAGAGCTCTTTAAATAAATGGAAAACGTGACTATTCTCTATAGTAGATTTGAGCATGTGTTTGCTGTGTTCAAGCTCTCAAGGTGAGCCGATATGGGAGCGCAGGAAGCGGGGCCGTCCCTTCAGTCGGGCGGTGCCATGACCCATAGGGAGCTGGGGGGCAAGCGGTGCCGCAGCGTCGCGGCGGTCGCCATCATGGCTCTGACCGATATCCTCGACGAGGCCGCCGTGGACGGCTCGGTAACCATGGATGACGTCCGCCGCGTGGCCAAGGCGGTGCTGGCCGCCCGGGGGCCGCTGTCCGAGCATTACGCCCTGTGGGAAGATGGCTGTGATTCCAGCTTTTCCCTACGCCGGATCGAGCAGCAGCGCACCGATTTCATGGGCCGGATCATCGCCCGGCCGTTCTCCGATTGCTTCGACGACAAGAACAGCGGCATCGAGCGCAAGCATCTGCCGCAGTTCTTCGCGGCGGTGCGCATGATCATCGGCGAGGAGCCCTTCGACCTGCTGCGCACCCGCGCCAACAAGGCGGCCGAACGCCACCGCACCGAGGACGGCACGGTCGCTTGGGCCGAGTTCTATGCCGATGACGAGGTGCGCGCCGTGTTCGAGGAGGTCCTGGTCACCATGGCGCGCAGCTTCCGCCGCTTCGAGCCGCGCAAGGACTGGTTCCTGATCATCATGAATTCCAGCCCGTCGTCGGTGTCGACGGCGTCCAACGCCTTCATTCCCAAGCGCCCCGAGGACAAGGTGCTGCGCGAATTCAGTGAGGCCCACATGGTGCGGCTGTTCCAGGCCCTGTTCGCCTCGTGCCGGCCCGACACCTTCTCGCCCGAGCGCAAGGCGGCCTTCATGGAAAAGTGGGGCAGCGAGCCGGAAAAGGTGTTCGGATCGCTCTTCGTCAATCTGGCCGAAATGGCGCAGTAATCGGCGATGCCGCCAGGCCCAAGGGTTTCGAAGAAACCCACCCGGCGCCTGAGGGGCGGAAAGACTCCCCCTACCAGTGCTTGTCGGCGAAGACGGCGATGAACAGCAGCAGCAGATAGGGCATGGAGGCGGCGAAGTTCCACCCGGCCCAGCGGCGGCTGGTGTCCCTGACCAGTACCACGTTGAAGCCCAGCAGCACGGCGCCCGAAACCGCGGCCACGAAACCGTAGACATTGCCCAGCAGGCCCAGCCCCCAGGGCAGCAGCGAGGCCCCCACCAGGATCACGGTGTTGGCCAGGATGCACCAGGCGGTACGCTTGGCGCCCACCACCACCGGCAGCATGGGCACGCCCGCCTGGCGGTAGTCGTCGGCAAGCAGGATGGCCAGCGACCAGAAATGGCTGGGCGTCCACAGGAACAGCACCAGGGCCAGGACCATGGGCAGCAGCCATTGGGTCTGATCCACCGCCGCCGCTCCGGCCAGGACGGCGAAACTGCCGGCCGCGCCGCCGATGATGATATTTGTCCAATGGCGGCGCTTCAGCCAGACGGTGTAGATGGCCACATAGACGAAGCCGCCCAGGAACAGATGCAGCGCCACCACCCAATTGAAGGCGGCGTTGGCCAGGGCCATGCCGGCCACCATCAGCACCACCGCCAGGGCGAAGCCCAGGGCCGGGGTGCCGGCGCCGGTGGCCATGGGCCGGCGCGAGGTGCGGCGCATCAGCCGGTCGATGTCGCGGTCCCAGACATGGTTGAACACCGCCGAGGCGGCCGAGCCGAGTATCATGGCCAGGGTCAGCAGCAGCAGGGCCACCGGGTCGACCTTGGTCGCCACCGCGCCATAGCCGGTGATGGCCGTCAGCGCGATCATCAGGGCGATGCGCGGCTTCAAGAGCTCGATGTATTGCCTGAACGTCAAACCCGCCTCCGCGCCCGCGGTTGCTCCGCAGGTCAAATGTATATGTGATACAGCATAAGATACACGACGATGCCGGTAATGGATACGTAAAGCCACAGCGGCAAGGTCCAGCGGGCGATTTTCGGGTGCAGGTCGAACTGCCCCTTGAGGGCGCGGACCAGGGTCAGGGCGACCATGGGCGCCACCACCGCCGCCAGCAGCACATGGCTGATCAGTAGGGCGTAATAGATGGGGCGCACCACGCCCGTTCCCCGGAACACGAAGATGGGGGCGGCGAAGTGGTAGACCACGTAGAAGGCCAGGAACAGGGCTGATGCCCCCACCGCGCCCAGCATGGCCTTGCGGTGGCTGTCCTTGCGGCCCGCCCGGATATGAACGAAGCCCGTTATCAGGAAGGCCAGCGAGACCGCGTTGAGAAAGGCGGTGATATGGGGCAGGGTTCCGGCGGCGGTCATGTCGTCCTCACCACGTCATCCAGCCGCCCAGCCGCAGCCAGATTACGGCGATGGCCATGGTCAGCAGGGTCACGGGAATGCCGGCCCGGGCGAAGTCACCGAAGGACAGTCGGCACCCGGCTCCGGCGGCGCGTTCGGCCACGATGATATTGGCCATGCTGCCCACCAGCAGGAAATTCCCCGCCAGGGTCGACAGCAGGGCCAGACCGGTCAGCGCCCCGGGATCGGGGGTGGGCCACACCGCCAGGATCAGCATCACCGCCGGCACGTTGCCGATGGAGTTCGACGCGACCAGCGCCACCGGCAGCATGGCCTTCAGCGAGTCGGGGAAGAATCCGTGCTCGGCCAGCCAGTTGACCCAGTGACGCGCCATGTCGGTATCGGCGAAGGCGCCGGTGACCACGAACAGGCAGGCGAACAGCAGCAGCAGGTGCCAGTCCACCAGGCCGATCATCTCGCGTGAGCACATGCGGCGGCTGGCAAGCAGCAGGGCGGCGATGGCCATGGCGCCCACTTCGCGTGGCAGGGGGGCGGCGAACAGCAGGGCCAGGATAGCCAGGGCGATTCCGCCCTTGACCGCCTGCCAGCGATGGCCCTCGGCCGGCGGATGGGCCTCCACCGGTCCGGGAGTGGCGTCCAGCTCGCGCCGCCAGATCCAGGCGATGCAGTAATACACCACCACCAGGGACAGGGCGGCGGGGACGGCGCAGGCGGCCAGGAAGCTCCAGAAATCCAGCCCGCCCACCTGTCCGATCAGAATGTTCTGGGGATTGCCGATCAGGGTGGCGGCGCTGCCGGCATTGGCGGCGCCCACCAGCCCCAGCAGATAGGGACGCGGATCGAGGCCGCGCCGACGGATGCCCTCGGCGATGATCGGGGTCATGGCGAAGCAGACCACGTCATTGGCCAGCACCGCCGACAATCCGCCCGACACCGCCACCACCAGGGCCAACAGGCGCCGGGCCGAACCGGGCGATTCTGCCACCTTCTGCGCCACGGCGCCATAGACCCCGGCCAGCTGGAACTGGGCCGAGACGATCATCAGGGCGAACAGCAGCAGCAGGGTGGGCACGTCGATGGAGGTGCCCATGGCCTTGACGCCCACCTTGCCCGACACCAGCAGGACCACCACGGCCAGCAGGGCGATGCCGGTACGGTCGAGCCGCAGGCCTGGCACCGAGCCGAAGGCCATGCCGAGATAGGTGAGGAAGAAGACGGCGATGACGAAACTATCCATGCCTTCCCTTATGGCCTTTCGGCGGAGCCTCGGCAAGTCCCGCCGTGTTGTCTTCGCTATTGGTGCGGCGCCGGTGTATCTATCAATGTCGCAACATTGGGGGGCATGTGATGGTTGGATTCGGTTGGGTGCGCTTGAGCCGCATGGCGGCCATGGTCTTGGTGCTGGTCTTCGGCCTGGGGAGCGTCGTCATGGCGGAGACGGCGCCGCCGCCGTCCGACGGCCGGATCTACGAGTTTCCCCAGCCCAAGCCGGCCGACGCCGTCCTCATCAATTCCCGCAGCGGCAAGCCCATGGCAGTGACCTATTGGCTGCAGGCGCGGGTGGCCTCGCCTCAGGATCTGTCCACCATCCGGGCCATGTCCGACCAACTGAGCCGGCAATTCGCCCGGCTGGTGGGCAAGCATCACCTGGAGGATCTGCTTTCCGTGGAGCAGAAGCGGGCGCTGGCCGACAAGCTGGTGGTGGTCGCCAACAACGAGCTGGCGGCCTATGACCGCCGGGCCGGCGTGGCGGTGCCGTCCGACCGGGTCTATGTGGAGGCCCTGGTATTCAAGGAATTCAGCATGGAGGCGGTGAAGTAGGGGCCCCCTACTTCCTCGGCAATCCCGCCGCGATGCGGTCCATCAGCGCGCTGGGCAGGCACCCCGCCAGGCGGGCCATCAGGTGCATGGGCCAGGGAAAGGCGATGCGGCCCCGGTTGCGGGCCAGTCCGCGAACCATGATGCGGCTGGCCCGCTCCACGTCCATCAGGAACGGCATGCGGAACCGGTTCACCGCCGTCATGGGCGTCTCCACGAAGCCGGGGCAGATCACCGAGACGCCGATGCCGGCGGGGGCCAGCTCGGCGCGCAGGGATTCGCCCCAGACCCTGATTGCGGCCTTGGAGGCGCAATAGGCGGGCGCTCCGGCAAAGCCGCGAAAGCCCGCCAGGGAACTCATGATGCCGACCTGCCCCCGGCGGCGTTGCCGCAGCAGGGGAATGGCGGGCATCACCGTGTTGAACACGCCGTTCACATTGACGGCGAAGATGGCCCGGGTCTGGGCCTCCGTCTCGCCGCCGCCGCCGGTGCCCGCCGAGATGCCGGCATTGGCGATGACCAGATCCAGCGGCCGGATGGCGTCGGAATCCGTGACCCAGCGCGCCGTGGCGGCTGAATCGGTGACGTCCAACGGGGTGGCGTGGACAGCCGCTCCCAGCGCTTCGCACTGCTTCGCCGCCGCGTCGAGGCGGTTCCGGTCGCGGCCCGACAGGTGCAAGGTGACGCCGGGCGCCGCGCAGATCCGCGCCAGCCCGGCTCCCAGGCCCGACGAGGCGCCGGTGATCAGGACGGAGCTGAACGGCTTTGTCATCCGCCGTTGCCGTTCCCGTTGCCATTGCCGTTCCGCTCGTTGAGCAGGGCGCGCAGCGGCCCCAGCAGGGGCGGCAGGTCGTGGCGGGCGGTGTCGAAGATGATGGAGGGGTCGACGGAATGGTATTCGTGCACCAGAATGTTGCGCATCTCGGACATGCGGCTCCACGGGATGTCGGGATGGCGTTCCAGCACGTTGAAGGGCACGCGCTTGGCGGCCTCACCGATGATTTCCAGATTGCGGACCACGGCGTCCACCGTGCGGTCGTCGGCGACGAAACGGCGGTCGTCCATGCCCTCGGTATAGCGCCGGATGCGCTCGATGGCCTCGATCATGTCCTCGATGCGGACCCGCCAATCCTTGAAGGTCACCGTCTCCCGTCTCCCTCTCCGTAAACCAGCAGGCATTCTTCCAGGATGCGCTTTTTCAGGCGCGGCTTGATGTTGCCCGAGGTGATGAGGTCCACCGGGCGGCCGAGAAGCCCTTCCAGGGCGTGCTTCAGCTCCACATAGGCGAACAGGCCGCCGGGCTTGCCGGGAAAGAACTCGACCATCAGGTCGATGTCGCTGGTGGGCTTGGCCTCTTCCCGCACCACCGAGCCGAACAGGTACAGGTTCTTCACCCCGAAGCGTTCCATGATGTCGGCGCGCGACTGCAGGCGGCCGATCACCTCCTCGCGCAGGGCGGGGCTGCGGCGGCGCGAGATGCGTCCGGCATAGGCCTTGACCGCGTCGGCCTTGTCGGCCGGCACGCGCACCACGATCTCGATGACGTTGGGGCGGCCGCGTTCGGGCCGTCGTCTTTCCTTCATGACTCTCCAAGGATAGTCCCGCCTCGGGTCGGAGGGAAAGCACGGTTGTTGCCCAGGCCCGGCAAGGCTATAAAACCCTCCGGACATTTTGCAGGAGGTTCCCGCCTTGACCGTCGCCAGCATGACCGGCTACGCCCGCGCCGAGGGCCGCGATTCCCAGGGCTCCTGGGTGTGGGAGGGCAAAAGCGTCAACGGCCGGGGCCTGGAATTGCGGTGCAAATCGGCGCCGGGCTATGACGGGCTGGAGGTGGTGGCCCGCGAGGCGGCGGCCAGGCGCCTGAAGCGCGGCAACGTTCAATTGTCGCTCACCGTGCGGACCGAGACCGAGCAATCCCAGATTCGCGTCAACGAGGCGCTGCTGAGCCAGCTCGTCGCCATCTGCGACCAGTGGCAGTCCCGCGCCGGCTCGGTCCAGCCCGCCCGCATGGACGGCCTGCTGGCCATCAAGGGCGTGCTGGAGCCGGTGACCGAGGCCGAGGTCGGCGATGCCGATTCCCTGCGGGCCGCCCGCGACGAGGCCATGAAAGCCTCGCTGGAGGCCATGCTTGACCAGTTGGCCGCCATGCGCCGGGTGGAAGGCGCCCGCATCGCCGCCGTGCTGGCTGCGCAACTGGACGAGATCGCCACCCTGTCGGCCCGGGCGGGCAATTGCGCCGTGCTGCGCCCCGAGGCGGTGCGCGAGCGTCTTCGCGCCCAGGTGGCCCTGGTGCTGGAGGCGGCGCCCACCCTGGCCGAGGATCGCATCGCTCAGGAAGTGGCGCTGATCGCCGTCAAGGCCGATGTGCGCGAGGAACTGGACCGTCTGGCCGCCCATGTGGCCGCCGCCCGCGACCTGCTGGCCCAGGGCGGCGCCGTCGGGCGCAAGCTGGACTTCCTGGCCCAGGAGTTCAACCGCGAGGCCAATACCCTGTGCTCCAAATCGTCGGACGTGGAACTGACCCGCGTCGGGCTCGACCTCAAGGCCGTCATCGACCAGTTCAAAGAGCAGGTCCAGAACATCGAGTAGGAACCATGACCGATACCCTTCCCACCGTCAGCCGCCGTGGCCTCATGCTGGTGATGTCGTCGCCGTCGGGCGCCGGCAAGACCACCATCTCCCGCGCCCTGCTGGAACGCGATCCCGCCATCGGCATGTCGGTGTCGGCCACCACCCGGGCGCCGCGCCCCGGCGAGGTGGACGGCAAGGACTACCACTTCGTCACGGTGGAGAAGTTCCACGAGATGGTGGAAAAGCGCGAGTTCCTGGAACACGCCCGGGTCTTCGACAATTTCTACGGCACGCCGCGCGGACCGGTGGACGAGATCCTGCGCTCGGGCCGTGACGTGCTGTTCGACATCGACTGGCAGGGCACCCAGCAGATGGCCCAGAACGCCCGGGCCGATCTGGTCTCGGTCTTCGTGCTGCCGCCCTCGGTGGAGGAACTGGAGCGCCGCCTCAGGGGCCGCGCCCAGGATTCCGACGAGGTGGTGAGAAAGCGCATGGCCAAGGCCGGCGACGAGATGAGCCACTGGCCGGAATACGACTACATCGTGGTCAATATCGATCTCGACAAGTCCATCGCCGCCGTCCAGGCCATCCTGGCCGCCGAGCGCCTGAAGCGCGAGCGTCAGGTGGGCCTGCCCGATTTCGTCACCCAGCTGCGCGGCGGGGAATAGCCCGAATTCCGAGCGCTTGTCAGGCCGCCGCGCGTGCCAGGGTCTGGTCGCGGATGGGCAGGTGCACCAGGGCGGCGAAGAGGCCCAGAACGGCGGTGCCGGCCCACATGACGTCGTAGGACAAGGTGGCGTCGTAGATCAGGCCGCCCAGCCACGAGCCCAGGAAGCTGCCCAGCTGGTGGGTGAAGAACACCAGCCCGAACAGCATGCCCAGGTACCTGGGGCCGAACACGCTGGCGATCAAAGTCGAGGTGGGCGGCACGGTGGACAGCCACAACAGGCCGATGCTGGCGGCGAAGGCCAGCAGGGTCCACTCGTTCTTGGGTCCCATGACGAAGGCGAAGGTGACCACGGCGCGGCCCAGATAGATGGCCGACAGCACGTATTTGGGCCGGTACTTCTGGGACAGCTGGCCCATCAGCCAGGTTCCGATCACGTTGAAGCCACCGATGACCAGCAGGGCCGTGGCGCCGGCCCCCTTGCTCATGCCGCACAGGGCCAGGTAGCCGGGCAAATGCACGCCGATGAAGGTGACCTGGAAGCCGCAGACGAAGAACCCGGCGGCCAGCAGGCGGTAGCCGGGATGGCCCCAGGCCTCGCGCAGGGCCTGGCCGATGCTTTGGTGCGCCAGGGTCGAGGCTGCGGGCCGCGACGCCTTCTCCCCCTTGGCCAGGACCAGGGCCAGGGGAATGGAGGCCAGGGAAAAGGCCGACAGAATCCACACGGCCTGGGTGGGGCCGAAGGCTCCGATCAGCCACTGGGCCAGGGGGATCATGGCCATCATGCCCAGCGACCCCAGGGCCGAGCCCATGCCCATGGCGGAACTACGGTGCTCGGGGCTCACCGCCCGGCCCACGGGGCCGAGGACCACGGCAAAGCTGGTGGCGGCCAGGCCGAAGCCGGACACCACCCCCAGGCCGATCGTGGTCAGCGCAACCCCGCCCGCTCCGACCATCATCATGCCCAGTCCGAAGGTCAGCGCCCCGAAGGCGGCGACCTTGGCCGCGCCATAACGGTCGGCGGCGGCGCCGGTGAACGGCTGGAAGAAGCCCCACATCAGGTTGTGGATGGCCACCGCCAGGGAAAAGGTGGCCAGCGGCCACTGGCGTTCCAGCGACAGCGGCCCGATCAGCAGTCCCTGGGCCTGCCGGGCGCCCATGGAGACGCTCATCATCATCGCACCACCGATGAAGACGAGCACGATGGCGGGCGACAGCCAGGCGGGACGCGACATGATCCGTTCAACCTTTGATCGGTGGCGATGTTCCGACACTACGGCGTGTCGGTCGGGCGGCGCAAACGAGATTTGCTCAGGCGGGGAGTTAGGAAATCTAACGGGCTGGGGAAAAACTCCACTTCGGGGGCTTTTGCCCCCGATCTCCCAACCGGGAAGCACGGCTTCCCGGACCCTTCAGCTTTTTAATCCATTGAAATAAAGAAAAACTGGCGGTTCGGAGGCTGTGCCTCCGAACGGGTCTGGGCGGTAGCCCTGCCGCGAAGCGGGGCTTTTTCCACCAGCCCGCCAATGCCGTCCCGGGCTCAGAAATCGGGCGTCGCCGCGGCGGGGGGCGGCGGGGGAGGCGGCGGCATCCATCCGCCGCCGGCGCCGAAGACCGCCAGGGCGGCCAGGACCAGGGCCACGGCCAGGGCCGCAACGCCGCCGCCGCTGGCCGACCGGCCCGGCCCGTCCTTCCGTCCGGTCAGCATGGGGCCGATCAGGTTCTGCTTGCGCACCAGGGCATAGAAAACCATGGCCCCCACATGCACGGCCACCAGCAGGTAGATGAGCTTGGACGCCAGATGATGCACGGCGGTGAGGCCGTTGCTCAGGGACTTGCCGGCCAGATCGTAGAGCGGGCCGCGAAAGGCGATGTCGTCATTGGCGAACAGCCCGGTGGCGGCCTGCAGCGACAGGATGCCCAGCAATCCGAACACCGCCAGGGCGCCCAGCGGGTTGTGGCCTTCGCCATGCCACTCGCCGCGCAGATAGGCCCGGACGGCCCCCGGCGTGGGGACGAACTGGGCAAAGCGGGCATAGGTCGATCCGACCAGACCCCAGGCCAGGCGGAACACCAGCAGGCCGATGATGGTCAGGCCGATACGGCCGTGCCAGGCCATCAGGCCGCCGCCCAACTGGCCGCTGACCGAGGCGGCGGCGACGGCCAGCACCAGGGACCAGTGGAACAGGCGGGTGGGCAGGTCCCACAGGCGGAATTTCTGCTGGCTCATGGCGTGCCTCGGGCGGCGGAAGCGGAACAGGCGCCCGAAGGCGCCTGTGTTGGGACCAGACCCAGCCTACTGCTTGATCTTGAATTCGTCGTGGCAGCCCTTGCAGGTGGCGGCCAGCTTGCCGAACTGCTCCTTGGTGGCGGCGGCATCGCCGGCGGCGGCGACCTTGGCCATCTCGTTGGCTTCCTTGCCGAAGGCGGTGGCCACCTTGCCCAGGGTCTCCTTGTTGGTCCAGAGCTCGGGCTTGACGCGGGTCTTCTCCCAGCCGGTGCCGGTATCGGTGCCCGGCAGGTAAAGGGCGCCCATGCCCGAATTGGCGACGGCCTGGATGGCGTTGGCGGCCTTGATGACCTCGTCCTTGTTATAGGCGGCGCCTTCGACGTTCATCTTGATGCGGGTCATGTTCCAGGCCATGAAAGCATAGCCGGACTGGCGCCACTTGATGGCGTCCTCGGGCTTGACCTGGGCGGTGGCGGTGCCCGCCAGGGCGACGAGGGCGGCGGCGGTGATCAGAAGCTTGAACTTCATGGCGAGGTCTCCGAAGGGCTTTGGGGAAAGAGAACTTGCAGTCAGGCTATCTAATATACCCCCTCGCGTAAATTACGCATCGGGTAACAGATTGTTTCGTCCTCATCGACAAATGAGGACGATTTTCCCCGTGGCGGCGCGGCCCTTCAGCAATCCGATGGCCTCTACCGCCTGGGACAGGTCCATGACCTTGGAGACATGGGGCGACAGCTTGCCCGCCGCCCACCAGTCCAGGCATTCGCCCAGGGAATCGCGGACCATTTGCGGCGCAATCTTGCGGTAGGCGCCCCAGTAATAGCCGATCACCGTGACGTTCTTGACCAGCAGGATGTTGGCGGGGATCTGCTGCACCGTGCCGCCGGCAAAGCCGATGATCAGAATGCGGCCGTCGGCGGCGATGGAGCGCAAGGACGCGTCGAACACCTGTCCGCCCACCGGATCGTAGACCACGTCGGCGCCCCGGCCGTCGGTCAGGGCCTTGACCCGCTCGCGGATATCCTCGGCCTTGTAGTCGATGCCGAAATGGGCGCCGTGCTCCAGCGCCACCTTGACCTTGTCCGGCCCACCGGCGGTGCCGATGACGGTGGCGCCCAGCGCCCGGCCCACCTCGACGGCGGTCAGGCCGACGCCCCCGGCCGCGCCGTGCACCACCAGGGTCTCGCCGGATTTAAGCCCCGCCTTGCCCTTGAGGCCCAGATGCGAGGTGCCGTAGGCCACGGGAAAACCGGCGGCGGTGACGAAATCGAGGCCGTCGGGCAGCACATAGACGTCGGTCTGATCGCACACCGCTTCCTCGGCGAAGGCGCCGCCGGTCACTGTGGCCATCACCCGGTCGCCGGGCTTGGCCGTGGTGACGCCGTCGGCCACCTCGGTGACCACGCCGGCCAGTTCCATGCCCGGCACGAAGGGCGGCTCCATCTTTTCCTGGTACTTGCCGCCGGTGATCAGCGAGTCGGCGAAGTTGACGCCGGCCGCATGCACGGCGATGCGCACGCCGCCCGGGATCATGGCGGGGGCGGGAAAGTCGGTGACGACCAGATCCTGGCCGAAAGCGGGGCAGACGACGGCTTTCATGAGATTTTCCCGGAATGGCGGGTTGCAGAAGTGTCTGTCATCCCGACGACCAACGGGAGGAGGGATCTCCGTCTGGAACGGCGTGTCCCAACCGGCACCGTATCTTCGGGCGGAGATCCTTCGCGTTGCTCAGGATGACGGGAAAGGGCATGGAAATATCAGGCGGTGGCGCGGCGGGGGACGCTTTTCTGGGCGGCCCAGGCCCGCTTCAAGGTGGTGAACAGGACGATCTCGGTGATCTGGTCCCGGGTCATGCCGCACGACAGCTCGCCCTGGGCGAACTGGACCAGCTCCAGGGGGGCGGCGTTGGAGGACAGCAGGTTGGTCAGCAATTCCTTGCGCACCAGCGGCGGATACTTCATCACCTCGCGCACCAGCGAGACCTTGACCATCAGCGGGATGTTGGGGCTGGTGAACAGCCGGTCGACGCACAGGGCGTAGATGCCGAAATCCAGCTTGCCCGCCACGCTGCGGGTAAAGTCCAGGAACTCGTCCAGGAAGGACGGCTCGGAGATCTTCTTGTCGATCAGCAGCTTGATCACGTCGAGAAAGGCGCGGTAGCGGGTGCGCGCCGGTCCCACATTGCCGCCCAGTTCGGCGGCCAGCTCGCGGATGCGGGCCTCGCGGAAGCCGGCGGTGATCATGGCCTCGGCCGAGCCGCGCACCCCGGAATCGAAGGCGGTCTCCTCGATCAGCTGAAACAGCTGCTCGTATTTGGGCCGATGGCGGGCCGAGACCTTGGAGGCGGCCACCGACAGCGGCAGCATGGCGGCCAGCGCCACCTGGGAATCGCGGGCCACGATGGCGGCCATGGACAGGGCCGCCACATCGCCCACGGTGCCGTTCAGCAGATCGTCGGTGATGACCAGCCGCTCGCCCGGCGCCAGGCTGAGATTGGTGTTGAG
Source organism: Paramagnetospirillum magneticum AMB-1 (assembly GCF_000009985.1). Lineage (GTDB taxonomy): Bacteria > Pseudomonadota > Alphaproteobacteria > Rhodospirillales > Magnetospirillaceae > Phaeospirillum > Phaeospirillum magneticum. Next base: position 813,926 of record NC_007626.1, read on the forward strand.
CGCCCCGCATTCCATGAAATGCGTCGCCAGATCGGACGGTCTGGCGGCAAGGGGATTGGCAACGGGGGCGTATGTAGTAGCCATGGTTGCATTCAGCCACAATACCCGCCGGGGGGCAAGAGTCTCGGGTCTTCACCGTCTTTTCCTGGGCGCCGCGAAGTGCTAGGATGCCCGATCTGGTCTGCGTGGAATTGTTGAAACCATGGTTGAGTCCACTCGCGGCTTCGGCTCGTCGGCATTGAACAACGCGGTCTCCGGGATCCGCGACGCGTTCGGCCGCGACCAGCGCGCCTCGGTCGGGGCCGGCGGCGGCGAGGCGGTGACCGCCATCCAGGGCGCCACGCCCAACGGCCCGCGCGGCCGGCGCATGCTGTCGCCCAGCACCTCGGTGGACAGCCTGGACCGCAGTGCGCCGCGGGGCACTTATCTCGACATCCTGGCCTGATGAAGCCTTCCGGCCCCGTTCTGCGCACCATTCCCGAAGGGGATGACCGCGAGCGGCTGGTCTGCGGCGATTGCGGCTTCGTCCATTACGAAAACCCCAAGATCATCGTCGGCGCCGTCTGTACCTGGGGGGATCGCTACCTGATGGTCAAGCGCGCCATCGAGCCGCGCCAGGGCACCTGGACCATGCCCATCGGCTATATGGAGCTGGGCGAGACCACCGATCAGGGCGCCCTGCGCGAAGTGTGGGAGGAAGCCCGCGCCGTGGCCGAGGTGGACGGCCTGCTGGCGGTATTCTCCTTCCCCCAGATCAGTCAGGTCCACATGATCTACCGCGCCCGCATGACCAGCCCGGATTTCGCCGCCGGGCCGGAAAGCCTGGAGGCGGGGCTGTTCACCTGGGACGATATCCCCTGGGATCATCTGGCCTATCCCAATGTCCGCATGGCGCTGGACTACGAGCGCCGGGTCAAGGGCCAGAGCGCCTTTCCCCCCATCGGCTTATAGGGTCTTCGACTCCTGCTCCGCCTCGTCATGGCTAGCCACGTCGCCCGCCCGGGCGAACATCTTCGCCGCGGCGTGCATGGCCTTGCGGGCTTCGTCCCGCCGCCCCTCGGCGGCCAGGATGCGGGCCATCAGGCGCGACGCCTTGGCCTCGCCCAGCAGATTGCCGGCCTCGCGCATCAGGCCCAGGGCCTCCTCGCACTGGGGCCGGGCCTGGTCGGGATGGCCCAGCGCCAGCTGAATCGCCGCCATGGCCTTGAGGGTTCCCGCCTCGCCCAGGGTGTCCGACGAGCGGCGATAGCAGGCCAGGGCCTCGCGGTAACGGTCCAGCGCCTTGTCCTGGGCGCCGCCGTCGCGGTCCAGGTGGCCCAAGGCGCGGTGGACATGGCCCAGGCCCGAGGACTCGCCGGCCGAGTCATAGACCTCCAGCGCCGACTGATAGAGGGCGCGAGCCTGGGTCTCGTCGCCCTCGCGCTGGGCCAGATGGGCGAGGCGCACCAGGACGGCGCCCTGCTCGCGCTGGTCGCCGCCGCGGGCATAGAGCTGGCGGGCCTCCACATAGGCCTGGCGGGCGCCGTTGCCGTGGCCGGTCTCGGCCTCGATGTCGCCCATGCGGGTCAGGGCATCGGCCTCGCCGCGCACGTCGCCGGTCTCGTGATAGAGCAGGCGGGCCCGCAGGCAGCACTCGCGGGCCCGCTGCTTCTCGCCGGAAAGCCACAGCGTCTCCGCTTCATCGAGAACATGGTCGGCTTCGCTCCGGGTCATGGCGGCCCCCCCCTTTTTCCGAATTGTGACGCGTTCAGCGTAAACTTCTATCCGAGCGCTACCAAATATTCCTTTTATGTGGGCATCAGGGGGAATAAAAATCGTCTATGAGGTTGGTTCTGATCCTTGCCGTGTTCGCCCTGATCCGCCCTGTGGAGGCGCTTGCCGCCGACTGCACCCAGCCGGCGGCCCCGGGGGTGGATTGGCAGCGCTGCTACATGGATGGCCGGGACTTTTCCCGGCACGACCTGAGCGGGGCGCGGCTGCGCGAGACCAGTTTTCAGCGCGCCAGGCTGGACGGGACGGTTCTGGCCAAGGTGGACGGTTATCGGGTGCGGTTTATCAGCGCCGCTCTGGTCGGCGCCCGCCTCGACGACGGGGTCTTCAGCGAGGCCGATTTCACCAAGGCCGACCTGGGGGGCGCTTCGCTGGCGCGGGCCGATCTCCGCCGGGCGCGGTTCTATCACGCCTCGCTGCGCGGGGCCGATCTGACGGGGGCCAGGACCCTGGGGGCGGAATTGCTGAACGCCGATTTGTCCGGCGCCCGGTGGACGGACGGCAAGACCATTTGCGCCGAGGGCTCCCTCGGCCAGTGCAATTGAGGTTCAGGTAACGATGAAGAGTCCGGATACCCTTGATGTCGCCGCCCATTGCGCCCGGGCGGCGCTGGCCATGATGGAGCGGCACAAGGTGCCGCCCCATCCCGAGAATTACGCCATCTGGTACGCCTATGTGGCCGGGCGCAATCCGGACCTGACCGCCGCCATCGACGCCATCTTGCAATCGGGCAAGAAGTTCACAGCCAAGGTCAATGACGAACTCTACGAGCGCTTTGCCGTCTTCCCCCAGGACACTGCCGAACTGCGCGAAGTGGGCCAGCGGGTCGAGGAGGCGGTGGGGCGCGTGCTGGAATACCTGAGCAACGCCAACCAGGGCACCAGCAATTACGGCGCAGCCCTGGAGGATTTCAGCGGCAAGCTGGCCGACGGGCCGTCCGCCGCCGGGTTGTCCGAACTGATCTCGGGCATCCTGGCCGAGACCAAGGTGATGGCCGATCTGAACCGGCAACTGGAACAGCGCCTGGAAAACTCGTCCAACGAGGTGGCGCGGCTGCGCAACCACCTGGACGACCTGAAGCGCGAGGCCTCCACCGACGCCCTGACCCAGTTGGCCAACCGCAAGCTGTTCGATCACTCGCTCAATCTGGCGGTGCTCGACGCCAGGGCGGCGGATGCGCCGCTGTCGCTGCTGATGATCGACATCGATCACTTCAAGCAGTTCAACGACACCTACGGCCACCAGCTGGGCGATCAGGTGCTGAAGCTGGTGGCGCGCTCGCTCTCCGAGGTGGCCCAGGCCAAGGATACCGCCGCCCGCTATGGTGGCGAGGAATTCGCGGTGATCCTGCCCGCCACGCCCCTGGAGAAGTCCATGGAGGTGGCGGAAACCATCCGCAATCAGGTCTCCACCAAGCGGCTGACCAACCGTCGCACTGGTCAGGTCCTGGGCCAGGTGACCCTGTCCATCGGCGCCGCCCTGCTTCGGGAGGCCGAGGCCCCCGATTCCCTGGTCCACCGCGCCGACGAGGCCATGTATCTCGCCAAGCGCGACGGCCGCAACCGGGTGAAGAGCGAGATCGACCTGGAAAAGCCAACGGGCGAAGCGGCGAAATAGATGCACCGCTGGACCCGCCATGCTCCCGCCTGTATTACTGCTGGGGCGCGCGGCCGGGTGGGGACGCGGCCAACGCAGGTGTATTGCCCAAGATGATTCTCGAACGTCGCGTCATCGTCTTTCCCCGGGCTGATTTCCTCGACGCCATCCGGCGCTATGGCGAGCGGATCGGCAAGATGCTGCCGGACACCGCCCCGGATCTGCTCAGTTTCGATCCCGCCCAGGATATCGCTCTCACCATCCGCTTCCCGGCGGTGTTCGCCGGCGGCTCGGCCAAGGACTTCATCTTTTCCCGCGATGATGTGGGGCAGGCGCTGACCCTTTACTGCCGCGAGCGCAAGGTGCCGCTGCCCAAGAATTCCGCCAAGCAGATCGAGAAGTTCAAGGACGGCGCGGCGCTGACCATGCAGATCGGCGGCGCCGGCCTGCACATCATGGTCATCGACGACCAGGAAGTGATGCGCAACATCATCAAGAAGCTGCTGGGCAAGGCCAATCCCGCCCAGATCTCCGAGGCCAATGACGGCCTGACGGCGCTGGAGATGCTGCGCTCGGGCGACGTGGACCCCGACGTCATCATCTGCGACCTGCACATGGAGCACATGGACGGCATCGAGTTCCTGCGCACCCTCCGGAACGAGAAGGGCAATCTCAACAGCCGCAAGCCGGTGCTGATCCTGACCGGCGACAAATCCGAGCAGGCGCACGAGATCACCCGTCAGGTGGGCGCCTCCAAGGTGCTGACCAAGCCCATCGGCGCCGACGACCTGATCCGCCAGATCAATCTGGTGCGCGGTCATTTCGAGGCCGGTCGGCCTTAGAGCGGCCATTGAGGCCGCGGCCAAGCAAGCCAAAGGCTTGCGCCCGGCGAGGGACTGACAGAAACTGAGATCATCTTGCGCCATATCAGACGCTCGATGATCTCAGGATATCCGGGGGGGGGACGGCGATGGGGATCTTCCGCTATTGCCGCCTGGCCCTTCGCAGCCTGCAGATCCTGATCGAGCAGTTTCCGGTTTTCCTCCGCCTGTCCTGGCTGTGCATGGTGGTCAGCCTGCTGGGGGTGGCGGTGTCGTCGCGCCATGTGATGACCGGCGGCATCACCGACCTGCTGGCGCACGGCGTCTTCGTGGTGGCCTGGCTGCGCATGGTCGGCCTGGGCGAGATTCCCGCCAGCCGCCATTATTTCCGCCTGGGCCGCCGCGAGACCTTCGGCGCCCTGTCCTGGATGGCGGCGGAAATCTTCGTCAATTTTCCCGCCCAGGTCATCGCCGCGTCGCTGGCCATTGCCACCGGCGTGCCCATCGCCGATTCGGTGATGGTGCTGGCCGGGCTGTCCCATCTGCTGCTGGGGGGCTTCTATCTGGTGCCGGCCGACGCGGCGCTGGAACGGGCGGGCAAAACCGGCGATCTGGGTTGGCGGGTGCCCGACCTGATGATCCGCGGCGGCCTGGCCCTGGGGGTGGCGGTGTTCGTCTGCTGGCTGCCGTTCAATCTGCTGCAGGAAGGGGTGAGGCTGCTGCCCGAGATGGATCTGGCCGACGGCCTGTCCTTGCGCGACGCCGTCATGGTGCCGGTGCGCTATCTGGGCATGGCCCTGACCGCCGGGACCCTGGCCCTGGCCTGGAACCGGCTGATGGTCGAGGAAACGGGCGGGTAGCCGGAGGGCTTGAAGGCGGGGCTCCCGCCCCGGTCCCCGGTTGGAGGCGATGCCTCCAACCCTCTCTTTCATTTGCAAATTGAAAGTGGGGGCTCGCCGGAATTATGTTCTGGCGCGCAGGTCCGCGATGCCTTCGCGGGCCAGGGCGTCGGCGCGCTCGTTCTCGGGATGGCCGGCATGGCCCTTGACCCAGTGCCACGACACCTTGTGCCGGGCGGCGGCCTCGTCCAGGGCCTTCCACAGGTCGTCGTTCTTCACCGGCTTCTTGTCGGCGGTCTTCCAGCCCCGCGCCTTCCAGCCGCGCAGCCATTCGGTCATGCCCTTCTTGACGTATTCGCTGTCGGTGTAGACGTCGACGGCGCAGGATCGCGTCAGGGTGTTGAGCGCCACCAGCACCGCCATCATTTCCATGCGGTTGTTGGTGGTCGGGCTTTCGCCGCCCTTCAACTCCTTCTCGATGCCCTTGAAGCGCAGGATGGCGCCCCAGCCGCCGGGGCCGGGATTGCCGGAACAGGCGCCGTCGGTATAGATCTCGACGGTCTCGGGCTTGGGAGCTGTCTCGCTCATTCGATGCCGTACTGGCCCGGGCCGGTGACGCCCTGGTGGAAGCGGAGCTTGCGGTAATATTCCATGGGGTCCTTGCGCTTGACCATGGCGCCGGGCGGGGTGTGCAACCAGTCGTAGCTGCGCGTCAGCAGGAAACGCATGGCTGCGCCGCGGGCCAGCAGCGGCAGGGCGTCCAGCTCATCGGCCGACAGCGGACGCACCCGGCGATAGCCGTTGAGCATCAGGCGGGCCTTGGTGGCGTTGAAGGCGCCATCCTCCTCGAAGCACCAGGCGTTGAGGCAGATGGCGATGTCGTAGGCCAGCACATCGGTGCAGGCGAAGTAGAAATCGATGAAGCCCGACATGCGGTCGACGCCCGCCGCCTTGTCGGCCAGGAAGAATACGTTGTCGGGAAACAGGTCGGCGTGGATCAGCCCCACCGGCAGGGTCCTGGGCCAGTGGGCCTCCAGGTAGTCCAGTTCGTCCTCGATGCTCTGCGCCAGATCCGACTTGATCTCGGCGGCGCGGGGCCGGATGGACTCGAACAGTGGCCGCCAGCCGGCGACCGACAGGTTGTTGGCCCGGGTCAGGGGAAAATCGGCACCCGCCAGGTGCATGGTGGCCATGGCCGGACCCAGCTCGGCGCAGTGGCCGAGGGTGATGCGGCGGCTCCACATGCCCTTGAGGAAGCTGACGATGGCCGCCGGGCGGCCGCACAGCGTGCGCAGCGCCTTGCCGTCGCGGCCATGGATGGGTGTGGGGCAGGCTAGGCCGTGGGCGGCCAGATGCTCCATCAGGCCCAGGAAGAACGGCAGCTCCTCCGGGTTCACCCGCTTCTCGTAGAGGGTGAGGATGTAGTTCCCCTGGTCGGTCTGCAGCAGGTAATTGGTATTTTCGACGCCCTCGGCGATGCCCTTGCACGATACCACCTGACCGATGTCGTATTCGGCGGCGAAGTCTTCCAGTTCGTCGTCGGATACCTCGGTGTAGACGGCCATGCTCTCTCGACTTGGTCCAGGGGGGGGGAATTGGGCGGAAGGTACGATGTTTCCGCCGATGATGCCAGCGGAGAGAGGCGGCTTTCCCCATGTCCCAAGGATGTCATCCCGACGACCATCGGGAGGAGGGATCTCGTTCTGACGCGGCCTTTCAGGATCGGTATCGTCGCGCCAGACGGAGATCCCTCGCATGCGCTCGGGATGACAAACCCTGCCGGGGCCTATTCCGACAGGGCCTGGGGCAGCTTGAAGGTGACCGTTTCGGTGGTGACGCGGATTTCCTCGATGGTGACGTCGAAGCGTTCCCGCGCCGCCGCCACCACTTCCTCCACCAGGATCTCCGGGGCCGAGGCGCCGGCGGTGATGCCGAGGCGGTCGACGCCGTCCAGCAGGCTCCAATCCACCTCGGCGGCGCGCTGGACCAGTACCGAGCGGGCGCAGCCCGCCCGCGCCGCCACTTCCACCAGACGCGACGAGTTGGAGGAATTGGGCGAGCCGATGACCATCAGCGCCTCGCAATGGGGGGCGATGGTTTTCACCGCGGCCTGGCGGTTGGTGGTGGCGTAGCAGATGTCCTCGCGCTTGGGGCCGACCATGTCGGGGAAGCGGCGCTGCAGCACGTCGATCACCGCCGCCGCGTCGTCCACCGACAGCGTGGTCTGGGTGATGTAGGCCAGCATGGACGGGTCCCTGGGGGCGACGGTTTCGGCCTGCTCCGGCGTGCCGACCAGCAGCACGGTCCCTTCGGGAACCTGGCCGATGGTGCCGATCACCTCGGGGTGGCCGGCATGGCCGATCATGATGATCTGGCGGCCCATGGCGTGGTGCAGCTCGGCCTCGCGGTGAACCTTGGTCACCAGCGGACAGGTGGCGTCCAGCGAGGTCAGGCCCCGGCGGTCGGCCTCGGCTGGCACCGTCTTGGGCACGCCATGGGCGGAGAACACCACGGCGGCCTCGTCGGGGACCTCGTTCAGCTCCTCGACGAACACCGCGCCCTTCTGGGCCAGGGATTCCACCACGAACCGGTTGTGGACGATCTCGTGGCGGACATAGACCGGAGCGCCGTATTTCTCGAGAGCCCGCTCGACGATGTGGATGGCGCGATCGACGCCGGCGCAAAATCCGCGCGGGCTGGCCAGAACCAGGGTCAGGGGCCTCTTGGTAACGCTTGTGCTCACGGTGTCGCTCTCCGGAATGGCGGGGGGTACGGGGTTGGCGGCTTGTATCGGCGCCCAGGCTTCACTACAGTCAGGGGCACCTTTATCAGATCATGTGGCTCTTAAGGAAGTTTGGCATGAACACCCCCCGCATTGCCCGCCTGTTGTTTTTCGTCCTGGCGGCTCCCCTGGCGCTTTCGGGGTGTGATTCCTTGAGCCGGGTCAAGAACAAGACGCCGCCGCCCTGTCCGCCGGTCTACATCATGTCCGACGCCGCCAAGATCACCAAGTATCGCCCCGGCGGCGGCCGCGACCTGACCGACGTGGAGATGGAAGGCGAGATCGTCGCTTTCAAGGGGGATTGCGTTTATGACGAAAAGGGCGGCGAGGTCTCGCTGCAGTTGGGTTTCGAGCTGCGTCGCGGCCCGGCGGCCACCAGCCGGACGCTGGACGTCACCTATTTCGTCGCCGTGCCGAAATTCTACCCGGAGCCCTCGGCCAAGGGGGTGTTCACCTTCCCGGTGACCTTCCCCGATACGGTGGATCGCCTGCGGGTGACCGATGACGAAGTCACCATGCGCTTGCCGGTTCGGACCAGGGAACTCATTGATAATTATGAGATCTACCTCGGCTTTCAACTGACGCAGGAAGAGGTCGAGGCCAATCGGCGCGCCAAGCATTAGGGAGTCGACTCTCGTTGACTCCGACGCCGGCCTGACTAAGATGTGCCCGCACAGATGATCCCCGTGGGAGAGATCGGCCCCTGACGATTGGGCCGGCGCCGAAGGAGCAACCGCCCCTGGAAACTCTCAGGCAAAAGGACCGCGGGGGGATGAAACTCTGGAAAGCGTGCCGCGGGACCGTCTAAGGTCCGGTGGCCCACCGACGATGAAAGCCGCGAAGCCTTCTTGGGTCTTGCGGTGAATCTTTCAGGTTCCCAGACAGAGGGGGGCAAGCCGGACAACGCCACAGCCGCGTCCGGAGCCCTTCAATTCCCGCGCGGCGGAGCCGCGAAGGAGGAACCCGGTGACCCAGTCCGAGACTCCCATGCTGACCGTTCCCCTGGATGCCCTGCATCGCGAATTGGGGGCCAAGATGGTGCCCTTCGCCGGCTATTCCATGCCGGTGCAGTACCCGGCCGGGGTGCTGGCCGAGCATCTGCACACCCGCTCGGGCGCCGCTCTGTTCGACGTCTCCCATATGGGACAGGCGTCCATTCGGGGCGCCAAGGCGGTGGAACTGCTGGAGACCCTGGTGCCGGGCGACATCCAGGCCCTGGGACTCGGCAAGACCCGCTACAGCGTCTTCACCAACGACCAGGGCGGCATTCTTGACGACCTGATGATCAGCAAGCTGGCCGAGGATCACCTGTTCCTGGTGATCAATGCCGCCTGCAAGCATGCCGATTTCGCCCATCTCAAGGCCCATTTGGGCGACAAGGTCGAGCTGTCCATGATCGAGGACCGCTCGCTGCTGGCGCTGCAAGGCCCGGGTGCGGCGGCCGCCATGGTCACCCTGTGTCCAGAGGCCGGGGCCATGACCTTCATGACCATCGCCGAGATCACCGTGGCCGGGATCAAGTGTCTGGCCACCCGCTCGGGCTATACCGGCGAGGACGGCTGGGAGATTTCCGTGGCCAATGCCGACGTGGAAACACTGGCCCGTGCCATTCTGGCGGCGCCGGGAGTGATGCCGGCCGGTCTGGGGGCGCGTGATTCGCTCCGCCTGGAAGCCGGCCTGTGCCTCTACGGCTCGGACATCGACACCACCACCACCCCGGTGGAGGCCAGCATCGCCTGGATCATGAGCAAGCGCCGCAGGGCCGAAGGGGGCTTCCCCGGCGCGGCGGTGATCCAGAAGCAATTGGCCGAGGGCGCGCCGCGCCGCCGCGTCGGCATCCAGCCCGACGGCAAGGCGCCAGCACGCGCCCATACCGAGATCACCGACGAGGCGGGCAACCGCCTGGGCGAAATCTGTTCGGGCGGCTTCGGCCCCTCGGCGGGTGGCCCGGTGGCCATGGGCTACGTGCCCGCCGCCTTCGCGGGCGTCGGAACCAAGTTGAAGCTGGTGGTGCGCGGCAAGGCCATGGACGCCCATGTCTGCGACCTGCCGTTCGTGCCGCATCGTTATTTCAAAGGCTGAGGGGAACTCCAATGAGCAGCAAGCGTTTCACCAAGGATCACGAGTGGATCGAAGTCGACGGCGACGTCGGCACCGTCGGCATCAGCGACTATGCCCAGCATGCCCTGGGCGACGTGGTGTTCGTCGAGGTGCCCGAGCCGGGCCGCGTGGTGGCCAAGGGCGCCGAGGCCGCCGTGGTGGAATCGGTCAAGGCCGCGTCCGAGGTCTATTCCCCGGTATCGGGCACGGTGACCGCCGGCAATCAGGCCATTGTCGATCAGCCCGGTCTGGTCAACGAAGCCGCCGAGGGCGCCGCCTGGTTCTTCAAGCTGACGCTCAGCAATCCGGGCGAAGTGGCCGACCTGATGGATCAGGCCGCCTACGACGCCTATCTCAAGACCCTGGAATAGGCTCTGCCATGCGCTACCTGCCGCTGACCGAGGCCGACCGCCGCGCCATGCTGGACGTGATCGGGGCCAAGAGTGTGGACGACCTGTTCCGCGACGTGCCCCCATCCGCCCGGCTGGCCGGGCCGCTGCCGCTTCCCTCCCACCAGGGCGAGATGGAGGTGGAGCGCGCCTTCACCCGCATGGCCGGCAAGAACCTTTCGGCAGGCTGCGCACCGTTCTTCATCGGAGCGGGCGTCTACCGCCACCATGTTCCGGCGGCGGTGGACCAGTTGCTGCTGCGCGGCGAGTTCCTCACCGCCTATACCCCCTACCAGCCCGAGGTGTCCCAGGGCACCCTGCAGATGCTGTTCGAGTTCCAGAGCCAGGTGGCGACCATCACCGGTATGGATGTGGCCAACGCCTCCATGTATGACGGCGCCACCGCCTGTGCCGAGGCCGCCATCATGGCGTGTCGCATCACCAAGCGGAACCGGGTGATCGTTTCGGGCGGGGTCCATCCCCATTACGCCGAGACGCTGGAAACCTCGCTGCGCTTCACCGAGATGGAGGCCGATGTCCTGCCCCCCGATCCCCTGGGGATGGAGGACATGATCGGCCGGGTGGATTCCAAGACCGCCTGCGTGGTGGTGCAGAATCCCGGCTTCTTCGGCACGGTGCGCGATCTGCGGCCGCTGGCGGCGCTCTGTCACGAGGCCGGCGCCCTGCTGGTGGTGATGGTGGCCGAGCCCACCAGTCTCGGCCTGATCGAATCCCCCGGCGCCATGGGGGCCGACATTGTGGTCTGCGAGGGCCAGAGCTTAGGGATGGGCCTGAATTTCGGCGGGCCGGGCCTCGGCCTGTTCGCCACCCGCGACAAGTATGTGCGCCAGATGCCCGGCCGTCTGGTCGGCCAGACGGCGGATGTGGACGGGCGCAGGGGCTGGGTGCTGACCCTGTCGACGCGCGAGCAGCATATTCGCCGCGAGAAGGCGACCAGCAACATCTGCACCAATTCCGGCCTGTGCGCCCTGGCCTTCTCCATCCACCTGACCATGCTGGGCGGCACCGGCTTCGGGCGTCTGGCCGAGCTGAACCATCTGGCCGCCACCAGGCTGGAGCAGAAGCTCCGCGCCGTGAAGGGGCTGCGGGTCCTGCCGCAAAGCTATTACAACGAGTTCGCCGTGCATCTGGGCGACGACGCCGACGCGGCGGCCGTGGTCGACGCCCTGGCCGACAAGGGTATCCTGGCCGGCGTTCCGGCGTCGCGCTTCTACCCCACCTGGCCGGAGTTGAAGCCAGTGCTGATCCTGGCGGCCACCGAGACCAATACCGAGGACGACATGGACCGCCTGGTGGCGGGTCTGCAGGAGGTTCTGTGATGGCTGAGATCAATACCATCAGCGGCAATCGCGCCCTTCAGATCGAAGAGAAGCTGATCTTCGAGCTGGGCAATCCCGGCTCTGTCGCCGTCGACCTGCCCGAGCCGGCGCCCTTCGATCTGGAGCGTCTGGGCGACGCGCCCCGGCGCGGTCGGGTAGCGCTGCCCGACCTCTCCGAGCCCCAGGTGGTGCGCCATTACACCCGGCTGTCCCAGAAGAATTACGGCATCGACACCGGCTTCTATCCCCTGGGCTCGTGCACCATGAAGCACAATCCCCGCCTGTCCGAGAAGGTGGCCCGCCTGCCCGGCCTCGCCGATCTGCATCCGCTGCAGCCGCAAAAGACCGTGCAGGGCGCACTCGAGGTGATCGACACCCTGGCCCATTGGCTGAAGGCGCTGACCGGCATGCCGGCGGTGGCCATGAGCCCGGCGGCCGGCGCCCATGGCGAGTGGTGCGGCCTGATGGCCATCCGCAGCGCCCACGAGGACAAGGGCGAGGGGCACCGCAAGCGCGTGCTGGTTCCCGAAAGCGCCCATGGCACCAACCCGGCCTCGGCGGCCATGTGCGGCTATACCGTCGATCCCATTCCGGCCCTGGAGAACGGCCGGGTGGATCTGGCGGCGCTGAAGGCCAAGCTGGGCCCCGACGTGGCCTGCCTGATGCTGACCAATCCCAACACCTGCGGCCTGTTCGAGACCGAGATCGTCGAGATCGCCGCGGCGGTGCATGGGGCCGGAGCCTATTTCTACTGCGACGGCGCCAATTTCAACGCCATCGTCGGCCGGGTGAAGATCGCCGATCTCGGCATCGACGCCATGCACATCAACCTGCACAAGACCTTCGCCACCCCCCATGGCGGCGGCGGTCCCGGTGCCGGTCCCACCGTGCTGTCGGCTGCCCTGGCGGCCTTCGTGCCGGTGCCCTATGTGGTGCATGGCGCCAGCGGTCTGGAACTGGTGGAGGGCAAGCGGGACGGCGCCAAGCCGTTCGGTCGGGTCAAGGGCTTCCACGGCCAGTTCGGCGTGTTCGTGCGCGCCCTGGCCTACATTCAGTCCATGGGCTCGGACGGGTTGCGTCAGGCCTCGTCGGATGCGGTGCTCAACGCCAATTACCTGCTGGCCTCGCTGAAGGACGAGCTGTCGGCTTCCTTCGACGGTCCCTGCATGCACGAGGCGCTGTTCGACGACCGTTTCCTCAAGGATACCGGGGTCACCACCCTGGACTTCGCCAAGGCGATGATCGACGAGGGCTATCATCCCATGACCATGTACTTCCCGCTGGTGGTGCATGGCGCCCTGCTGATGGAGCCCACCGAGACCGAATCCAAGGATACGCTCGACCAGTTCATCGCCGTGGTGAAGGGCCTTGCCGCCAAGGCCAAGGCGGGGGGGGTGGAGGACTTCAAGGCGGCACCCCGGCTCACTCCCCGGCGGCGCCTGGACGAGACCCTGGCGGCGCGCAGCCCCGTGCTGCGCTGGAAGACCGCCGCGGAATAATCGGTCATGTGAAGGGCGGGGAACTTTCCCCGCCCTTCATCACATTGCGCTTCGGAATTGCACTAACACTCACTTGCTCCCCGCCAACCTTTGTCCTAGGCTTTCATGCTGGAATGAGGGGAATGGGAATGGCGGACAAGGACGATCTCGGCCGGTCGAGCGATATGTATGTCGCTTTCGCTTTCGCGGCGGCCGACGTTCTTTTGGAACTCGATACCCAGGGCAACACCATGTTCGCCGTCGGCGCCGCCATGGCGCTGGTGGGGCGGGGCGCCAAGGCGTTGACCGGACAGCCCCTGGTCAAGATCATCCATCCCAGCGATCACACGGCGTTGTCCCAGGCCCTGAAGCAGATGGCGGGGGGCGAGCGGGTGCGCAACGCCGTGCTGCGCATCCTGCGCCCGGACGGCAAGGCATCGGAAGTGACCATGTCGGGCTATCGCCATCCCAGCGTGCCCGACCGGCTGATGGTTGCCCTGGGACATCCCGGCGGCTTCCACGCCCACAAGGAGGATCGGGTCGGCGAGACCGGGCTGCTGGACAAGGACAGCTTCCAGGCCATGGCGGCCAACCTGCTGGAAAGCGCCGCGCCGGATGATCCCTATCAGCTGACTCTGGTCGAGTTGCCCAAGATCGACGCGCTGTCGGGCGACAGCGCGGCGCAGGAAGCCCTGACCACCGAACTGGGCAATCGCCTGAAGGCGCTGTCCGTGGGCGGCGACGCGGTCGGCCAGTTGGACGAGGGCAAGTTCGGCGTTCTGCACTCGGCGGCGGTCTCGGCCGATTCCATCAGCAAGTCGGTGACCCAGGCGGCGGCCGTGGTGCTGCCCGATGCGCCGCCCATTCAGGCGACCCTGGCCACCTTGATGCTGGACGTGGCCGACGTACCGCCGGAGGAAGCGGCTCGGGCGCTGACCTACACGCTGAACCGCTTCGCCCTGGAGGCGGAGAACGGCGGCAATCTCGCCGATTTGATGAAGGATCTGCAGCCCCGCCTGTCGGCCACGGTCAAGCAGATGAACGACGTGCGCAACACGGTGACCGGCGGCGATTTCGACCTGATGTTTCAGCCCATCGTCGATCTGTGGACCGGCGTGGTGCACCATTTCGAGTGTCTGGTGCGCTTCAAGGGCGAGGACAACAAGTCGCCCTACGAGACCGTGACCTTCGCCGAGGATACCGGCATGGTCGGCATGCTGGACATGGCGTTGCTGGAACGCGCCGTCGCCTTCATGCGCTCTAGCGTCGCCAATAATGATTCCCTGAAGTTCGCGGTCAACCTGTCGGGCTATTCCCTGTCCGATCCCACGGTGGTCCGCCGCCTGAAGGAAATCCTGACCACCACCGCCGACCTGCGCAAGCGTCTGGTGTTCGAGATGACCGAATCCGCCCAGGTCCGCGACCTCAAGGCGGTCAACGACGTGATCCAGATCATCCGCAAGCAGGGGCACGAGGTCTGCCTGGACGATTTCGGCGCCGGCCACGCCGCCTTCCACTATCTGCGCGCCCTGAAGGTGGATAACGTCAAGATCGATGGCTCCTATATCAAGGACGCCATGCGCAGCAACGAGGACGTCTCGTTCATCAAGGCCATCGTCGGGCTGTGCACCGAACTGGGCGTCACCACTACCGCCGAATACGTGGAGGATGCCGAGACCGCCAACCTGCTGAAGCTCCTGAAGGTCCGCTTCGGCCAGGGCTGGTATTTCGGCAAGCCGCTGCGTCCGTCCTCCGACGACATCCGCACCGCCTGGCGCACTCCGACCCTGGGTTGGAACAAGGGGCTGCTCCACTTCACCAAGGGGTAAGCTTCCCCATTTCCTCCCGCCCTGCTTTGGGATAAGCATGGGGGATGAACCCGTCCCAGACCCTGCAGGGCGACATTCCGGTCGGCAATTGGATCGACCGTCATGTCCCCGCCGCCGCCCGGCCCTATTTCCGCCTGATGCGCCTTGACCGGCCCATCGGCACGTGGCTGCTGCTGTTCCCCTGCTGGTGGAGCATCGCCCTGGCCGGATCGGGCTGGCCCGACCTCTGGCTGTTCGTTCTGTTCGCCATCGGCGCGGTGGTGATGCGTGGCGCCGGCTGCACCTTCAACGATTGGGCCGACCGCGATTTCGACGGCAAGGTGGCGCGGACCGCGTCGCGGCCCATTCCGTCCGGCGCCGTCAGTCCCACCCAGGCGCTGGCCTTTCTCGGACTGCAATTGCTCACCGGCCTTGTGGTCCTGATGCAGCTCAACAATTTCGCCATCGCGGTGGGCATCGCCTCGCTGCTGCTGGTGTTTCCCTATCCCTTCATGAAGCGCATCACCTACTGGCCGCAGGCGTGGCTGGGGCTGACCTTCAATTGGGGGGCGCTGCTGGGCTGGGCGGCGGTCAGCGGCCATATGGGTCTGCCGGCCTTGCTGCTGTATGCCGCCGGTCCGTTCTGGACCCTGGGCTACGACACCATCTATGCCCACCAGGACAAGGAGGACGACGCCCTGATCGGCGTGAAGTCCACCGCGCTGCGCCTGGGCGACAGTACCGTGACATGGCTGTGGCTGTTCTATCCCGCCACCCTGGCGCTGATCGGCGCGGCGGGCTGGAGCGCGGGACTGGGCTGGGCGTTCTGGCCGGGCCTTGCCCTGGCCGGTGGCCATCTGCTGTGGCAGATCCGCAAGGTGGACATTCACGATGGCGCCGATTGTCTGGCCAAGTTCAAGTCCAACCGCCATTTCGGCTGGCTGGTCCTGGCGGCCATCGTGGCGGGGAAGGTGCTATGACCCCCGTCTCCGCCAGTTACGAAGCCGCCAGTGCCTTCATCCAGGCCAACACCGAGGTGGCCAGCCCACCCGCCTGTCCCGAGATCAAGCTGTGGACCGCCACCGAGGTGACGCCGCTGTGGGAGGCGACGGAAGAGGCGCTGCTGCGCGTCAACCTGCCGCCGCCCTATTGGGCCTTCTGCTGGGCGGGGGGGCAGGCGCTGACCCGCTGGGTGCTGGACCATCCCGAGATGGTGGCGGGCAAGCGGGTGCTGGATTTTGCCGCCGGATCGGGGGTGACGGCCCTGGCCGTCGCCAAGCTGGGCGCCGCCAGGGTGGAAGCCGCCGAGATCGACCCCATGGCCTGCTACGCCATCCGCACCAACGCCGAACTGAACGGCGTCGAGGTGGAGGTTCTGGCCGACGACGTGGTGGGGTCTGCCTGCCGCTGGGATGTGGTGGTGGCCGGCGACGTCTGCTACGAGGCGCCCATGACCGCCCATATCTGGCCGTGGCTGGTCAAGCTGGCCGCCGAGGGCGCCATGGTGGTGATGGCCGATCCCGGCCGCGCCTACCTGCCCAAGACCGGGTTGCTGCGGGTCGGTCACTATACGGTGGTCACCAGCCTGGACCTGGAGGACAAGGCCCAGCGCGACGTGGGGATCTACAAGATCGTTGGGTGAGGTCGTATCGGGCTATCGCCCGAGCCCATTTGGGGCGATGCCCCAAACCCCCTTTGATTCATAAACGTAAGGGAGGTTTGGAGGTTTCCTCCAACCGGGGCCGGGGCGGGAGCCCCGCATGCCTCATTCCCCCACGTTGAGCAGCGCGCCCCGCACCCTTGCTCCATGCCAGGCCCACAGGAACAGCCCGGCGCCGAGCACGAGGTAGACGGCGTTGAGTGCCAGGGCCGAGGCCAGCAGGTCGAAGCGCATGGCGCCCTCGAACACCACGGCGCGCATGCCCTCGAACACATGGGCGGGGGGCAGCGCCCAGGCCACTGGCTGCAGCCATTCCGGCAGGGTGCTGATGGGGTAATAGATGCCGGCCAGGGGCGCCATGGCGAAGATCAGCACCCAGGCCAGACTCTCGGCCCCCAGGCCGAAGCGCAGCACCAGGGCCGACACCGCCAGCCCCATGGCCCAGCCGCTGACCATCAGGCTGAACCAGAAGGCGAGCAGGGGCAGGCCCAGGGTGAAGATGGAATAATGGTAGAGCGGAATGGCCAGCAAGGCGGCCGGCAGCACGCCGACCACCGTGCGGATCAGGCTCATGGTCAGCATGGAGATGACCAGTTCGTGCGGGCGCAGTGGGCTGACCGACAGATGCCCCAGATTGCGCGACCACATCTCCTCCAGGAAGGACAGGGCCACCCCCAGATTGCCGCGGAACATCACGTCCCACAGCAGCACCGCGCCGATCAGGATGCCGCCCGCCTGGGCCACCCAGGTGGAGTGCTCGGCGAAGAAGCGGTTGGTGAAGCCCCACATCACCATGTTGACGGCGGGCCAGTAGGCCATCTCCAGGATGCGGGGCCACGAGCCTTTCATGATGTACAGATGGCGCAGGCACACGGCCTGGATGCGGCGAAGGGCGGGGGAGGTCACGACGCCGTCTCCGGCCGCTGGCGATCACGGGCGATGTCGAGGAAGACCTCCTCCATGGAGGCGCGGCCGAAGCGTTCGATCAGCGCGGCGGGCGAGCCCTGGTCGACGATGCGGCCCTGCTTCATCATCAGCACATGGTCGCACATGCGCTCGACCTCGGTCATGTTGTGGGACGCCAGCACGATGGTGGCGCCGGCCCGCTGGCGGTAGGCCTGGAAGTAGCTTCTGACCCAATCGGCGGTGTCGGGGTCCAGCGAGGCGGTGGGCTCGTCCAGCAGCAGCAGGTCGGGCTTGTTGAGCAGCGCCTTGGCCAGGGCGACGCGGGTCTTCTGCCCGGCCGACAGCTTGCCCGCCGGGCGGTCGATGAAATCGCCCAATTCCAGCTCGTCGCAGAGTTCGGCGATGCGGTCCTTGAGGCGGGCCACGCCGTAGAGGCCGCCATAGACCCTGAGGTTCTGGCGCACCGTCAGGCGGTGGGGCAGGTCCACATAGGGGCTGGAGAAATTCATGCGCGGCAGGACGCGGTAGCGGTGCCGCACCATGTCCTCGCCCAGCACGGTGATGGAGCCGGACGTGGGCAGCAGCAGGCCCAGCAGCACGGACAGCGTGGTGGTCTTGCCCGCGCCGTTGCCGCCCAGGAGAGCGGTGGTCGAGCCGGCGGCGATGGAAAAGCTGATGCCGTCCACGGCCTTGACCGGGCCGAAGCTCTTGAACAGCGCTTGGACCTCGATGGCGCTCAACCTCGGGGACGAGCCCGCAGACCCCGCTTGCGCGGGTCGCCCTGCTGCACGATGGACTCGATGTGGCGGCCCTGGAACAGGGTGATGCCCACCGAATGGCCGTATTCGATACCGGCCTGGTTGTCGCAGCGGCACAGAATGATGCGCGTCACGCCGATGCGGCGCAGCGCCTCGGTCTTCTTGTCCTTTTCCTCGGTCAGCGAGGGGTCCCAGACCAGCTTGATCAGGTCGGCGCCCAGGCGCTCGCGGTCCACGAAGGGCAATTGCGAATAGGTCAGGCCGTCGATGCAGATGCGATAGCCGCGGTCATGGGCGAAGTCGCGGGCAAAGAGATAGCCGCCCAGGTCGGCGAAGATGTCCACCTTCTGCAGCTCCAGCACGATGGTGCCGCGCATGCCCGCCTTGACGTTGTCGTCGAACACCAGGAATTCGGGCGACAGGATGGTGGAGACGTTGAGGTTGATGCTGATATCGCCTTCCAGGGTGCGGTCGTCGTGCTTGTTCAGCATGGACAGCACCCGGCGGTCCAGGGTCTCGGTCAGCTGCTGGAACAGCCAGGGGCTGGAATTGACGTTGACGCTGGGGAACAGGGTCTGGCGCAGATCGGCGATGGAGATGAACAGCTCGTGGAACACCGGGGTGGGCGGCGACTTGCCCACCACGGCGCACACCGCCTGGCGGCGCATGAGGTTGGCGAGGTCGGCCTGTCCCAGCGAGGATTCCACCCGGTGCAGCAATTCCGGGGTGAAGGGGCTGCCCTTGGGGCGCTGCGCCAGGACCTTGGCCTCCTGGGCCTTGCGGTCCGAGGCGGCGTTGCGCTTGGCATTCTCGTCCTGGACCAGCTTCTGGGCCAGGGCCAGCAGCATGTCGTATTCCTTGTCCAGGGAATACCATGTGCAGAACAGGGCCTGACGGGTGCGGCTTTCCTCGATCACCAGGGGGTCGTCGGAGAACAGGAAGCGCAGCTTGACCACCGAGGCCTCGACCTCTTCCTGGGCCTGGACCTTGTAGATGATCATCAGGTCGGCATTGGCCATGGTGAAGACCTGGGCCTGCATCAGCTTGACCAGGTTCTCGAAGGTATTGCCGGCGATGCGGGTATGGTGCTCGCGCCGATTCTGAGCCTGCAGCCCCGACAGGTGCACATGCACCGCCCGGCGGTCGTGGCGGTGGCGCTCCAGCCGGTGGATGTAGTCCAGCAGCAGGCTTTCCTGGCTGTTGGGGCGGGGCATGCCGCCGGAGGGCGGTGCGTTCATCATGTCCGCATGGCCTTCAGGACCGGGAACAGGTCGAGCATGTCATTGTCGCCGCATTCGGCGCGCGGGCGGCCGTTGATGGCGCCGTGGCGCTGGGTGCACTGGTTCAGCGTACAGGCCGAGGACTTCTCGCATTGGGCCATGGTGACGGCGGCGATCATGGAATCGAGGAAGCGGCCCTGGAACATGCGGATGCCCTGGGCCAGGCCCCACGACACCGAGGTCTCGGAATCGCAGCGCGACAGGATGACCCGGTCGAAGCCCACCGGCCCCAGGGCGGCCAGCAACTCGGCGGTCTTGATGTCGTCGAGCATGTCGTTGCTCCACGCCACCTTGACGTAATCGGTGTCGTACAGCTCGGCATCCATGAACTGCAGGGTGACCGGGGTCATACCGTCGAGGACCGAGCGATGCCCGCGCGAGCGCAGGTAGTCCCGGGTGCGGAAGAAGCCGTCCAGGTCGTTGAAGATGTCCAGCAATTGGAATTCCACCACCACGCCGGCGCGGCCGCGGACCGAGGCCTCGAACTGCTGGAACACCGGCGTCTGCACGGTGGCCATGTTGAGATTGACGGAAAAGGCGGTGGGCATCTTGCGAAAGCCCACGTCCTGGAGCACCGACAGCACGCGCAGGTCCAGGACCTGGGACAGGTGCTGGAACAGCCAGCGGTTGGCCAGGATGTTGACGTCGGGGGCCAGGGCCTTCTGCAGGTCCATGATGGACATGAAGAATTCCTGGAACGCCACCTCGGCATGCATGTTCTCGTTGATGCGGATGCAGGCCTGGCGGCGGACCACGCCGGCGATGTCGGTGGCGCCGATCCGTTCGAGCACTCGGGTCAGGTTCTTGGCGTTCAGCGGCTGGACCTGCGGCGCGGTGCGCTGGTCGGCTACGCTTTTCTTGGCGTCGATCACCATCTGCCCGCACAGCGAGAAGAAGGAATCGTAATCGGCTTCCAGGTCGTAATAGCTGACGAAGCGATCCCCGCCCTCGGGGGATTCGGCATAGGTCAGCGGATCGGTGGAGAACAGGGCGCGCAGCTTGTAGACGATGGCGTCCAGGTCGGAGAAGCGGGCATCCTTGCAGATCAGGATGATGTCCGAATTGGTCATCAGGAACATCTGGCCGCGATAGGCGTCGACCATGGATTCGAACATGCGGAAGGCAATGCGGATGCGTCCCTCCTCCCGGTTGGCCGGGAGAAGGCGCGACAAATGCAGATGCAGCGCCACCCGGCCTTCGCGGATCCTGCCCACACGTTCGGCAGCATCGTAAAGAAGGCTTTCCGGCGTGACGACTTCCTGCTGTCTTCCTCCGAACGCGCCTGCGTTCATCAACAACCCCGTTATCAGCGCACCGATATTCCGAAAAGTCGGTCGCAACCCCCATTGTGATCGGCCATATATAAAGGCCCGGTTACCTGGGTGCAAAAAAGTATCATCGGCGAGGCCCCGGCCCTAGTGGAAATGATAGACGAATCTTTGCCCCCTCTCCATCGCGTGCCCCCGGGCATCCGCGTCTATGCTATCGGCGACGTCCACGGGCGTCTCGACCTGCTGGACCGGCTGCTGGCGCAGATCGCCGGGGATGTGGACGGGATTCCTGCCGAGAGGATCGTGCTGGTGTTTCTGGGCGACCTGATCGACCGGGGGGCGGATTCCCGCGCCGTGGTCGAGCGGGTGATCAAGGGGGCGGGCGAAGGCCCCCTGGCCGGGGTGCGCATCGTCTGCCTGCGCGGCAATCACGAAGACACCATGCTGGAATTCCTGGCCGATTTCTCGGTGGGGCCGCGATGGTTCCGCAATGGCGGTCTGGAGGCTATCCGCTCTTATGTGGGCGAGGTGGACGCCAAGCTGGCGCTGGATTATCCCCGGCTGCAGAAGATGCTCTACCGGGCCATGCCCGCCCACCACCTGCGCTTCCTGTCCTCCATTCCCACCTGGCACCAGGAAGGCGACTATCTGTTCGTCCATGCCGGAGTCAGGCCGGCGGTTCCCCTGGAGCGTCAGGACCCCTACGACCTGATGTGGATTCGCGAGCCATTTCTCGGCGCCGACCAGAGGTGGGAGAAGATGGTGGTTCACGGCCATACCGTGGTCTCCGAACCGGAAGTCCGGCCTCACCGCATCGGCATCGACACCGGGGCCTACCGGACCGGCCGTTTGACGGCGCTGGTGCTGGAGGAGGACCGTCGCCGCTTCCTCTTTACCTGATTCGGCTTGCATGGCGGGCGCCGTTGGGTTAGCAGGCATCAAGCCACCAAGGACCTGCGAATCCCATGACCGAACTTTCCGCTCTCGTCGAACGCGTTGAAAAGCTGCGCGGCACCATGGTTCTGTGCGTCGGTGACGCCATGCTGGACCGTTTCGTCTATGGCTCGGTCGAGCGCATCTCGCCCGAGGCCCCCATTCCCGTACTGTGCATCGAGCGCGAAACCGCCATGCTGGGCGGCGCCGGCAACGTGGTGCGCAATCTGGTGGCGGTGGGCGCCGAGCCGGCCTTCGTGTCGGTGGTGGGCGACGATACGGCGGGCCGCGAGGTCACCCGGCTGGTGGGCGAGCACGGCGAGATCGATCCCTGCATCGTGGTCGAGCCGGGGCGCCAGACCACCATCAAGACCCGCTTCTTCGCCTCGCACCAGCAATTGCTCCGCGCCGACCGCGAGTCGCGCAGCCCGGTCGGCGAGGCCATCCGCGCCCAGTTGCTGACCCGGATCGAGCGGCTGTTGCCCAAGGCCGGGGTGATGGTGCTGTCCGATTACGGCAAGGGCGTGCTGGCCGAGCCCATCGCCATCGAACTGATCCGCCGGGCCAAGGCGGCGGGCAAGCAGGTCATCGTCGATCCCAAGGGGACCGATTACACCATTTATGCCGGGGCGACCGTGGTGACGCCCAACCGCAAGGAACTGCACGAGGCCACTGGCCAGGCGGTGGACAGCGACGAGCAGGTGGTCGCCGCCGCGCGCCAGCTGATCGACAGCTGCGGCTTCGAGGCGGTGCTGGTTACCCGCAGCCAGGACGGCATGACCCTGGTCCGCGCCGACGGCCAGATCGATCATCTGCCCGCCGAGGCCCGCGAGGTGTTCGACGTGTCGGGCGCCGGCGATACCGTGGTGGCCACCCTGGCGGCGGCCCTGGCCTCGGGCGCCACCCTACCCGAGGCGGCCCATCTGGCCAACGTGGCCGCCGGCATCGTGGTCGGCAAGGTGGGTACCGCCGTGGCCTATGGCGACGAGCTGGTGGTGGCGCTCCACCGCGAGGACCTGACCCTGGGCGAGGCCAAGATCGTGCCGGTGACAGCGGCGGCCGAGGTGGTCGACCGCTGGCGGCGCAAGGGCCAGAAGGTGGGCTTCACCAATGGCTGCTTCGACCTGCTGCATCCCGGCCACGTCTCCATCCTGGCCCAGGCCAAGGGAGCCTGCGACAAGCTGGTGGTGGGGCTGAATTCCGATGCCTCGGTCCAGCGCCTGAAAGGCCCGACCCGGCCGGTGCAGTCCGAGGCGTCCCGCGCCACCGTGCTGTCCTCCCTGGCCACCGTCGATCTGGTGGTGATCTTCGGCGAGGATACGCCGCTGGAGGTGATCGGGACCCTGAAGCCCGATGTGCTGGTGAAGGGCGCCGACTACACCATCGACAAGGTGGTGGGCGCCGATCTGGTCCAGTCCTGGGGCGGCAAGGTGGTGCTGGCCGAACTGGTCAACGGTCAAAGCACCACCAACACCATCAAGAAGATGAACGGTAACTGAGATGGGAACCGGCACGGAGCATCTCACCCAGCTCGGCCAGTCCACCGCCCTGCCCGCCAGTCCCGACAAGGCGGTGCTGGAGACGGTGCCGAACCCTCATCCGGGGACGTTGTATCTGGTGCGCTTCACGGCGCCGGAATTCACCTCGCTGTGCCCGATCACGGGGCAGCCCGATTTCGCCCAGTTGGTCATCGACTACGCGCCGGAAGGCTCGCTGGTGGAAAGCAAGTCGCTGAAGCTGTTCCTGGGATCTTTCCGCAACCACGGCGCCTTTCACGAGGATTGCACCATCGCCATCGCCAAGCGGCTGGTGGCGGCCTGCGCGCCCAAATGGCTGCGCATCGGCGGCTACTGGTATCCGCGTGGCGGCATTCCCATCGACGTGTTCTGGCAGACCGGCCCGGCCCCCGAGGGGCTGTGGCTGCCCGACCAGGGCGTGGCCGGCTATCGCGGCCGGGGATGAGCGGGGCGGACGCCAAGTCCCTGATCCGCGACGATGACGTCAAGGCGGCGATTCGCCGCCGGGCCCTTGATCTGGGCTTTTCCGATGTGGGCTTCGCCCGTGCCCAGGGCCTGCCGGAGTGGAAGGCCGACCTGGACGCCTATCTGGCCGACGGGCGCCACGGCACCATGGGCTGGATGGCCGAAACCGCCGACCGGCGCGCCGACCCCCAGGTTCTGTGGCCGGACGCGAAAAGCGTCATCGTGCTGGGCACCAATTACGCCCCGTCCGGCGATCCGCTGAAGCTCACCCACTTGCCCGAGCGGGGCAATATCAGCGTCTACGCCCGCAACCGCGACTATCACGACCTGCTCAAACGGCGCCTCAAGGCCCTGGGCCGCTGGATGGCCGAGACCTGGGGGGGCGAGTTGAAGGTCTTCGTCGACACCGCCCCGGTGATGGAAAAGCCCCTGGCGGCCCAGGGCGGGCTGGGCTGGCGCGGGCGGCACACCAATATCGTGTCGCGGCGCTTCGGGTCGTGGCTGTTCCTGGCGGAGGTCTTCACCACCCTGGAGATCGAGCCCGACGCGCCCGAGGCCGATCATTGCGGTTCGTGTCGGGCCTGTGTCGAGGCCTGCCCCACCCGGGCACTGGACGGCGAGGGGCGGATCGACCCGCGGCGCTGCATCTCGTACCTCACCATCGAGAGCAAGAGCCCTATCCCCGAGGATTTGCGGCCGGGCCTGGGCAACCGCCTGTATGGCTGCGACGATTGCATGGCCGCCTGCCCCTGGAACAAGTTCGCGCCGCCGACCACCGAGCCCGATTTCCTGCCACGGGTCGAGCTGACCGCGCCAAGGCTGGCCGATCTGGTGCAACTGGATGAAGCGGGATTCCGCGAAGTGTTCACCGCTTCGCCGGTGAAGCGGGCGGGCTATGAGCGGTTGATGGCCGGGGTGCTGATCGCCGCCGCCAATGGCGGGCAGACGGATCTTCTGGCCGAGGCGGAACGGCGACGGGATGATCCGTCGCCGCTGATCCAAGACGCCGCCCGATGGGCCGTCTCAGTCCTCGGCGGCCAGGGCCCGGGCGAGCTGTGACAGGGCTTCCTGGTGGCGCTCGTTGGTGATGGAGGTGAAGTTGCGGGCCAGCTCCAGGCACATGCGCTGGCGGGCGGACAGGTCGCTGCCCCGGCGGTTCTCCAGGCCTTCATAGAAGAAGCCCACCGGAACGCCCAGCACCTGGGCGATCTCGAACAGCCGTCCCGCCGAGATGCGGTTGATGCCGCGCTCGTACTTATGGGCCTGCTGGTAGGTGACGCCGATCAGGTCGGCCATCTGCTGCTGGGATAGCCCGAGCATGATGCGTCGCTCGCGGATGCGGCTTCCCACATGTCTGTCGGTATCGTTGGCCCGGTTCATGGGGCGGGCAGGTTTTGCCTCGGCGCGTGTCGGCATGATGTTCAGTTGGTCTCTGACTTGACCGCTCTGAAGTTGCGGCTGCTTTTCTGTATCAGGCATGGCTACCTTTCCCCGTGCATAGTCGGAATTGGTTAGGCAAGCAACCCGAAACTGGAAGTATATCGGAAACCCGCAATCAGTATTTACCGGTGTGAGTACAGGTTTTTACTTTACTGTGTATATGTCTTGCGGTGTCGCGCAACCGGGGCGTTCCATCGCCCGATCCGGACACCATCCGGAACCGTTTCCGACGAGACCATCTCGGAAAGTACATATGGAGATGGTCTCGGTCGCTCACCAGACCGAAACAATCAGCTAGTTCGAATGGAGTAAGTGTTGCCGCCTAGACGGACAGGTCGACGCCGCGTCCGGAGGCCGCCGACGGGTTCGGCGACAGGACCTCGTATTCCGTGTCGCGGGACTTGCCGGACAGGGCCGAGGCGCGGTTGGCGGCGTCGGCATAGGCGGTGTTGCCATAGGCGGCGCTGCCGGCCACCGAGGACCGGGTGGTCTCCGAGGCGGTGCCGCTCTGTTCCTGGGCCAGGGCCTGGGTCAGGAAGGCGGAGGACGGGCGGGGGGTGTTGTCCTGGGTGCTCTGCTGGCGGTCGGCGACCTGGGATTGCCGCCGCTGGTCGGACTTGGCCTGGGCCGCCTGCTGCTGCGCCGAGGATTGCTCCTCGACCTCGGCATTGACGCGGGGATCGGGCTGGTTGCTGACTGCCTGGGTCGCCGCCACGGCTCCGGCACGCGCCGCCCTGATCGCGTCGATCAGATTCGCCGTGCTGCCCGAACCGGTGATGGCGCCAATGGACAAGTCTTCCGCTCCGCCCAAGAGTTAAGAAAATGATAATAGCCTCGGCCGCGGCGGAAATGCAATCAGGTGGAATCCCGGTATCTTCACCGCAATTCCCAGAGCGGCCCGTATCTGCGATGATCGTCGCCCAGGCCACGCCCCGGCGGCGTAGCGCAACCGGAACCATGGGGGGGTGCATGAGCGACGGATCCGAAGGAACGGCGACGCTGCCCGCCAACAACCGTGCGGCCTTGCGGCAGGTGGTGCGGGCGGCCCGCAAGGCGGCGCTGGCCACCAGTCTGGCCGGCGGCCGGGATAATCACCCCTATGTCTCGCTGGTCACCCTGGCCTTCGACCACGATCTTTCTCCCATTCTGCTGCTGTCGCGGCTGGCCGACCATACCCGCAACCTGCTGGCCGACGGGCGGGCGGCGCTGCTGCTGGACGGCACCGACGGTCTCGCCAATCCCCAGACCGGGCCGCGGGTCACCTTGACGGGCCGGGTCGCCGAGGACGGCGATCCCCGCCTGCGCCGCCGCTTTCTGGCGCGCCACCCGGGCGCTGAGCTTTATGCCGGCTTCGGCGACTTCGCCATCTGGCGCATGACCGTGGAGCGGGCCCATTTCGTCGGCGGCTTCGGTCGGGCGGTGTGGTTCGACGCGCCGCTGGTCCCCGAGGACGAGGCGGCCTTCGTGGCCGCCGCCGAGGAGGGCGCCCTGGTCGAGATCAATGATGCCCATGCCGCCCTGGTGGCCGCCCTGGCTGCGCAGGCCGGCGGCGATGGAGCCATGGCCTGGCGGCTGGCCGGAATCGATCCCGACGGTTGCGAGCTGGGCGCGGGCGAGGCGGTGCTGCGCCTGGCCTTCGATTCGGCGCCCGACAGATCGTGTTCGCCGCTTTCCTGGCTGCAAAGCCTTGTGGCAAGCCAATCAAAGTGATGCGTCTTTTGCGGCCAGTTGGATCGCTTTTTGAGCAATAATCTTAAAAATGGGTGAATTTTTCCCACCAAGAGCATTGCTCGCGGGGCCTCGGGCGGCTATCTTCGCGTCCTCTTTCGCGGCGGCGGCGCAAACCATAAAAGGGCGCCAGACCGGCGGCCGGTCCAAGGAAGGCCTGTCCGTTCAGGGGTATCGTCCCCGGGGCGGCGGGAGGATCGGGTCCTCCGGTCTTTAACGGAGTAGGATGGAAATGACCAAGAGCGGTATTCCTGGCGGGACCACCATGAACGCCAAATTGCTGGCGTGGGTCGACGAGATGGCGCATTTGTGCCGCCCGTCGGGCATCCATATCTGCGACGGCTCCCAGAAGGAATACGATGCCCTGTGCGAGATGATGGTGGCCGGTGGCACCATGATCAAGCTGAACCCGGCCAAGCGCCCCGGTTCGTATCTCTGCCGCTCGGACCCCCGCGACGTGGCGCGCGTCGAGGACCGCACCTTCATCTGCTCGCACAACAAGAACGACGCCGGCCCCACCAACAACTGGGTCGAGCCGCGCGAGATGAAGGCCCGCATGACCAAGCTGTACGACGGCTGCATGAAGGGCCGCACCATGTACGTGGTGCCGTTCTCCATGGGTCCGCTGGGCTCGGACATCGCCCATATCGGCGTGCAGATCACCGATTCCGCCTATGCCGCCGCCAACATGCGCATCATGACCCGCATGGGCCAGCCGGTGCTCGACATCCTGGGCACCGACGGTGATTTCGTGCAGTGCCTGCACTCGGTGGGCAAGCCCCTGGCCGAGGGCGAGAAGGACGTCGCCTGGCCCTGCAATCCCGACAACATCACCATCGCCCACTTCCCCGAGGACCGGCAGATCTGGTCGTTCGGCTCGGGCTACGGCGGCAACGCTCTGCTGGGCAAGAAGTGCTTCGCGCTGCGCATCGCCTCGGCCATGGCCCGCGACGAGGGCTGGCTGGCCGAGCACATGCTGATCGTCGGCGTGGAAAGCCCCAAGGGCGAGAAGACCTATGTGGCCGCCGCCTTCCCGTCGGCCTGCGGCAAGACCAACTTCGCCATGCTGGTTCCGCCCAAGGGCTTCGACGGCTGGAAGATCTACACCGTCGGCGACGACATCGCCTGGATCAAGCCCGGCCCCGATGGCCGCTTCTATGCCATCAATCCGGAAGCCGGCTTCTTCGGCGTGGCTCCCGGCACCGGCGCCACCACCAATCCCAGCGCCATCGCCGCCTGTGCCAAGAACTCCATCTTCACCAATGTCGCCATGACCGATGACGGCGACGTGTGGTGGGAAGGTCTGACCGACGAGGCTCCCGCCCATCTGATCGATTGGAAGGGCAACGACTGGACGCCTGAGTCCAAGGACCCGGCCGCCCATCCCAATTCCCGCTTCACCGCGCCGGTCGCCCAGTGCCCCAGCGTCGACCCCGATTGGGAAAATCCGGCGGGCGTGCCCATCTCGGCCTTCATCGTCGGCGGCCGTCTGTCCAAGAACGCCCCCCTGGTGGTCCAGAGCTTCAACTGGGCTCACGGCGTCTATCTCGGCGCCACCATGGGCTCGGAGGCGACCGCCGCCGCCGTCGGCCAGGCCGCCATCCGCCGCGATCCCTTCGCCATGCTGCCGTTCTGCGGCTACAACATGGCCGATTACTTCAACCATTGGCTCAACATGGGCCGCGCCGTGAAGAACCCGCCGCCGATCTTCCGGGTGAACTGGTTCCGCCGCGACGAGAACAACAAGTTCATGTGGCCGGGCTATGGCCAGAACATGCGTGTTCTGAAGTGGATCGTCGACCGCGTCGGCGGCAAGGCCAAGGCGGTGGAATCGCCCATCGGCCTGGTGCCCCAGTACGAGGACATGGACTGGAACGGCCTCGACTATCCGCGCGACAAGTTCAAGGACCTGATGCGCATCGACCGCGACGCCGGCGTCGCCGACGCCCGCAGCCAGGAAGAGCTGTTCGACAAGTTCTTCGACCGCGTGCCGAAGGAAATGCTGTTCGAGCGTGAACTGCTGAAGTCTCGCCTGTGGCGCGCTCCCGCCGTGTGGGAGATGGCCAGCGAGAAGATCTGAACGGTCTTTCCGTTACAAGTTTGAAGATCCCCGCCCGGCAACGGGCGGGGTTTTTCATGACCAAGTATCTTTAAATTCGTCCCTCGCCGGTCGCCTGCCGCCCTATTCCGCCGCCTTGTCGCCCAGGGGCTTGGCGGGGTAGGGGGAGACGGCCTGGCCGACATTGCGCATCTGCGGCTGGTCGCCGGCCGACCAGGAATGGAAGCGCAGCGTGCCGTCGGGGCTGAACATCAGGCCGGCTTCGTTGCTTTTGACGTTCCAGCCGCCCCAGACCTGGGACGCCATCGGCACGAAATTGACCGCCCGGGTGTGCGACGTCTGGGCCACATAGACCAGCATGCGCGAGCCGTCGGGCAGGGTTTCATCGCGATCGGGCGTTCCCAGCAGGGTGAAGGCTTCGGCCACCGTCGACTTGCCGCTACGCAGTTGGGCCAGTTTGTCGGGATCGACGCCCGAACATCCCGCCACCGTCACCGCCATTGCAACCGCCAGCCAAATTCGCATGGAACCGCTCCCCGTCTGATGCGGGCGTATCATGGCCCAAGCTGGCGAGCCGGGCAATCGCGGGAAGGGGACAATACTTCGTCGGTCTTGACTCGCGACGGGCGGCGACCCAAGCATGATGGCTCTGCCTGTTCCGGTTTGGGGTATCCCGTCATGAAGCTGCGTTATTCCACCACCTCGCCCTATGCCCGCAAGTGCTGGGTGGTCGCCGTCGAGACCGGGCTGGAGCCCCGTCTCGAATTCGTGCTGACCAATGCCTGGTCGCCCGACACCGATCTGACCCGGGACAATCCCCTTTGCAAGGTGCCCGCCCTGATCACCGAAGGCGGCGAGGCGCTGTTCGATTCCCCCGTCATCTGCGAGTACCTGGACTCGCTTCATGACGGCCAGAAGCTGTTCCCCGCCGCCGGCGGGGCGCGCTGGGAGCAACTGCGTCTGGCCGCCCTGGCCGACGGCATTCTGGACGCGGCGCTGGTCAAGCGGCTGGAGGCCACCATGCGGCCCGAGGACAAGCGCTGGAGCGACTGGACCGACCGCCAGACCCGGGCCATCGTCCGGGCGCTGGACGTGATGGAAGAGGAATGCGCCGGCTGGGGGCGCGACTTCCTGATCGGCCAGATCGGCGCGGCGGTGGCGCTGGGCTATCTCGACTATCGCTTCGCCGCCGAGGACTGGCGCGCCGCCCATCCCAAGCTGGCCGCCTGGTTCGCCGAGGCGATCAAGCGCCCCTCCATGGTCAAGTCCGAGCCCAGGGACTGATCATGCCGGATGCGGAGGCCATCATCGCCCGGCTGGGCCTGCAGCCCCATCCCGAAGGGGGGCATTACGCCGAGACCTGGCGCCATGTCCCCGAGGGGGGGGGACGGGGGGCGGGCACCGCCATCTACTATCTGCTGAAGGCGGGCGAGCGGTCCCACTGGCACCGGGTCGACGCCACCGAGATATGGCACTACCATGCCGGCGATCCGTTGCGCCTGCTGCTGTCCGAGGATGGGCGCGGCGTGCGCGGCGTGCTGCTGGGCCCGGATGTCCTGGCCGGACACATGCCCCAGGTGATCGTGCCGCCGGGCTGCTGGCAGGCCGCCGAGCCGACCGGGGCCTGGACCCTGGTGGGATGCACCGTGTCGCCAGCCTTCGAGTTCGGCGGCTTTGAAATGGCCCCCAAGGGATGGAGCCCGGGACAATGACCTTACGCGTGCTTGCCGTCGCCTTTTCCCTGTCGCTGCTGGCCGCCTGCGCCGGATCGGACAGCGTCAGCAACCGGCTGCCGCCGGGCTTCGTCTCCAATGCCGCCGAGATCGTCGCCGGCGCTGATTGGGCCGCGCCGGAGGAGGTGCGGATCACCATCGCCGACCACGCCTTCCGGCCGGCGGAGTGGGTCTTTCACCGCGACCGGGCCACCCGGCTGGTGCTGGTCAATGCCACCGAGTCCGATCACGGCCTCAAGGCCCGCGCCTTCTTTACCGATATCGCGGTGGAAAGCGTGCGCGGCGGCGGGCAGGTCCTCAAGGGGCCGTGGATCGAGAGCCTGGCCATTCCTGCGGGCGAAACCAAGGAATTGTGGTTCGTGCCGGCCAGATTCGGCTCATACTCATTCGAGTGTTCCGCCGTCGGCCACCCGTCCCTGGGCGAGCGCGGCGTCATCGACGTGGTGCGCTGACATGATGAATCAGGTTGCCGCTCTGATCTTCGACGTGGACGGCACCTTGGCCGAGACCGAGGAGGCGCATCGCTATGCCTTCAACCGGGCCTTTTCCGAGGCCGGTCTCAATTGGACCTGGAACCAGGAAACCTACCGGAAGCTGTTGAAGGTGTCGGGCGGCAAGGAACGGATTCTGGCCTTCGCCCCCGATGCCTCGCCCGAGCTGGTGGCTGGGCTGCACAACCGCAAGAACCAGATCTACACCAAGATGGTGGATAGCGGGCAGGTGTCGTTTCGCCCCGGCGTGGAATCGCTGATCTCCTCGGCGCGGGCCCAGGGGCTGAAGCTGGCGGTGGCCACCACCGCAACGCGGGCCAATGTGGAAACCCTGCTGGGGGCGCGCAAGGCCTTCTTTCACACCAT
Source organism: Paramagnetospirillum magneticum AMB-1 (assembly GCF_000009985.1). GTDB lineage: Bacteria > Pseudomonadota > Alphaproteobacteria > Rhodospirillales > Magnetospirillaceae > Phaeospirillum > Phaeospirillum magneticum. The sequence goes on from NC_007626.1 coordinate 845,456, forward strand.
CGCCTGCGCCGAGGACGTGCGCAGGAAGAAGCCCGACCCGGAGGTCTACGCCCTGGTGCTCAAGCGCCTGGACCTGCCAGCCGACAAATGCCTGGTGCTGGAGGATTCTGTCAACGGCGTGACGGCGGCCACCACCATCGGCCTCAAGGTGGTGGTGACCCCCAGCCTTTATACCAAGGGGCAGGATTTCTCGGCCGCCGCGGCGGTGCTCAAGGATCTGAGCGGGATCACCCTGGCCAAGCTGATTGAGCTCAAGGGCTGAGACGGGTGCAGCACGTCATCACGATCTTCAAAGATTCTTCACGGTTACGCTGATAGGCTCCCGGTCGTCGACCCCGGTCTTCTTCATCACGGAAATTCCATGGCTCAACTTGATGTACTGATCGTGACGCCTCCGTCCCGCCTGGAGGTCTATCAGAATTTGAGCAATGACTTCGCGGCCATCGAGCCCCCCGTCTGGGGCGGGCTGATCGCCGAGTTTTTGCGGAGTCGCGGAGTCGCGGTGGCCATGCTCGATGCCGAGGCCCTGAAGCTGACCCACGAGCAGACCGCCGAGCGCATCGTTGCCGCCCAGCCGCTGGTCACGCTGATCACCATTTACGGCCAGCAGCCCTCGGCTTCGACCCAATGCATGCCCGCCGCCACCAAGACCGCCCGCCTGGTCGCCGAGAAGGGCAAGGGCCGGTTGGCGACCATCGCACTGGGCACCCATCCCTCGGCCCTGCCCAAGCGGACCCTGGAGGAAGAGCCCTTCACCTATGTCTGCCAGGGCGAGGGGCCTTACACCCTGCTGGAGCTGGTCCGGGCATTGAAGAGCGACGGCGACCTCGGCGCCGTCCCCGGCCTGTGGTACCGCGACCGTGACGGCAAGGTGCGCTCTAACACCCCGGCGCCGCTGATCAGCGACCTGGACGCGGAGCTGCCGCGTCAGGCGCTGGACCTGCTGGACATGAGTCTTTACCGCGCCCACAACTGGCATTGCTTCGGCAATCTGGACAGCCGGGATTCCTACGCCTCGCTGCAGACCAGCCTGGGCTGCCCGTTCAAGTGCTCGTTCTGCTGCATCAACGCCCCCTTCGGCGTGAACAAGATCCGCACCTGGAGCCCGGACAACGTCATCGCCCAGATCGACGAGATGGTGCTGAAATACGGCGTCAGGAACATCAAGATTCCCGACGAGATGTTCGTGCTGAACCCCAAGCACGTGCTGGGTATCTGCGACAAGCTGATCGAGCGCGGCTACGGCCTCAACCTCTGGGCCTATGCCCGCGTCGACACCCTGAATGACGATGCCATGCTCGACAAGCTGAAGGCGGCCGGCATCAACTGGCTGGGCCTGGGCATCGAATCGGGCTCCAAGTACGTGCGCGACGGGGTGACCAAGGGGCGCTTCGGCAATCTCGACATTTCCGCCGTAGTCCGCCGGGTCCGCGACAAGGGCATTTACGTGGGGGCGAATTATATCTTCGGCCTGCCCGACGATACCCTGGAAAGCATGCAGGAAACCCTGGATCTGGCCATCAGCCTCAATACCGAGTGGGCCAATTTCTACTGCGCCATGGCCTATCCGGGGTCGCATCTCTACGAGATGGCCAAGGAGCAGAATCTGCCGTTGCCCGATGATGCCGGGGGGCCGGGCTGGATCGGCTATGCGCAGCACAGCTTCGACTGCCTGCCGTTGCCCACCGCCACGCTGTCGGCCCAGCAGGTCCTGGATTTCCGGGATCAGGCGTTCACCCGCTATTTCACCAATCCGGATTATCTCGAGATGATCCGCAAGACATTCGGCGAGCGGGCCATGGCCCATGTCCGGGACATGACCGGCCACACGCTGCCCCGCCGCCATCGCCAGAACTAAGGTCAGACTGCATTCCAGTGGAGGTACCATGAAGGTCGGTGATTACGTCATCAATCGGCTCGCCGAAGAGGGCATCGACAAGATTTTCGTCGTCTACGGCGCGGCCAACGGCGATCTGATCGACGCGTTCACGCGGACGAACAAGACCGAGTATGTGGCGACCATGCACGAGCAGGGCGGCGGCTTCGCGGCCGAGGCCTATGCCAAGATCAAGGGTATCCCCGGCGCCACCATCGCCACCAGCGGTCCCGGCGGGCAGAACCTGCTCACCTCCATGGGCAATTGCTTCTACGATTCGATCCCCTGCGTCTTCATGACCGGCCAGATCAATTCCCAGTTCCTGCGCCCCGACCCTTCCATCCGCCAGGTGGGCTTCCAAGAGACCGACATCGTCGGCATGGCCAAGCCGGTGACCAAATACGCCAAGATGATCACCTCGGCGGCGGAAATCCGCTACGAGGTGGAAAAGGCCCTGTTCATCGCCAAGGAAGGCCGTCCGGGTCCGGTCCTGCTGGATATTCCGCTCAACATCCAAAAGCAGGACATCGATCCGGACAAGCTGTTCGGCTTCGACACCGTGGCCGCCCAGCGGTCGTGGAACCTGGACGCGGTGGACGCGGCCATCGACACCTATCTGGCCGATCTGGCCAAGTCCAAGCGCCCGACCATCATGGTGGGCGGCGGCGTCCGCCTCGCCAATGCCGTCGACGATCTGGTGGAGCTGGGCGAGGTGCTGGGCGTTCCCATGTTCCCGACCTGGAACGCGCTGGACGTGGTGACCTCGGACCTGCCCCAGTACGGCGGCCGCATCGGCACCTATGGCGGAGCCGGGCGTAATTTCGGCATCCAGAATTCCGATCTGCTGCTGGCGGTGGGCTCGCGCATTTCGGGGCGCATCACCGGCGGCAACATCCATTCCTTCGCCCGCGAGGCCAAGAAATACGTGGTCGACGTGGACGAGACCCTGCTGCAGAAGCATCTCCAGCAGGTTCCCCTCGACGTCAATGTGCTGTGCGACGCCGGAATCTTCCTGCGCCGTCTGGTGGCCCGGGCCAAGGCTCTGCGCGCCAATGGCGGGTTGGGCGACCACAAGGCCTGGCTGTCCAAGGTGCTGGACTGGCGCGACCGCTACGATCCCGTGCTGCCCGAATTCTTTGAGCAGAAGGGCACGGTCCACCCCTATGCCTTCGTCCGCAAGCTGTCGGAGATGATGAAGGGCGGCGATATCGTGGTCGGCGATTGCGGCGGCAATATCGTGGTGACCAGTCATGCCTTCGAGACCAAGCGCGGTCAGCGCCTGCTCACCAACAACGGCAATTCGCCCATGGGCTTTTCGTTCGCCGGCGCCATGGGCGCCTGGTTCGCCGCGCCCAATAATCAGGTCGTCTGCATCATTGGCGACGGCGGCATGAACATGAACATCCAGGAACTGCAGACCTTCGTGAATTACGGGGTCAAGGTGAAGACGTTCATCCTCAACAACCACATCTACGGCATCACCAAGGCCTATCAGGAAACCAACTTCAACGGCCGGGCCGAGGCCTGCGGTCCCAAGGGCTATGCGCCGCCGGACTTCGTCAAGATCGCCCAGGCCTACGGGGTCAAGACGGTGACCATCGAGACCCAGCAGGAGATGGAAGCCAAGATCGCCGAGGTTCTGGCCGCCGATTGCGCCGTGGTCTGCGACGTCAACATGCACGAGTACCACACCTACGAGCCGCGTATCTTCGGCTGGAAGACTCCCATCGAGGACATGTACCCCTACCTGCCTCGCGACGAGTTCCGCGCCAACATGCTGATCGAGCCCCTGGACGATTGGCAGAATCCCGCCTATCCCGACGTCGTTCAGAAGAAGACTCTGGACCCCTGAGCAGGTTGGCGCCGCTCTGACCGGCGGCGCCTCTTGCCATTACCTGTCCCTGGATCGGCCGAGGAAAATCCATGTTCTATGAACTTGCCAGCCCCACCTGGGGGGAAGAGGAAAACGCGGCCGCCGAGCAGGTCATCCGCAGCGGCTTCTACACCATGGGCGCCCAGGTGAAGGCCTTTGAGGCCGAGTTTGCCGCCTATATGGGCATGCGCCACGGCATCATGGTCAATTCGGGCTCGTCGGCCAATCTGGTGGCGGTGGCCTCCTTGTTCTTCAAGGCCGACCGCCCCCTCCAGCGCGGCGACGAGGTCATCGTCCCGGCCATTTCCTGGGCCACCACTTACCATCCGCTGCAGCAATACGGGCTGAAGCTGCGCTTTGTCGATGTGGAGCTGGACAGCCTCAACATGGATGTGTCGCAGTTGGATGCGGCGCTGACCGACAGGACGCGGGCCATCGTCGGCGTCTCGATTCTGGGCAACCCGGCGGCCATGGACGTGATTCGCGCCTTTGCCGACAAGCATTCACTCTACGTGCTGGAAGACAATTGCGAATCCCTGGATGCAGAGCTGAACGGGCGCAAGCTGGGCACCTTCGGGCATCTCAACACCTTCAGCTTCTTCTTCTCGCACCATATCTCCACCATGGAAGGCGGCATGGTGCTGACCGACGACGATGAACTGGCGGATCTGTGCCGGGCCATGCGCGCCCATGGCTGGACCCGTGATCTGTCGCCCGACACAACACTGTATTCCAAGCGGTCCAACGACCATTACGAGGCCTATCGCTTCCTGTTCCCAGGCTACAATGTCCGGCCCCTGGAAATCGAGGCGGCGGTGGGGCGCGAGCAGTTGAAGAAGCTGCCGGCCTTCACGGCGCGGCGGCGCGAGAATCTCGCCCTGTTCCAGCGGCTGTTCGGCAACGACGACCGCTTCATCATCCAGCGCGAGAATGGCCGCTCCTCGGCTTTCTCGTTCACCCTGATCCTCAATCCCAAGCTGGACATCGACCGGGAAAAGGTCTTCGCGGCCCTCAAAGAGGCCGATATCGGCTTCCGCATTATCACCGGCGGCTGCTTCCTGCGCCACGACTGCCTCAAGTTCTATGATTATGATGTGGTCGGCGGCGGGGTGCCCAATGCCGAGACAGCCCATGATTTCGGGCTCTTCGTCGGGAACCACCCGGTGGATCTGACCGCCCAGATCACCCGCTTCCACGAGGTTCTCGACCGTAACTGCCGGTGATGGGGATGGGAGCCCCGCGGGGCTCTCGCCCCGGACCCCAGTTGGAGGCAAGCCTCCAAACCTCCCTTCTATTTATGAATCAAAAGGGGGTTTGGGGCATCGCCCCAAATGGGTGCGGGCGATAGCCCGATGCTACGCCGCCGCCCTCAAAGGGATTCCGCCAGGGCCACCACTCGGCGGACGCCCTCGTGGACGTCGAGGGCCGCGCCGCAGGTGGCGATGCGGATGTGGCCGGTCATGTCGGGCGAGAAGCTGCTGCCCGGCGTCACGGCGGTCTGGTGGCGTTCCAGCAGCATGCTGGAGAAGCTGAGGTCGTCCAGGCCGCAGGCCGAAATGTCGAGGAAGAAGTAGAACCCCGCCTTGGGCGGCACGAAGGCCAGGCGCTGGCTCTTTCGCAAGGCCTCAGAGCACCAGTCGGTCATCACGGTGCAGTGGTGCCGCACCTCCTCGGTATACTTGTCCAGATGGTCCAGTGCCGCGACGCAGCCCAACTGGGTGAAGATGGGCAGGCAGGAAATCAGCGTCGACACAGACAGGGCGAATTTCTCGGCCACCTTGGGGTGGGCGATGAGAAAACCGATGCGGTAGCCCGGTACCGAGAACAGCTTTGAGAACGACGACATCACCACCAGCCGGGGCAGTTCCAGCCCGCCCAGCGTATGGAACGGCCGTCCGAAGCTGATCTCGCCATAGGTTTCATCTGACAGCAGCCAGATACCGCGCCGGTCGCACTCCACCGCCAAGCGCTCCAACTGGGCGCGGTCGTAGACGGCTCCCGTGGGGTTATTGGCGGAATTGACAATGATCGCCTTGGGGGCCAGGGCCAGGGCGCGGTCCACGGCGTCATCGCTGAGGTCGTAGCCGGTGGCGAGGTCCAGCGGCACGCTCTCAACCTTGAGGCCGATGTGGATGGCCGCCGCCCAATAGCTGGGGAAGGCGGGGGTGAAGAATACCACCCGGTCACCTGGATCGCAGACCAGATCAAGAAACTGGCTGATGATCAGGTTGGCCGGGCTGATCACCACATTGGCTTCGGTAACGGTATGGCCCCAGGTGCGCGCGCGCAGGTCGGCGATGGCCTGGCGCAGAGAGGGGTGCCCGGCGGACTGGGTATAGCCCACCTCGCGCTCGACCAGGGCCTGGACGGTGCGCGACAGCATGGCTGGATGGGGGGCAAGGCGGGGATTGCCCAGTTCCAGATGGTAGACCTTCTCTCCGGCGGTCTCGATCCGGCGGGCTTGTTCCAGGACGGCGAACATTTTTTGGCCGACCAGCGCTCTGCCTCGCGCCGAGAATTTCAGGTCTTCCGTCATGGGTATTCTGCCCTTGTCTCGGCGGCTCGATCACTGCCCCCGAATCTGCCGTTGAAAGCTTAAGATACTATTTCCAGAACCAGAGGCCCCCGTCACTTCCTGATGGCGATGACTTCCATGCAGACGCGGTAGCGCTCGCTGACGGCGAAGTTCACCGGCGTGAAACCATGGTCCTCCAGCAGGGCGTAAAGCCGTTCCCGGCTGAAATTGTGATAATGCTCGATCTCGGGCCAATAGGGATTGAGCATCTGCTGGTCGAGCAGGCGCCAGACCATGCTGGACATGTTGGGCATGGACACGAAGATCGCCCCGTCGGGCCGCAGCAGGGAACGGGCCTTGTCCAGGGCGGTGCGGGGATAGGGCATATGCTCCAGCACATCGGCCATGCTGATCACGGCAAATCGTCCCGGCATGTCGAGCTGTTCCAGGGGCTGGCAATAGGCCTCGTAGCCCAGCGCCGCCAGGGCGGCGACGCCGTCGCTGCGCAAGTCGGTTCCCACCGGGCCAAAGCCGAACTCCTGGGCGGTGAACAGCAGCGAGCCGTTGCCGAAGCCCACATCCAGCCAGTCACCGCCCGACACATGGCGGGCGACGCGCTCGACGATGCGGGCCGAGACCCGCCGCTGCCCTTCGGCATCGTGCCCGACCGCCTGACTTTCATTGGTCTTGGAGAAGATCACCCGGGCGGCGGCCTCGGTGAAATAGCCGTCGGTGAAGACGTGGGCGCAGGCATTGCACCGGCACCAGACCATCTGGGCGGGCAGGATGTCCTGATACAGGGGATGGTGGGTGCAGTCGGCATAGCCGAGCGCTGCGAAATCTCCACTGGCGCAGAGAGGGCACGCGGTATAGGGGATACGGGCGGAAACCGGCGTCGGGGCGGGGGCGTTGTCCACGGTCTTCCTTAACACGGTTGCGGGCACGTCTGATGGGCCGGGAATACTATCATCCGCCACGGAGGTGGGCGACGGGTTTCTCCTCCAGATCGGCCGGGCGGCTGGTGTAACCGCTTGTTAAGTCCCAGGAGATAAGGTCTCCGTCAGGGCCTCGCGGGGATTTTTACGACGGGGCGGGGAGGGGGAAAGGCCAATGACCACCATCAAGAAGACCCCGTTTCCGCTGAGGCTGCCCGAGAACCGGCTGCAGGCCATTCACCCCTCGCTGGACGCGGCGTTCGAGGCCCACGACTATCTCTATGTTGCCCGCTATGGCGAGGATCGGCCCGAGCTGCGCGGCTGTTCGCTGATCCTGCTGGGCAACCGGGTCGGCGGCGAATTGGTGCTGGACCGGCACAATGTTCACACGGCCCGATCGTGCCTGTACCGCGCCTTCGGTGCCTGGCGCGACGACGATCTGGGCGAGGCCGAGCGCCAGATCGCCGAGGGGCTCAAGCTGAAGGGCGAGGCCAAGCGACTCAAGCGGCTGCAGGACCTCATCGCCCGCCAGACCTGCCGCGTGGTGATCCATACCGATTTCGGCCGCCCCGACCGGCTGCGCGGCTTTTATCAGATACCTGGCATCGACCTGATCATCAGTTCGCACATGCTGGGCGATCCCGCCACCACCCTGCCCATGGGGCAATCCCTGGCCAGCATGGTCCCGCCCGGCCCCCCGGTTGATCTGGTGCTGGTCGACGACTTCAAGATGGTGCCTGTGGGCTTGCGCGACCTGGGCGCTCCGGTGGTGGTCAATCCCCACGATCACGAATGGTATTACGAGATCCTCGACGAGCTGATGCCCGAGGTCGATCTGGTGGTGAACCTGAGCTCCTGGGAAGAGGTCGAGCTCAATCGGGCGTTCGGCGTGCCGGGCACCAGTTTCTACTACATCATGTCCCTGCTGATTCCCCAGATCAGCGGGTTGAAGGAGGTCTACGAAGACCCCCGGCGGCGGCAACTGGATCTGGTCTTTACCGGCGGCATCACCCACGACTTCTATCGTGACAAGCGCCAGCGGATCGCCCCACTGGCGCGGCTCGATCCCGCCTTTCAGGTCCGGGTGATCGAGGGGTATCTCAATCACGATGAGTTTTATGGCCTGCTGCGCGAGACCCGCTTCACCATTCACAGCGCACGCACCACCAATTCCATGACCACCCGGTCCTTCGAATCCCTGGCCACCGGCACCTTCCAACTGGTGGAGGAGGAGAACGGCGTTCCCTATATCTTCAGCCAGAAATTCGAGTGCTTTCCCGTCTTCCGCCTATCCCACGTGGTCGAGGATATCGAGCGCCATCTGGCCGATTACGAAGGGATGCGCGAACGGTTCCTGCCTCAGGCGGCGCAGTTGGAAAAGGAACTGAACGATCTGATGCCTGACGACGAGGGGCGCCGCGCCCTGCGCTTTGTCCGCCAGTTGATGTTCATGACCCAGGTGGAGATGGAAGGCCGCAAGAAGGCGGATGCACCCCTGGCCGCGCCGGTCCAGCGCGACTGGGTCGGCATCACCGAGCCCTGGCATCTGAGCAACCGGCCCGATCAGTCCCAGCGGGTGTTCGAGCGCACGCGCTCGCCGCACTGGGTGCGCCGTGCGGTGATGTCGACGGCCACCCGGACGGACGGCTGGGGGCAGCGGCTGCACGAGGCCATCCTGCAGGGCCTGGCCGAATTTCCCAATTCCCTGGGGCTGAACTATACCCTGGCGCTTTATCTGCGGCTGGTGGGGCATCCCGACCGGGCTGATGAGCTGTTCAAGCGCATTTCCGAGGGTGAGTTCGTCCTTGAACCCAATGAGACTTTTCCCGGGCAGATGGACAACGTCAACGGCCTCTACTGGGTGGCCGACGCCAAGATCCGCGACCGCTGCCCGGCCCTGGCACCCTATGTTTCCGAGGATGCCGTCTGGCGCAGCTACGCCCTGAACCAGCGGGCCGACATGGCGATCACCCGCGCCTCGAGCCTCGGTGGCAACGACGCCGTGGCGGAATATTCTCGCGCCTTGGCCTTGCTCGAGACCTCGCTGGACCGCTTCCCCGCCAATGAAAGCGCCCAGCGCCTCTACCTGCGCGCCGCCTTCGGCATGTGCGTCAACGGCCTGGACGAATGGCGCGACGTGTTCATGGCCAACTTCGACGTGGCGGTGGAGAACGATTATACGGTATTGCACGATTTCGCCCCCCTGGCTGTCCAGGTGCTGATGAGCCGCCACAAGGTGGCCGAGGCGCAGCAGGTGATCGACCGGGTTGGGCAATATCTGGCGCGAACGGTGATCACGCCGTCACTTTGCCCAGAAGCCGTCCACTGGGCGCGTATCTTTGGTTTGCCGCTGCGTGGTCTGGATGCGGCGCGAGCCGCCTAGACCGATTTCATCAATCTTTGGAAAGACGAGGATCTTGCCATGTACAACATTCTGGTGACCGGCGGCGCCGGCTATCTCGGGTCGATCATGGTGCCGGCCCTGCTGGCCGCCGGCCACAAGGTCACGGTGGTGGACAACTTCATGTTCAAGCAGGTGTCCCTGGCCCATTGCTGCTCGGACCCCAATTTCAGCGTCGTCCGGGGCGACGTGCGCGACATGGCGCTGATGAAGCGCCTGCTGGTGGGTGCCGACGTGGTCATCCCCCTGGCCGCCCTGGTGGGGGCGCCGCTGTGCAAGGCCGACCCCTTTGGTGCCGAAAGCATCAACCTGACCGCTCAGATCGAGCTGATGAAGGCGCTGTCGCCCAACCAGCGGGTCCTGATGCCCATCACCAATTCCGGCTACGGCATCGGTGAAAGCGGCAAGTTCTGTACCGAGGAAACGCCCATGCGGCCCATTTCGCTGTATGGCATCCACAAGGTCGAGGTGGAAAAGGCGGTACTGGACCACAGCAATTCCATCAGCTTCCGTCTGGCCACGGTGTTCGGCATGGCGCCCCGGCCGCGCCTCGACCTGCTGGTCAACGACTTCGTCTACCGCGCCGTCTACGACCGTTTCGTGGTGCTGTTCGAAAGCCACTTCAAGCGCAACTTTATCCATGTGCGCGACGTGACGGGCGCCTTCATGCACGGGCTGACCAATTTCGAGACCATGAAGAACCGGCCCTACAATGTGGGCCTGTCCTCCGCCAATCTGTCCAAGTGGGAATTGTGCGAAGTCATCAAGAAGCACCTGCCTGACTTCGTCTTCGTGGACGCGCCCATGGGCGAGGATCCGGACAAGCGGGACTACATCGTTTCCAACGAGCGTCTCGAGGCCACCGGCTGGGCGCCGCAATACGACCTGGACAAGGGTGTCGTCGACCTGATCAAGGGCTATACCATGCTGAAGAACACCATCTACACCAACATCTGAGCCGGCCGTCATGAGCTCCGGCGCGGGATTGGACGGCATCGACGTTGTGGTTCTGGCCGGCGGGCTGGGCACCCGCTTGCGCGGCGTGCTGGGCGACCAGCGGCCCAAGATCCTGGCTCCCGTCCAGGGCCGCCCTTTCCTCGACCTGATGGTGGAGTGGATGGCGGCGGCGGGGGCGGGGCGGCTGGTCCTGTCGCTGGGCCATCTGGCCCAGCAGGTGACCGTCCATCTCGACCGGGGCCGCTGGCCCATCCCCATCGTGACGGAGATCGAGCCCGAGCCCCTGGGCACCGGCGGTGCGCTACGCTACGTGCTGCCCCGCCTGCACGGCGATCCGGTGATGATCATCAATGGCGATACCTGGCTGGACGCCGATCTGGGCGCCGCCCTGGCGGCCCACCGCCGGGCCGGCTGCGCGGCCAGTCTGGTCTGCGTGCGGGTGCCCGACGGGCAGCGTTACGGGCGGATCGAGGTGGATGCCGGGGGATTTGTCACCCGCTTCCTGGAAAAGGCTCCCGATCCCACCCCGGCCCTGATCAACGCCGGGGTGTGCCTGTTGTCGGCGCCCGCTCTGGCCCGGCTGGGACAGAGCACGGGGCCGTCCTTCGAACGTGACGTCCTGGCCGAACTGCCGCGCGGCTGGCTGCGGGCGCATGTGTGCGAAAGTGCCCGCTTCATCGATATCGGCACCCCCGAAAGCCTGGATCAGGCCGCGGACGTCATCACACCGGGTAGAACGTCATGATCACCGGCGCCAGTCTTGACATGCGGGACGATGGAAACGGTCGGGAGCCGCATTAAGCCTTCGAATTGGCCAGATACCACTCATAGCCGCGCCGGATGCTCTCCTCCAGCGATGTGGCGGCCTGCCAGCCCATGGCGCGGATGCGGGTGGAATCCACCAGCTTGCGCATCATGCCGTCGGGTTTGGTGGTGTCGAAGGACAGCTTGCCCTTGAACCCCACCACGCGGGCGGTGAGTTCGGCCAACTCGCGGATAGAGGCTTCGATGCCCGAGCCCACATTGATGATCTCGCCGCCGCCCAGGGACTTCATCAGGAAGACGCAGGCGTCGGCCAGATCGTCCACGTAGAGGAATTCGCGGATCGGGCTTCCCGTTCCCCACAATTCCACCGTATCGGCGCCACGCTGGACGGCGTCGTGGAACTTCATGACCAGGGCGGCGCCCACATGGCCGTTCTCGGCGTCGAAGCGGTCGCCCGGCCCGATCAGGCTGGCCGGCACCGCCGACATGAAGTGGCGGCCATACTGGCGGTGATAGGCCTCGCACAGCTTGATGCCGGCGATCTTGGCGATGGCATAGGCCTCGTTGGTGGGCTCCAGCGGACCGGTCAGCATGGAGGACTCGGCCATGGGCTGGGCGGCCTCCCGGGGATAGGCGCAGGACGAGCCCAGGAACAGCAGCCGCGACACCCCCACCCGGTGGGCCGCATGGATGACATTCATCTCGACGGCGAGATTGTCATAGAGGAACTCGGCCGGGCGGGTGGAATTGGCGCGGATGCCGCCTACCAGGGCGGCGGCCAGGAACACGGCGTCGGGCCGTTTGTCCTCCATCCACGCCTCGACGGCAGACTGGTTGCGAAGATCGAGCGCCAAGCGGTCGACGGTGAGAGTCTCGCAATCCTCGGATTGCAGGCGGCGGAGGATGGCGCTGCCCGCCATGCCGCGATGACCCGCCACGAACACCCGCTTGCCCGCCAAAGAAAAATTCGCCCCGGCCATTGTGTCCTCACCCTATTGCCTGACTGGCGCCGATCATAGGCCGGACCCCGGGAGCTGTCATCAGGCCTCGGTGGCCTTGATCCGCCGGGAGAGGGTGGCCATGGCCAGGGCGCCCGCCGCCACCAGTCCGGCCTCCAGCCCCAATGTCCCGGCGACGCCCAGCCCGGCGGCCATGGCGCCCGCCGCCAGCCCGCCCAGGGCATCCATGCCGAAGCGCAGCGCCGTGAAGTAGGAAATCACCCGGCCGCGAATGGCGTCGGGCGCCATGGATTGCAGCAGGGCGTTGGTGGAGACGTTGACCGAGCTGATCCCCAGCCCGATGCAGAACGCCGCCGCCAGGGCGGGCGTCAGGCTGGGACTGAGGCCCAATCCGCCCAGCCCCAGCGCCGCGCAGCCCCAGCCCATGATCACCAGCCGCAAAAGCTGCTCCAGGCGCTGGCGGGTGGCCACCAGCAGGGTGGCGGCCAGCGCCCCGCCGCCGGTGGCGCCCAGCAGCCAGCCCAGGGTGCTGGCATCGCCGGCGAACCCCTCCTTGGCCAGGATGGGCATCAGCACCCCATAGGCCGAGCCCGCCAGATTGAGTGCCGCCACACTGAACAACAGCGTCCGGATGGTCTGGTTGTTCCAGGCGAAGGCCAGCCCCTGGCGAAAGGCCTCGGCCATTCCCCCCGAGGCCCCGGAGGGCGGCTGGGGCGGCTGGCGCCAGACGGCGAAGGCCACGCCCAGGAACGAGGCGGCATTGATGGCGAAGCACCAGCTTTCCGAGGTGAAGGACAAGATCAGCCCGGCCAGCGGCGGGCCGACGAAGCGCGCCGAATTGAACAGCGAGGCGTTCAGCGCAATGGCGTTGCGCAGCAGGGCGCGGTCCTCGACCATGCCCCCCAGCATGGATTGGCGCAGCGGCGTGTCGACGCTGTTGAGCACGCCGAACAGCGCCGCCAGCCCCACCAGATGGGCCGGCGTCACCACCCCCAGGGCGGTGATGGCCGCCAGCAGGGCCGCCTGGGCGATCATCAGCGCCTGGACGCACAGGAACAGGCGGCGGCGGTCGAAGCGGTCGATGAACAACCCGGCCAGGGGCGAGATCACCAACTGCGGCGCCTGGGACAGAAAGGCGGTGACGCCCAGCAGCACCGCCGAGCCGGTCAGGCGATAGACCAGCCAGCTCATGGCGACGCTCTGCACCCAGGTTCCCAGGATGGACAGCGCCTGACCCGCGAAGAAGCGGCGGAAGCGGGGGGCTCCGAGGGCGGCGAAGGCCTTATGCCGGGGAGCGTTTAATCTGACCTTTCCTGTCATCCCGAGCGAAGCCGAGGGATCTCCGCTTGGAGCAGGGGCGCCAATTCCGAAACGTCGTGCCAGGATGAGATCCCTCCTCCCGTTGGTCGTCGGGATGACATGTCGCTTGAAGCCTTAATAGCCGGCACGATCCGTCTGGGCGGGCGGCGCCACGTCCTTGTAGGTGGCGGCCAGGGCCGACAGGGCGCGGCTCAGCACCATGGTGTCGATGCCCACCGCCACGAAGGTCGCCCCCGCCGCCAGAAATTTGCGGGCCAGGGTCTCGTCGGCGGCCAGGATGCCGCTGGGCACGCCCAGACGCTTCAGCATCGCCAGGGCCTTCTCGATCTCGGCCTGCACCTCGGGGTGGGATGGTGCCCCCAGATGCCCCAGCGAGGCGGCCAGATCGGCGGGACCGATGAAGATGCCGTCGACGCCGTCGGTGGTGGCGATGGCCTCCAGGTTGCGCAGTCCCGTGACCGTCTCGATCTGCAGCAGCAGGCAAAGTTCGTCCGACGCGGTCTTGAGGTAATCGCCGATGCGTCCCCAGCGCGAGGCCCGCGCCAGGGCGGCGCCCACGCCGCGCACGCCCCTGGGGGGGTAATGCATGGCCGCCACCGTGGCGGCGGCCTGTTCCGGCGTATCGATCATGGGGACCAGCAGGGTCTGGGCGCCGATATCGAGCAATTGCTTGATCAGCGCAGTGTCGCCGATCACCGGACGCACGATGGGGTGGCTGGGATAGGGCGCCACCGCCTGCAACTGGGCCAGCAGGCCGGGCACGTCGTTGGGGGCGTGCTCGCCATCAATCAGCAGCCAGTCGAAGCCGGCGCCGGCGCAGATTTCCGCCGTATAGGGATTGGCAAGGCCAACCCACAGGCCGATCTGGGGGCGGCCCTCGGCCAGGGCGCGCTTGAAGGGATTGGCGGGTGTGGGCATGGGCGGGCTCTCCTTGATGTCATCCTGAGCGTAGCGAAGGATCTCCGCTTGGCACGATGGTGCCGGTTTATGAAAAGACCTGCCAGAATGAGATCCCTCGGCTTGCGCCTCGGGATGACAGGTCAGATAGCCCTACACGAACCGGCAGGCGATGGCGCCCAGCGGGCCGTAATCCACATGGAAGGTGTCGCCGGCCCGCGCCGGCACCGGGCGAGTGAAGGAGCCGGCCAGCACCACCTGCCCCGGCTCCAACGCGATGCTGTGGGGGGCGAACTTGCGGGCCAGCCAGGAAATGCCGTGGGCCGGATGGTTCAGCACCCCGGCGGCGACGCCGGTTTCCTCGATCACCCCGTTCCTGTACATGATGGCCGCCACCCAGCGCAGGTCCACGTCCATGGGCCTGACCGGCCGGCCGCCCATGACGATGCCGGCATTGGCGGCGTTGTCGGAGATGGTGTCGAACACCTTGCGCGGCCGCTTGGTCTCGGGGTCGAGGCGGTGGCAGCGGGCGTCGATGATCTCCAGCGCCGGAATGACGTAATCGGTGGCCGACAGCACCTGGGTCAGGGTGACGTCGGGGCCTTCCAGCCGGTCTTTCAGGATGAAGGCCAGTTCCACCTCGACCATGGGGACGATGAAGCGCGCCATGGGAATGTCGGTGCCTTCGCCGAACACCATGTCGTCGAGCAGGGTGCCGTAATCGGGCTCGTCGATCTGCGACGATTGCTGCATGGCCCGCGAGGTCAGGCCGATCTTGTGGCCCACCACCTTGCGGCCCTCATTGATCTTGGTCTCGACCCAAGCCTTTTGCACCGCGTAGGCGTCGGCCATGCCCATCTCGGGGTGGTCCAGCGAAATCTGGCCGCACTGGTGTCGGGTCTGCTCGGCCCGATGCAGGCGGGCGGCGGCGGCATTGATCTGATCGAGCGTGAGAGCCATGGGTCAAGCCTTCCTGAAACGGGCGTGGACGTTGTTCTTCTTGAAGGTGCCGCCCTCGTCGAACTCGTAGAGCTCCATGGAGAGCGCGAAATAGCCGCTGTCGTAAAGAGGGGCGAAGTGGTCCGTCATCATGGCGAACAGCTCCTCGCAGGCCTTCTTCTTCTCGGCGTCGCTGCGTCCGGCGCCGATCTTGAGCGTGCAGTGGACGAAGCCGTAATCCTCCTCGTCGTCGGCCATCACATAGTCGTGCAACTCGATGGCGCGGGCGCGGATGCCGCCGATGGGGAAAACGCCGCCCTGGGCGATCAGCACCTGGTTGACCTTCTTCAGCATTCCCCGGATGTCGGCCCGGTCCTTGATGTTGTCGGTGTACTCGGCGATGAAGTGGGGCATGTGTCTCCTCGCGCAAATTTGAATGTCATCCCGACGACCTGCGGGAGGAGGGATCTCGTCCTGGAACGGCGTGTCCAAGTTGGCTTCACCGTTCCAGGCGGAGATCCCTCGCCGGCGCTCGGGATGACAGGTTGTGCAAATCAGGCGGCGACGGGGAAGACCGCGTTGACCTGGCCGGTTCCGGCCGCCTCGAAATAGGGAGTGACGATCTCGACGCCGCGATCGTACTTGTCCCAACCCAGGGCGCCCAGCAGCATGGCGGTGTCGTGCATCAGGCCCTCGCCGTGGCAGGTCTTGGCGTAGAGCGGCAGCATGTCGGTGAATTCCTTGAAGCGCCCTTCCTTCCACAGGTCCAACGCCCGCAGGTCCACCTGCTTGTAGAACTCGTTGGAGATGGTGAAGAAGTGATCCATGGTCTTCAGCGTCGTGTTGGGATGGATGGCGTGGGACAGCGAGCCCGAGGCGACGATGGCGAAATTGCCGTCCATGCGCCGGATGGCCTCGCGGATGGCCTCGCCCACCTTGGCGGATTCCATGTGGTCGTGGACGGTGCACAGGCAGGCCACCGACACCACCTTGAAGCCGTATTCCTTGGCGCCCATCAGCCACATGGGAATCAGGGTGCCGTATTCCAGCTCCAGGCTTGCGATGTGGTGCGAGCGCACGGTGACGCCCTTTTCCTCGGTGGCGATCTTGGCGATCAGGTCGCTCATCTCCGGGTTGCCCTCGTGCTCATAGGGCATGTCGGCCAGCAGATGGGGGAACTCGTTGGAGGTGAACACGCCCTTGAAATGGGCGTTGCCGTTGATGTGATAGGCGTTGTTCACCAGCCAATGGGTGTCGAGCACGATGACGGTGTCGACGCCCAGGTCCTTCATGCGCTTGCCCATGGCGCGGTGGCCGTCCACGGCGGACTGGCGGCAGCCCTTGAAGGGGCCTTCCTGCTCGGACAGGTACATGGTGGGGACGTGAGCCACCTTGGCGGCGAAAACCAGATTACCCATTTTGGACGCTCCTCTCTCTCGTTGAAACTCTGCCCTGAACACGTTTGTTTTGGCGGCCCTTGCCTCGACGTGTCATCCCGACGCCCTTGGGCGGAGGGATCTCCGCCTGGAGCGATGGTGCCCGACGGGACACATCGTTCCAGGATGGGATCCCTCGCCTGGGCTCGGGATGACAGGGGGCGTCCGGCCTTCACACGCCCCAGCGGGGGATGTGGTGGCTTCCCTTGGAGACGCAGACGTTCTTGACCTCCAGGAAGGCCTCGTAGGAGTAGTGGCCGCCCTCGCGGCCGGTGCCCGAGCCCTTGATGCCGCCGAAGGGCTGGCGCAGGTCGCGGACATTCTGGGAATTGACGAAGACCAGACCGGCCTCGATGCCCTCGGCCATGCGGATGGCTCGCGCCCCGTTCTCGGTCCAGACGTAGGAGGCCAGGCCGTAGCTGGTGGCGTTGGCGATCTTCAGGGCCTCGGCCTCATCCTTGAAGCGGATGACGCAGGCCACGGGTCCGAAGATCTCCTCCTGGGCGACGCGCCAGGAATTGTCCACGTCGGCCAGCACGGTGGGACGCACGAAATTGCCGTTCTTCAGATGGGGGGCCAGGCCTTCCGGCGTGCCCAGGCCGCCGGCCACCACACGGGCGCCTTCGCTGATCCCCAGCTCGATATAGGAGGTGACCTTCTTCCAGTGATCGCGGGTGATCATGGGACCCACATTGGTGGCCTCGTCCAAGGGATCGCCCACCACCACCTTCCGGGTGCGCTCGGCCAGGGCGGCGACGAAGCGGTCGTAGAGGCCGTCCTGGACCAGGATGCGGGTGCCGTTGGTGCAGCTTTCGCCGTTATTGCCGTAGACGGCGACGATGGCGGCGTCGACGGCACGCTCGAAGTCGCAATCGTCGAAGATGATGTTGGGCGACTTGCCGCCCAGCTCCATGGAGTACTTCTTGAGGCCCCCCGACTGGATGATGCGGTTGCCGGTGGCGGTGGAGCCGGTGAACGACACGCCGCGCACGTCCGGGTGCTTGACCAGGGCTTCGCCCACCGCAGAACCATAGCCGTGGACGATGTTGAACACACCGGCGGGGATGCCCGCTTCCAGAATCAGCTGGCCCAGCCGGTCGGCCGACAGCGGCGACAGCTCGCTCATCTTCAAGACGGCGGTATTGCCGAAGGCCAGGCACGGCGCGGTCTTCCAGGTGGCGGTCATGAATGGCACGTTCCACGGGGAAATCAGGCCGACCACGCCCACCGGCTGGTACAGGGTGTAGTTCAGGTGATCGTTGGTGGGATAGGTCTCGCCGTCCACATGGCAACAGGTGTCGGCGAAGAAATAGAAATTGTCGGCGGCGCGCGGCACCAGCATCTTCTTGGTGCGCCAGTAGGACTGGCCGGTATCCAGGCTTTCCAGCTTGGCGATCTCGTCCACATGCTGGTTGATCAGGTCGCCCACCTTGCGCAGCAGCTTGGCGCGCTGGGATGCGGGAAGGCCCGCCCATTTGGGGAAGGCTTCCTTGGCGGCGGCCACGGCCTGGGCCACTTCGGCCTCGCCGCCGGCGGCGATCTGGCAGATCACCTCGTTGTTGGCGGGGTTGAGATTGGCGATGGTGGAGGCGCTCTCCACCTGGCGGCCGTTGATGAGGTGCTTGATCATCGGGTTCAGCTCCGCTGGAAATAGGTCTCGTCGTCGACGATGAAACTGGTCAGGCGTCCGACGCCCTCGACCTCGGTCACCACCTCGTCGCCGGGCTTGACGTCGACGATGCCGTCGGGGGTGCCGGTGAGGATCAGGTCGCCGGGCGACAGGGTCATGAAGGACGACAGGTATTCGATCAGGGCGGGCACCCCGAACACCATGTCCCGCGTGTTGCCGGACTGGACCCGGGCGCCGTTGACGAAGGTGGAGATGTCGAGGCTCATGGGATCGGCTACGTCGTCGCGGTCCACCATCCACGGCCCGAGAACGGTGCAGCCGTCGCGGTTCTTGGTGCGCAGGTTGGGGCGGTAGTAGTTCTGCAGGAAGTTGCGGATGGCGTAGTCGTTGGCCACGGTGTAGCCCGCCACGAAGTCGTAGGCGTCCTTGGCCTTGACGTCGCGGGCGGTGCGGCCGATCACTACCGCCAACTCGCACTCGTAGTGCATGAAGCCGGCGTCGGCGGGCTTGCGCGTCACCGCACGGTGGCCGACGAAGGTGCCCGGCCCCTTGAGGAAGGCCAGCGGCTTCTCCGGCGCCTTGAAGGCCAGCTCCTTGGCGTGGTCGGCATAGTTGATGGCCAGGGCGAAGGTGGTGCCGGGGGCGACGGGGGGCAGCCACACCACGCTTTCCTCGGCGACCCGGCGGCCGTCGGCCAGGACGACCACATTGCCGTCCTCGACTCGGGCGTCGTGAATGGCGCCGTTATAGGCGATTCGGGCGCGCTTCATGCCGATTCCTCCGCGATGGTGCAGTCCAGGGCGCCGATGCCGTCGATCTCGACCCGCACCGTGTCGCCGCGTCCGGCGGTGGGCACCGCGCCCACCGGATAGCCCAGGGTCAGGACGTCGCCTGCCGACAGGGCCATGAAGTCGGTGACCTCGGCCACCAGCTTGGCGGGAGAGCGGTAGAGGTCGTCCAGCCGGCGCTCGGCGACCTTGTCGCCGTTGACATAGGTGCGGATGGACAGGGAGGAGAGGTCGGCGGGCAGGTCCGCCTTGTCCACCACCCAGGGGCCGACCGGGCAGGCGCCGTCGAAGCACTTTTCCTGCACCGGCGGGCGATAGACGCTGTCGTTGGGCACCGACAGGTCCAGCACGATGGTCAGGCCGGTGACGTTGTCCAGGGCCTCGGCCTCGGCGGCCCGCGCCGTCTGGCGGCCGAACACCAGGCCCAGCGAGGCGCCCAGCTCGACGCGTGCGGCAGTGGCGGGCAGCCGCACCGTGCCGCCATGGCCGAGATGGGTGTTCCGCGGCTTGAAGTACAGCACCGGCACGGTGGGCGGCGCCTTGTAGGGATCGGCGTTGAGCTTGTCGCCGAACCGCTCCCAGGTGGAGCGCTCGTTGAGCAGCGGGCCGTAGATCCAGCCCTCCACCGGGGGCGCGAAGCCGCCCGGGGGGATGGGGAGGATTCGGCCGCCCAGGTCCAGGCCGGTGCCGTCGGGGGTGACGGCTCCGCTGATGGGCGCGGCGGTGCCGGGGAAGTTGATGCGGGCGTGACGCATGATTGCTTTCCTCAGGGATCAGCCGGTGACGTGGACCAGCCACAGGGCCATGGGCGGGAAGAACACCAGGACCACGATGCGGATGAAGTCCGAGGCCAGGAAGGGCAGCACCCCCATGGCGGTTTCCTTCAAGGGCACGTCCTTGGCGATCTTGTTGATGACGTAGAGGTTCATGCCCACCGGCGGATGGACCAGGCCGATCTCGACCACCATCAGGGCGACGATGCCGAACCAGATGGACTTGTCGTCGACGCTCATGCCGTAGAAATCCAGGCCCAGCACCACCGGATAGAAGATGGGGATGGTCAGCAGGATCATGGCCAGCGAGTCCATGACGCAGCCCAACAGCACATAGATGGCGATGATGGTGAACAACACGGCCACCGGCGGCATGCCGCTGTTCTTCACCCAATTGGCCAGTTCGGCGGGCATCTGGGTCAGCGCCAGGGCCGAGTTCAGGAGATCGGCGCCGATCAGCACCATGAAGATCATGGCGGTGGCGATGGCGGTGCCGAATACGCTCTGCTTCAGGTCCTTGAAGCGCATGCCGCCCGACACCACGGCGATGATGCCGCAGGCCGCCGCGCCGATGGAGGCGGCCTCGGTGGGATTGGCCCAGCCGCCATAGATGCCGACGATCACCACCAGGAAGACCAGCAGCACCGGAATGATGCCCAGCTGGGCCTTGATCATCTCCTTGAGCGAGACCCGCTCGCTGGCCGGACCGGCCTTGGGGTCCAGGCTGACGATGATGCGGATCACCGCCATATAGCCCAGGGCGGCGATGATGCCGGGGATGACGGCGGCCACGAACAGCTTGCCGATGCTCTCCTGGGTCAGCACCGCATAGACCACCAGCGGCACCGAGGGCGGGATCAGGATGCCCAGCGTGCCGCCGGCCGCAAGGGTGCCGGTGGCCAGACGGCCGGAATAGTTGCGCCGGGTCAGCTCGGGCAGCGCCACCTGCCCCATGGTGGCGGCGGTGGCCAGCGACGAGCCGCAGATGGCCCCAAAGGCGGCGCAGGCGGCGGTGGCGGCATAGGCCAGCCCGCCCTTGAAGTGGCCGATCAAGGTGCCGGCGGCATGGAACAGGGCCTTGGACAGCCCGCCATGGGTGGCGAACTGGCCCATCAGGATGAACAGCGGAATCACCGCCAGGTCGTAATTGGACAGCCGGGCGTAGACCAGATTGTTCAGGGTGAACAGCAGCGAGTTCAGTTCACCGTGGTTCAGCACCAGATAGATGCCGGTGGCGGCCAGGAACATGGCGATTCCGATGTGGATGCGCACCACCAGCATCAGCAGCAGGATGCCGAAGGCGGTCAGGCCGAGGGTGGTGCCGCTCATGACGGAATCTCCAGTCCGACGGTGAATTCAAGGGCGGTGCGGTAGATGGCGCAGATGCCGGTGAGCGCCAGACTCGGCACCATCAGCAGCACGGGAATCCACTGGGGCACTGCCAGCAGGGGCGAAACCTCGCCGGTATCGAGGCCGTCCAGGGCCTGGAAGCCGGTGCGCCAGGCCAGCACGGCCAGGACCAGGGCCAGCAGGGAATCGCCCACCGCGTCGAAGCGGCGCTTGACCTTGGGACGGAAGCCCTCGGTGAAGAACTCGACGCGCAGGTGATCGCCCCGCAGCGTGCACAGCGGGATGAAGGCGGCCGCCGCGATGGCGTTGCCCATCTGCATCATTTCCACGTCGCCGTTGACGGGCTGGAAGCCCAGCTTGCGGCTGATGATGGAGATCAGCGACATGATCACCATGGCCACCAGGGTGGCCCCGCCGGTCCAGGCCATGGCCTCGGCGGCGCGGTTGAGCCAGCGGTCGATGACGTCGTGAGCGCGGCGCTCCGCCGGCGGATAGAGGAGTTCCGTCATGGGACGAGTCCTTATGCGCGAGTGCGGGTGGAGATCAGTTCTGGGCCGGGAAATA
Source organism: Paramagnetospirillum magneticum AMB-1 (assembly GCF_000009985.1). Taxonomy (GTDB): domain Bacteria; phylum Pseudomonadota; class Alphaproteobacteria; order Rhodospirillales; family Magnetospirillaceae; genus Phaeospirillum; species Phaeospirillum magneticum. Next base: position 867,434 of record NC_007626.1, read on the forward strand.
CTTGGCCGAAAGCGCGCGGGCGCCCGCCGCCAGGGCCTGTCCGTCCAGCTTGCGGGCGGTGACGTCCTTGACCCATTCCTCCTCCACCGGCTTGGCCGCGTCGCGCATGGCCTGGTAGGGGGCGGGCTCCAGGTTGGTCACCTGGGTGCCGGGAATGGTGGCGGCGTATTTCAGGTTGGCGGCGGTGACGTCGTCCCAGACCTTGCCGAAGGCTTCCACCAGCACCGGGCCGGAATTGCGGTCGATCACCGCCTTGAGGTCGGCGGGCAGCGAGTCGTACTTGGCCTTGTTCATCAGCACCGACAGCACGGTGGCCACCGGGAAGGGGCGGCCGGGAGGCGGGGCGATGTGGTACTTGGTGACCTCGTCGATCTTGGTCGGGCGCATCAGCTCCCACGGCAGCAGGCCGCCGTCGACCACGCCCTTGGCGATGGCGTCGGCCACCTGGGACGGCGGCATGGAGACCGGCACGCCGCCCAGCGACTGCAGGGTCTTGGCCGCCAGGCGGGTGGGGGTGCGCAGCTTCAGGCCCTTGACCTCGGCCAGGCTCTTCACCTCGGTATTGGCGGTGTGGAACAGCCCGCCGCCGTCAATGTGAACCGCCAGCACCTTGTAGGCGGCGAATTCGTCCTTGGCGAACTGGTTGTAGTAGTCCCAGGTCATGCGGCTGCCGTCCAGGGCGTTGGCCACCATGAAGGGCAGCTCCAGCGCCTCGATGGCCGGGAAGCGGCCGGCGGAATAGCCCGGCGCCGTCCACACGATGTCGGCCACGCCGTTCCTCACCTGATCCACCAGTTGCGACGGCGTGCCGCCCAATTGCATGGCGGGAAAGATCTGACACTTGATGCGGTTGCCCGATTCGGCGGCGACACGGTCGCACCACGGGCCGATCACCTGGGCATGGGCCGGGGCCACGGGCGGCAGGAAATGGGCGAATTTCAGCACCACCTCGTCGGCCGCCGCCGCCTGATGGGCGAAGGGCAGGGCGCCAAGAAGGGCGGCAAGGCTGAGGGCAAGGCTCCTGATACGCATGGTTTCCTCCGTGTTGAGCCGCATTCGGGCAAGTGCGGCCGGGGACATGGCCCGGACCGTCATGTTAGTTAACATGCGCTGTGTAGTTAACATGTTAGCAAACACGATCTCACTATCATGTTAGTGAGTCAACGGCCAAGTTGGGTTGACCTGGAGGATTTGCGGCGCGACCATGGCCGGGCCACGTTCGGGGGAACACGCGTTGAGCACCGAGGCCTTTCATCCCAATCTGCCGCTGTTGCTGGCCCAGGCGCGCGAAGAGATCATTTCGCGCTTTCGGCCCATCCTGAATCACTTCGGGGTGACCGAGCAGCAGTGGCGCATCCTGCGCGTGCTGCGGCATGAAGAGCCGCTGGAGCCGCGCCAGATCTGCGACATCTGCCTTTTCTTAAGCCCCAGCCTGACCGGCGTGCTGGCTCGCATGGAGGAGATGGATCTGGTCCGCAAGGAACGGGTGGAAAGCGATCATCGCCGCGTTCTGGTTCACATGACGGAGAAAAGCCGCGCCCTGGTGGATGCCGCCATTCCCCTGATCACCGAGCAGTACCGCCATATCGAAGACGTCATTGGCGCCAAGCAGACGGTCGAGCTATACGATGTTTTGACGAAGCTGACGGCGCTGCACGGCGCCGCCATTCCCCTGGTCAAACTGCCCAGCAAGTGAGCCTTCCATGTTTCCTGACAATCTGCTGCCGGTCTTCGACCGGACCGACGTGATCTTCGAGCAGGGCGAGGGGGCGTGGCTGACCGCCTCCGATGGCCGCCGCTTCCTGGATTTCGGCGCGGGCGTGGCGGTCAACGCCCTGGGCCATGCCCATCCCCGTCTGGTGGCGGCGCTGGAGGCGCAGGCGGGCAAGCTGTGGCATTGCTCCAACCTCTACCGGGTGCCGGGACAGGAACGGGTGGCCGAACGCCTGATCAAGGCCTCCTTCGCCGACACGGCGTTCTTCTGTAATACCGGCGCCGAGGCCATGGAGCTGGTGATCAAGATCGCCCGGCGCTATCACCACTGCGCCGGACGCCCCGAGCGCAACCGCATCGTCGCCTGCACCGGCAGCTTCCACGGCCGCACCATCGCCACCCTGGCGGCGGCGGGAACTCCTAAGTATCTGGAGGGCTTCGGCCCGGTGGCCCAGGGCTTCGACCACGTGCCCTATGGCGATCTGGAGGCGGCGCGGGGCGCCATCGGCTCCAATACCGCCGCCCTGCTGGTCGAGCCGGTGCAGGGCGAGGGCGGTATCCGCCCGGCCGATCCGGCTTACCTCCGGGGCCTGCGCGCCCTGGCCGACCAGTTCGGCCTGCTGCTGCTCATGGACGAGGTGCAGACCGGCATCGGGCGCACCGGTAAGCTGTTCGCCCATGAATGGTCGGGCATCGCCCCCGACGTCATGGGACTGGCCAAGGGCCTGGGCGGCGGCTTTCCGGTGGGCGCCGTGCTGGCCACGGAAAAGGCGGCGTCGTGCATGACGCCCGGCACCCATGGCTGCACCTTCGGCGGCAACCCCCTGGCCATGGCGGTGGCCGAGGCGGTGCTGGACGAGGTCATGGCGCCGGGCTTCCTGGAGCGGGTGCAGGCGGTGGCCGCCCTGCTGCGCGGCAGGCTCGACGATCTGGCCCGCCGCTATCCCGGCGCGATCGCCCAGGTGCGCGGCCAGGGGCTGATGCTGGGACTGAAGACCGTGCCGGTGAATACCGAGTTCAACGCCAAGCTCTTCGCCGCCGGCTTGCTGGCGGTGGGGGCCGGTGACAACGTGGTGCGCCTGGTGCCGCCGCTGATCATCGGCGAGGCCGAGGTGGAGCGGGCGGTGGAGATCATCGACGGGGTGTGTCGGGGGTAAAGGCGCGTATCCCTCTGCCTGTCATCCCGGGCACCCGCGAGGGATCTCATCCTGATCCGGCTTTTCAGAACCGGCTCTGTGCGAGCAGGCGGAGATCCCTCGCCATCGCTCGGGATGACGATGGCGTCAGGCGAGGATGGCCAGCCCGGCGGCGGCGATCTCGCAATCCTCGTCCTCGGTGGCGCCGGAAATGCCGATGGCGCCCGTGACATCGCCGTCCCTCAGCACCGGCACGCCGCCGCCGATGGGAATGAAGCCGTCGCGGCCCGACAAGCCTTCCAGCACGTGGGGGCGGGTGCCGATGCGGTCCTTCCACTGGGCGGTGGGCTTGCCGAAGCCGGCGGCGGTGCGAGCCTTGTCGGTGGAGATGGTCACCCCATGAAAGGGGGCGCCATCCATGCGGACCAGGGCCTTCAGATGGCCGCCCGCGTCCACGGCGACGGCGGTGACCCTGACGCCCATGCTCCGCGCCTTGGCGATGGCGGCGGTGACGGCGGCCAGGGCCTGCTCCTCGGTCATGACAATCCTCCGATGCAGACGTATTTGGTCTCCATGAAGTCGTCGAGGCCGTATTTGGAGCCCTCGCGGCCCAGGCCGGATTCCTTGATGCCGCCGAAGGGGGCGACCTCGTTGGAGATCAGGGATTCGTTGACGCCCACCATGCCGCATTCCAGGGCCTCGGCCACCCGGAACACCCGGGCCACGTCGCGGGAATAAAAATAGCCCGCCAGCCCGAATTCCGAGGCATTGGCCAGGGCGATGGCCTCGGCCTCGGTCTCGAAGCGCAGCAGGGGGGCCACCGGGCCGAAGGTCTCTTCCCGGAAACACAGCATGGCGGGGGTCACGTCGGCCAGGACGGTGGGTTGCCAGAAGCCGCCTCCCAGGGCGTGGGGCCGTCCGCCGGTCAGCACGCGCGCCCCCTTGGACACCGCATCGGCCACATGGGCGGCCACCTTGGCGACGGCGGCGGCGTTGATCAGCGGGCCTTGTTGCACCACGCCGGACAAGGCGTGTCCAACCGCCATGGCGGCGGCCTTCTCCGCCAGCTTGACGGCAAAGTCCTCGTAGATTCCCGCCTGCACCAGAAAGCGGTTGGTGCAGATGCAGGTCTGGCCGGAATTGCGGTACTTCGACGCCAGGGCGCCGGCAACCGCCGCGTCCAGGTCGCAATCGTCGAAGACGATGAAGGGGGCGTTGCCGCCCAGTTCCAGGCTGACCTTCTTCACCGTCTCGGCGCATTGGGCCATCAGCAGCTTGCCCACTCGGGTGGAGCCGGTGAAGGACAGCTTGCGCACCTTGGCGTTGCCGGTCATCTCGCCCCCCACCGCCGCCGGCTGGCGGGTGGTGACGATGTTGAACAGACCCTTGGGCAGACCGGCCCGGTGGGCCAGTTCGGCCAGGGCCAGGGCGGAGAGCGGCGTGTCCTCGGCGGGCTTGACCACCACCGGGCAGCCGGCGGCCAAGGCGGGGGCGCATTTGCGGGTGATCATGGCCATGGGGAAGTTCCAGGGCGTCACCGCCGCCACCACGCCGATGGGCTGCTTCATCACCAGCAGGCGGCGGTCGCTGGCGGTGGTGGGGATCAGGTCGCCATAGGCCCGCTTGCCCTCCTCGGCGAACCACGAGATGAACGAGGCGCCATAGGAGATCTCGCCCATGGCCTCGGCCAGGGGCTTGCCCTGTTCCGCCGACAGCAGCCGGGCCAGGGCGTCCTGGTGGGCCATGATCAGATCATGCCAGGCCATCATTACCGCGGCGCGGTCCTTGGCGGTGCGTTGCCGCCAGGGATTCCAGGCGGCCTCCGCCGCGTCGATGGCGCGCCGGGTCTCGGTCGCGCCCAGGTCGGGAACGCTGGCGATCAACCCGCCGGTGGCCGGGTCGAGCACGTCGAAACGGCGCCCGTCATCGGCCCCGACCCAAACGCCATCCACATAGGCATGGGACTTGATCAGGCTGGGATCGAGATCGGTCACGGCGGCTCTCCCGGATAAAGTTAACACGTTAAATACTAACATAGTAGTTACATCCGACCCCCGCTTATGTCAAGCTCCGCTCCGCCACCCTCAAGGGTGGCCTTTACGAAGTCGGAACACGATGACACCATCTCAATCTCTGTCCCGATCCCCGGGCTTCTTTGGCGACGACGTCATGTCAGGAAAGCTTCCCCTCAGCCCCGAAGAGCTGACCCGGCTGCGGGCGTTTTCGCGGTCCTTGCCGCTGGCCTTGCTGAAGGCTCGCGAAGACGTGATGGCGGGCTTTCGCCCCAATCTGCGCAGCCACGACATTACCGAGCAGCAATGGCGGGCCTTGAAGGCCCTGGCCCAGACCGGCGAAATGCGGGCGGGCCAGCTGTCGCGGGCCAGCCTGATCAGCATGCCCAGCCTGACCCGCATCATCCGCACCCTGGAAAAGCAGGGGCTGATCGAGCGCCGGCCGGAGGAGCGCGACCAGCGCGCCGCCTTGCTGTCGTTGACCGCCAAGGGTCACGATCTGGTGCTGTCGGTCAGCCATGCGGCGGAAAAGCGCTACGACGAGATCGTCGCCGCCTTCGGCCTGGAGCGCCTGGAACGCCTGCACCTGATGCTGGACGAATTGTCGGCGGCACTGGCGAAGTAGGTGCTCCGACTGTCATCCCGAGAGAAGCGAGGGATCTCCGCCTGGCAGAGGGATGCCGATACGGCACCGTCGGGCCAGGATGAGATCCTTCGTCGCGATGCTCCTCAGGATGACAGGCGGAGGGGGCGAACGCTCACACCACCCCGTTCTCCCTCAACCGTTCCATCTCGTCCGCCCCCATCCCCAGCCATCCGCCCAGCACCTCGGCGGTGTCGGCGCCCAGCAGGGGCGGGGCGCGGTCGGACAGGGCCTGGGCGCCGTCGAAGCGGATGGGGTTGGCCACCAGATCGATGCCGCCGGCCAGGGGGTGGTCCAGGCGGGTCCTGAGGCCGCGATGGATCACCTGGGGATCGGCGAACACGTTGGCCAGATCGTTGATGGGGCCGCAGGGCACCCCGGCCTCCTCCAGTTCGGCGATCCATCGGGCGGAGGGGCGCGACGTCAGCAGGGCTTCGAGGAGGGGGACCAGCTCGGCGCGGTTCCTTACCCGCTCCACATTGGTGGCGAAGCGGGGATCGGCGCCCAGTTCGGGCCGCCCGGCGGTGTGGCAGAAGCGGCGGAACTGGCCGTCATTGCCCACCGCCAGGATGATATGGCCGTCGGCGGTGGCGAAGGCCTGATAGGGCACGATGTTGGGATGGGCGTTGCCCAGCCGCTTCGGCGTGGCGCCGCCCACCAGATAATTGGTGGCCTGATTGGCCAGCACCGCCACCTGCACATCCAGCAGGGCGAGGTCGATCTGGCTGCCCTCGCCCGTGCGGTCGCGCTTGGCCAGGGCGGCGAGGATGGCGAAGCCGGCATACATGCCGGTGAAGATGTCGGTCAGCGCCACGCCCACCTTCATGGGCTGGCCGCCGGGCTCGCCGGTCAGGCTCATCAGCCCGCCCATGCCCTGGATCAGGAAGTCGTAGCCGGCCCGCTGGGCATAGGGTCCGTCCTGGCCGAAGCCGGTGATGGAGCAATAGACCAGGTCGGGCTTGACCGCCTTCAGGCTGGCATAGTCCAGGCCGTATTTGGCCAGGCCGCCCACCTTGAAATTCTCCAGCACCACGTCGGATCTGGCGGCCAGACGCCGCACCAGTTCCTGGCCCTGGGCTTGAGTGAAGTCGATGGTCACCGAGCGCTTGCCCCGGTTGGCCGACAGGAAATAGGCGGCCTCGCCGGTGTCGCCGCCCTGGCCGTCCTTCAAGAAGGGCGGCCCCCAGCCGCGGGTGTCGTCACCCTCGCCCGGACGCTCCACCTTGATGACCTCGGCCCCCATGTCGGCCAGCAACTGGCCCGCCCAGGGACCGGCCAGAACCCGACTGAGGTCGAGAACGCGAAGATGCGATAAGGGTCCGGTCATGGGGCGCCCATCCGTGCAGGGGAAGTCGCCACATGCTTACCAAGTTAATTACTAATATAGAAGCAAATTATTGACTCTGGCTGGCCTGAGGCTGGCGCGAGACGCAAAAGCTTTCCTGAATTTCGGCGAAGATCAGCATCAATTGGGCCTGCACCCAGTCGATGAACTCGTGCAGGCCGTGGTCGATGACCTGATCGATGGTGTGATCGGTCAGGGCGGCGCGCAGCCCGTCCAGCAGTTCCAGCGCCCGGACACCGCCCCGCAGGTTGTAGCGCGAGCGCAACTGGGTCAGCAGCCAGTCCATCTGGCGCACGCACAGAATCACCGAGCGCGGGAAGGAATCCGAGAACAGCAGGAAGGCCGCCACCGAACGCGGCGTGATCTTGCCCGCCATCACCCGGCGCGACGCCTGATAGCCGGCCACTGCCTTCAGCAGGGCGTTCCAGTGGCTGATATCCAGCGCCGAGCCCACGTCCTCGGGCCGGGGCAGCAGGGTATGGTACTTGATGTCCAGCAGGCGGGTGGTCTGGTCGGCGCGCTCGATGGACTTGCCCAGGTGATAGAAGTAGTGGGCCTGATCGCGGTAGAAGGTGCCTTCGGTGATGCCCACGTGCAACTGGCAGGCCTCCTTGATCTCCTCGCACAGGGCGACGAGATTGGCCGGCGCCACGGCATTGGCCGACAGGCCGCCCATCCAGGTGTTCATGCGGTTGATCTGGCGCCACATCTCGATGGAGATCATGGGGCGCAGCGTCCGCGCATTCTCGCGCGCCGCCTTGACCGAGGACAGGATGGAATTGGGGTTGTCCGGGTCCAGGATGTAGAAGTGCGGCACCGTGCGCGCATCGGCGACCCGATGGCGGGCGAAGAAGCGTTCCTCGTCGGCGTTGATCTGCACCACCGCCAGCCAGTTGCGCCCGGCGCGGTCGCGGGCGAAGGTCTCGGCCACGCCCAGGATGCGGGCCAGATTCTCGGCCCGCTCCATGTAGCGGGCCAGCCAGACGATGCAATCGGCATTGCGTGCCAGCAACTCGCTCATTGGCCTTCTCCCGCCAGAACCCAGGTATCCTTGGAACCGCCCCCCTGGGACGAGTTGACCACCAGCGAGCCTTCCTTCATGGCCACGCGGGTCAGGCCGCCGGCCAGCACCTTGGTCGACGCGCCGGTGACCGCGAAGGGGCGGAAGTCCACGTGGCGCGGCTGAGTACCCTTGGTCGTCAGCGTCGGGCTGACCGACAGGCCGATCATGGGCTGGCTGATGTAATTGGCCGGGTCGGCCTTCAGCTTGGCGCGGAACTCGTCGATCTCGGACCGGCTGGCCTTGGGGCCGAGAATCATGCCGTAGCCGCCCGATTCGCCCACCGGCTTGACCACCAGATGCTCCAGGTTGTCCAGGGTGTATTTCAGCCCCTCGGCCTCGCGGCAGATGAAGGTCTCGACGTTGGGCAGGATGGCGTCCTCGCCCAGGTAGTACTTGATGACGCGCGGCATGTAGGCATAGACCGCCTTGTCGTCGGCCACGCCGGTGCCCGGCGCATTGGCCAGGGACACGTTGCCCTTGCGGTAGGCGTCCATCAGCCCCGGCACGCCCAGCATGGAATCGGGGCGGAAGACCTTGGGGTCGAGGAAGAAGTCGTCGATGCGGCGATAGATGCTGTGCACCGGCGCCTTGCCGGCGGTGGTCAGCATGTAGACCCGGTCGTTCTCCACCACCAGATCGCGGCCTTCCACCAGGGGCACACCCATCTCGCGGGCCAGGAAGACGTGCTCGAAGAAGGCGGAGTTGTAGATGCCCGGCGACAGCAGCACCACGGAAGGCTCGTCGACGCCGGCCGGCGCGATCTCCTCCAGCGCCCGGCGCAGCATCAGGCCGTAATCGTCCACGGCGCGGACCCGGGTGTCTTCCATCAGGTCGGGAAAACACTGCAGCATCAGGTTGCGGTTCTCGACCACGTAGGACACGCCCGACGGCGTGCGGGCATTGTCCTCCAGCACCCGGAACAGGCCTTCCTGGTCGCGGATCAGGTCGATGCCGCAGACGTGGGAATAGGTGCCGCACGGCACCTTCAGCCCGCGCATGAAGGCATGGAAATTGGCGTTGCCCAGCACCAGATCGGCGGGGACGATCTTGTCGGCCAGGATCTTCTGGTCGCCGTAGAGATCGGCCAGGAACAGGTTGATGGCGGTGACCCGCTGGATGATGCCGGCCTCGAGGCGGGACCACTCGCCCGCCGTGATGACGCGGGGCAGCACGTCGAAGGGCAAGATGCGGTCGATGGCGTCCTTGTCGGAATAGACGGTGAAGGTGATGCCTAAGTCGAACAGCTCCTTTTCCGCCCGCGCGGCGCGGTGGCGCAAATCCTCGGGGTCGAGTGCGTTCAGCCGGGCGGCGATGGCGGCCAACTCGGCCTCGCCGTCACCGCGCAGCGACAGCGCCTCGCAGAAGAATTCGGCGGGATCATAGCCCGACAACAGGCCGGGTTCGGGTAGGGTCAGTCGTGGCCGGGTCATACTTTCGATCCCCCTCTCCGCGCCCCTGAATATGGCGCGGGGTGCAGTTTATCGCGCCATTTCGAATTGATCAAATTTAAGGCACGCATGGCAGCATGCTGAAAGATGAAGCTTTTACTGCAACCTGACCTCGGGCTCTATGCTACCCTGTTCGCTGCATCTCGCCACTGTCTTCGGATGATCATGGGCATTCACGTCAAGCTGCGCCATACCACACGTTATAAGTATGACCGACCGGTCGTTCTTTCGCCCCAGGTGGTGCGGCTGCGCCCGGCGCCCCATGCCCGTACGCCGGTGCTGTCCTATTCCCTGGACGTGGAGCCCAAGGGGCACTTCATCAACTGGCAGCAGGACCCCCAGGGCAACTGGCTGGCCCGGCTGGTCTTCCCCGAGAAGGTGGAATCCTTCACGGTGGATGTGGACCTGGTGGCCGACCTGTCGGTGGTCAATCCCTTCGACTTCTTCCTGGAGCCCGAGGCGGAGAATTTCCCCTTCGCCTACGACCCGCTGCTGGACCACGAACTGAAGCCGTTCCTGAATCGCGAGGAGGCGGGGCCGCTGCTGGCCGATTACGTGGCCTCCATCGACACAAGCACGCCCATGCAGACCACCAATTTCCTGGTGGCGCTGAACCAGCGGCTGCAGGACGACATCAGCTACACCATCCGCATGGAGCCGGGCGTCCAGACCCCGGAACAGACCCTGGGCCTGAAGAAGGGCTCGTGCCGCGATTCCGCCTGGCTGCTGGTGCAGATTCTGCGCCGCCTAGGGTTGGCGGCGCGTTTCGTCTCGGGCTACCTGATTCAGCTGGTCCCCGACGTCAAGCCGCTGGACGGCCCCGCCGGGGCGGCGGAGGACTTCACCGACCTGCACGCCTGGACCGAGGTCTACCTGCCCGGCGCCGGCTGGATCGGCCTTGACCCCACCTCGGGCCTGCTGACCGGCGAGGGGCATATTCCGCTGGCCGCCTCGCCCGATCCCACCAGCGCGGCGCCTATCACCGGCGCGGTGGAGATGTGCGAGGTCTCGTTCGAGCACCATATGGGCGTCGCCCGCGTGCTGGAGACCCCCCGTGTCACCAAGCCCTACAGCGAGGACCAGTGGCAGGCCGTGCTGGAACTCGGCGATCTGGTGGACGAGAAGCTGCGCCAAGGTGACGTGCGCCTGACCCAGGGCGGCGAGCCCACCTTCATCTCCACCACCGACCCGGATGGCGAGGAGTGGAACACCAGCGCCGTCGGCCCCACCAAGCGGGCCTTCGCCGACACCCTGATCCGCCGTCTGCGCGACCGCTTCGCGCCCGGTGCGCTGATCGCTTATGGCCAGGGCAAGTGGTATCCGGGCGAAAGCCTGCCGCGCTGGGCCTTCTCGCTGATCTGGCGCGACGACGACGAGGTGGTGTGGCGCGACCCGCGGCTGATCGCCCTGGAGGCCGAGGACAATTCCCCCACCCATGAACAGGCCCGCGACTTTTCCCAGGCGCTGTGTCGCCATCTGGGCGTCGACGCCGATTTCGCCATGCCCGCCTGGGAGGACCCGGCCTATTACCTGCTGCGGGAACAGGCCCTGCCCATCAACGTCGATCCCATCGATTCCAAGCTGGAAAACCCGGAGGAGCGCGCCCGGCTGGCCACGGTGTTCAAGCGCGGCCTGGGCACGCCCACCGGCTATGTCCTGCCGCTGCAGCCCTGGCAGGCCAAGGATAAGTTCCGCTGGATCACCGGGCCGTGGCCGACCCGGGACGGCAAGCTGTTGACCATTCCGGGCGATTCGCCGCTGGGCCTGCGGCTGCCGCTGGAATCCCTACCGTGGATTCCCGCCGACGCCTATCCCTATCACAGCGAGCGCGATCCCTTCGAGCCGCGTGGCCCCATGCCCCCGGCCCGGCGCCAGCGCGCCCAGACCGAGCAGGTCCCGGGCTCCGGCGCGCCCAAGGCCACGGTGCTGCAGCAGGTGCCGGTGGATCTGCGCCCCGTCGAGACCGCCAAGGGACTGGTGTCCGAAAATGTGCGCACCGCCTTGTGCGTCCAGCCCCGCGACGGCCGCCTCAACGTCTTCCTGCCGCCGGTGGAAACCGCCGAGCAGTATCTCGACCTGATCGAGGCGGTGGAGCTGTCCGCCGCCGAGATCGGCACCCCGGTGCATGTGGAAGGCTATCCGCCGCCCAACGATCCCCGCCTGAAGATCATCAAGGTGACGCCCGATCCCGGCGTCATCGAGGTCAACGTCCAGCCGGTGGAGCACTGGCGCGAACTGGTGACCAACACCGAGATCCTTTACGACGAGGCCCATCAGGCCCGCCTGGGCACCGAGAAGTTCATGATCGACGGCCGCCATGTGGGCACCGGCGGCGGCAACCACATGGTGCTGGGCGGCTGGACGCCCGCCGACAGCCCCTTTCTGCGCCGTCCCGACCTGCTGGGCAGCCTGATCCGCTTCTGGCAGAACCATCCCAGCCTGTCCTATTTGTTCTCGGGCATGTTCATCGGCCCCACCAGCCAGCATCCCCGGGTGGACGAGGCTCGCGACGACACGCTCTACGAGCTGGAGATCGCGCTGTCCCAACTGCCCCACCGGGGGACCAACGTGGCGCCCTGGGTGGTGGACCGGGTGCTCCGGAACGTGCTGATCGACGCCAGCGGCAATACCCACCGCACCGAGATCTGCATCGACAAGCTCTACTCCCCCGACGGCCCCACCGGGCGCCTGGGGCTGGTGGAGTTCCGCGCCTTCGAGATGCCGCCCCATGCCCGCATGAGCCTGGTGCAGCAATTGTTGCTGCGCGCCCTGATCGCTCGCTTCTGGGACGAGCCCTATATGGAGAAGCTGGTGCGCTTCGGCTCAAGCTTGCGCGACCGCTTCATGCTGCCCCATTGGATCGAGAAGGATCTGGACGAGGTGCTGGAATGGCTTGACGCGGGCGGCATCCATTTCGACCGGGCGTGGTTCGCCCCCCATCTGGAATTCCGCTTCCAGGCGGTGGGCGCCGTCACCCATCGCGGCATGCGCATCGAATTGCGCACCGCCCTGGAGCCCTGGCATGTCATGGGCGAGGAGCCCGGGGCCGGCGGCACGGTGCGCTATGTGGATTCCTCGGTGGAGCGCCTGCAGGTCAAGGTCACCGGCCTGGTGGGCGACCGCTATGTGGTGGCCTGTCACGGCCGCCGCCTGCCGCTGGCGCCCACCGGCGCCTCGGGGGAATGGGTGGCCGGGCTGCGCTATCGCGCCTGGAAGCCGGCGTCCTGCCTGCACCCCACCATCGGCACCCATACGCCCCTGGTCTTCGATCTGGTGGACACCTGGACCGGCGAGGCGGTGGCCGGCTGCACCTACCATGTCGCCCATCCCGGCGGGCGCAGCTACGACACCTTCCCGGTCAATTCCTATGAGGCCGAGGCCCGGCGCCGGGCCCGCTTCTTCGCCTTCGGCCATTCCCACGGGCCGCTTCGGGTGGAGAGTGGCACCATCCATCCCGACTACCCAAATACACTGGACCTGAGGCTACAATAGGCGCTAACACCACGAAACAGACCGTCATCCCGACGACCGGAGGGAGGAGGGATCTCCGCCTGGGGCATGGGTGCCGGGTGGAGAACATCGTATCAGGATGAGATCCCTCGCATTCGCTCGGGATAACAGGGTGAAACGACACCGTCGCGATTTTGGGGGAGGGGAAAATACCGCGTCGCCTGCGCTCTCGTCTTGAAGGTCCGCCCTGGAGTTTCGAAGACGCCTATCGTCCGCTGCCGGGAGCCTTCGACGAGGTGAAGGCGCCGGGCGGAGGCGTCCGTCCCCATTGGCAGGGCTTTGTCGAGGGTATGAACCGCCTGGGCCTCGAGGAGGTCACCCGGCGCTGGGACGTGGGCCAGCGCCTGATCCGCGACAACGGCGTCACCTATAACGTCTATGGCGACCCGGCGGGCCTGGACCGGCCGTGGCGGCTCGACCCCCTGCCGCTGATCCTGTCGGCGGAGGAATGGTCGGCCATCGCCGAGGGCATCGAGCAGCGGGCCAGCCTCCTGGATTCCGTGCTGGCCGACCTTTACGGCGAGCGGACCCTGGTGGGGCGCGGCGTCATTCCCTCGTCGCTGCTGCACGCCAATCCCGCCTTTCTGCGCCCCTGCCATGGCTGGCTGCCGGCGGGCGGCCACTGGCTGCACCATTACGCCGCCGACCTGGTGCGCGGCCCCGATGGCCAGTGGCGGGTGTTGAGCGACCGCACCGAGACTCCTTCCGGGGCCGGCTATGCCCTGGAAAACCGCTCCATTGTCAGCCGGGTGCTGTCCGAGTTCCACCGCTCGCTCCAGGTGGAGCGGCTGGGGCCGTTCTTCGAGACGCAGCGCCGCACGCTGCAGGGGCTGGCGGTGCGCCACCGCGACGACCCGCGCATGGTGCTGCTGACCCCCGGCCCCTACAACGCCACCTATTTCGAGCATGCCTTCCTGGCCCGCCAGCTGGGCATCACCCTGGTGCAGGGCGAGGATCTGACGGTGCGCGACAACACCGTCTACCTCAAGGCCCTGACCGGCCTGCAGCAGGTGGACGTGATCTTCCGCCGCACTGGCGGCACGTGGTGCGACCCCCTGGAACTGCGCGGCGATTCCCAACTGGGGGTGGCGGGGCTGCTGCAATCGGCGCGGCGCGGCAATGTGTCGCTGTTCAACGCCATCGGCAGCGGCCTGCTGGACGGGGCCTCGCTGCTGGGCTTCATGCCCGCCCTGGCCCGGTCGCTCAGGGACGAGCATCTGCTGCTGCCCTCGGTGCCCAGCTGGTGGTGCGGCGAACCCGCCGCCCTGGACCATGTGCTGGCCAATCTGTCGCGTCTGGTGATCCGCCCCGCCTTCGGGCGGCGCGACCAGCCGGTGATCGGCGCCGCTTTGTCCGGGGTGCAGCTGGCCGAGATGCGCAACGCCATCCTGGCGCGTCCCTGGGACTGGGTCGGCCAGGAGGTGAAGACCACCTCGACCCTGCCGCTGTGGGCCGAAGGGCGGATGGAGCCCCGCCATTGCGTGCTGCGCGTCTTCGCCGTCCACACCGAGAAGGGCTGGCAGGCCATGCCCGGCGGCCTGGCCCGGCTGTCGTCCGAGCGCGACCTGCTGGCGTCGCGGCTGCAGACCGGCGGCGGCGGCAGCAAGGACGTCTGGATCGCCTCGCCGACCCAGCGCCTGACGGTGACCACCGCCCGGCCGCAGGTGCCGCCGGTGCGGCTGACCCGCGAGAACCGCGACCTGCCGTCGCGGGTGGCCGACAACATGTTCTGGCTGGGCCGCTATCTCGAGCGCTGCGAGGCCACCACCCGCCTGCTGCGCGCCGCCCTGATCCGCATCGAGGATGCCCTGGCCGAGGGCGATTCCGTGCGGGCCCAGGCCATGATCCGCGTCATGACCGCGCTGGGCCTGTCGGTGCCCGAGGACGAGGACGACCAGCCGGCCGAAAGCCTGACCGACCGGTTGGTCGCCCATCACCTGTCGGTGGAGGGGGCCGGGCTGGCCGGCTGTGTCGAGCGCCTGCTGCGCATCGTCGTCCATCTGCGCGACCGTCTGTCCAACGACACCTGGCGCGCCCTGCATCAGCTCCGGGACGAGATCGGCCTGCTGGCCGCCGAGACCGGCGGCGGCGACGTGATGGGCCGGCTCAACGCCATGGTGCTGACCATGCAGGCGGTCAGCGGCCTGGCCATGGAGAACATGACCCGGGGGCCGCAATGGCTGTTCCTGGATTCCGGCCGCCGCGCCGAGCGCGCCATCGCCATGGTGGAAATGGTCAGCGGCGCCCTGGCCGACGTGGACGGCGAGGAGGCGGTGCCGCTGGATCTGCTGCTGGAGATCTGGGACAGCGTGATGACCTACCGCTCGCGCTATCTGTCCACGCCGCGTCTGGCGGGCGTGCTCGACCTGCTGCTGTGCGACGAGGGCAATCCCCGCTCGCTGGGCTTCCAACTGGCCACCCTGGAAGGCCACATGAACCGGCTGGCCGCCATGGGCGAGCATTCGGGCTTCTACAAGCCGGAGCAGAAGCTGATGACCGTGCTGTGCGGCACCATCCGCACCACCGACGTCATGGTGATTTCCCGCTTCGACCGCGACGGCGGCTATCACGACGCCCTGCGCCTGCTCGACATGCTGCGCTCGCGGCTGTGGGAATTGTCCGAGCAGGTGTCGCGCACCTACTTCATCCACGCCCAGTGGCGGCTGCCCACAGCGCCCATGGAGGAACTGGCGTGAAGTTCAAGGTTCGCCACACCACCACCTACAAATACACCGAGCCGGTGCAACTGTCCCACCACGCGGCCCATTTGCAGCCGCGCACCGTGGACGGCCAGAGCGTGGGACAGGTCAAGGTGACCATCCGCCCCAGTCCGGAGGTGCTCGACGAGGGCGGCCGCGACTATTTCGGCAATCCCATCACCTTCTTCACCATCCAGAGCCCCCATTCCACCCTGGTGATCGACGCCTCCTTCGTGGTGGAGACCGCCGGCCAGCCGAGGCTGCCCCAGATCGCGGTTCCCGCCTGGGATTCCGTGCGGCTCAACACCTGGTCGGGGGCGCGGGGCATCGATGAATCGGTGATGGATTTCGTCTTCGCCTCGCCCCAGGTGCCGCCCCTGGCCGAGGCCGAGCGCTTCGCCCTGCCCAGTTTCCCCCCCGGCCGTCCCCTGGACGAGGCGGTGATGGATCTGAACCACCGCATCCACAGCGAATTCACCTTCGATCCCGAGGCCACCACCGTGGGCACCCCCCTGGCGCAGGTGTTCCAGCAGCGCCGCGGCGTCTGCCAGGACTTCGCCCATGTGGGCATCGCCTGCCTGCGGGCCATGGGGCTGGCGGCGCGCTATGTCAGCGGCTATATCCGCACCAAGCCGCCGCCGGGCAAGGAAAAGCTGGTGGGCGCCGATGCCTCCCACGCCTGGCTGTCGGTCTACCAGCCCGGCTGGGGCTGGCTGGATCTCGATCCCACCAACGACATGGCCGCCGGCCAGGATCACATCGTGGTGGCCTGGGGCCGCGACTACGACGACGTCACCCCGGTGCGCGGCGTGGTGCTGGGCGGCGGCGAGCATCAGGTGCTGGTGGCCGTCGACGTGCTGGAGATGTAGTGGCCCGGCCTGGGTCCTGGGCTACTCGTAGCGCTTGATGTCCAGCTTTTCCGGGGTATCGGCCACCAGTTGCAGGGCGATGGTCCCGTTGTCGGTGCGAAGCAGCAATTCCAGGAACCAAGTGCCATCCTCCAGCTCCATGGGCTGGGCGGCGCCGATATAGCTGACACCTTCGACGTCCATGCTGAGGCTGTGGTTGTCGTTGAATGAAATGGCCGCGACCTTCATGGTCGAACACTCCTGTCTGGGCGCGGTGCAAGACTCCCCCAAATGCCGGGCGCCGTCAATGCGTTGCGAGGCCTCGGGCGGCGGCTCGTGAGGCCGGCAGGGCCACCATGAAGCGCGAGCCGGCGCCTTCCTCCGATTCCACCCAGATGCGGCCGCCATGGGTGGTGACGATTTTGCGACAGATGGCCAGTCCGATGCCGGTTCCCTCGAACTCCCCTTCGGCGTGCAGGCGCTGGAACATCCCGAAGATACGCTCGAAATGTTCGGCGCCGATGCCCAGGCCGTTGTCTTCGACGGTGATGATCCATTCATTGCCCTGACGGCGAGAGGAAAGGCGGATCTCCGGCTTGCGTTCGGGATGGCGGTACTTGACCGCATTGCCGATCAGGTTCTGGAACAGGCGAATCAATTCGCTGGAAATCCCAAGAATCCTGGGCAGCGGGTGTTCCACCAAGACTGTCGCCTCGTCGCTGCTGCCGGTCAGGCCGAGATTGGCGCAGGAATCGGCCACCACCTCCTCCAGGTCCAGGTCGGAGAGAGTCTCGCCGCCGCGCCCCACCCGCGAGTAATCGAGCAGCCCCTTGATCAGCGCATCCATGCGCCGCACTCCGGAGATGGTGTAGCCGATGAATTCGCGGCTGGACTCGTCCAGGGTCTCGCCCAGATGACGCTCCAGCAGGGTGACGTAGGAGGTGACCATGCGCAGGGGCTGGCGCAGGTCGTGGCTGGCCACATAGGCGAACTGTTCCAGCTCGGCGTTGGAGCGGGCCAGTTCCGCGGTCTTGGCCTGAAGCTCCGCCTCGAAGCGGTTGCGGTCGGAGACGTCGACCACGATGCTGCTGAGATAGGCGCGGCCGCCCACATGCAGGGGCGACGAATAGACCTCAACATCGCGGATGTCGCCCGATGACAGGCGATGCCTGAAGCGCAGGAACTTGCGCCCCTCGTTTTCCACCGCCGCCATTTCGTGCTCGATCTCCGCCGCCGAGGCCACGTTGATGTCCTGGATGTTCATGTGCTTCAGGACATCGGCGGGATAGCCGTAGAACAGGGCCGCGGAATCATTGGCGTCGGTGATGGCGCCGCTTTTAGGGTCGATCAGCAGCTTGATGGCCGGATTGCGGTGGAAGCTCTGGCTGTAAAGCTCCTCGCGCTCCGAAATGGCCTGTTGGGCACGGTGGGAATCGGTGACGTCACGCCCCACCGTCTGGTATCCGGTCAGATTATCCAGGGCGTCGTACAGCGCCGTAGTCCGCCATTCGATCCAGAGTTCCTGGCCGTCGGGGCGGACGACCCGGCGGCGGTCCTCGCGGTAGGGCTGGATATGATTGAGGGCCTGCAGGCAGGACAGGGAGAAGGTGCGTTCCTCGTCCGGCAGGAACTCGATCCACTTCCGCCCGATCAGGCTGTCCGGGGTCTGGCCGTAAAAGCGGGCGTAGGCCCGGTTGACGGTGATCAGGGTCGTATCCTGGGTATAGCGATGGATCAGGTCATCCTGGTCGTCGACCAGGATGCGGTAGCTCTCCTCGCTGGCCTTCAGGGCAGTCTCGGCCCCGCGGCGCTCGCGCTCGCGCCGTTCCAGCTGCAGGGCCGCCCCCAGGAGGACGGTCGAGAACAGCAGGCCGATTCCGGCCATGACCAGCGTGTTGACGGTCCAGCGTCGCAACGCGGCCTGGGTGGTGATGCCTACCGAGACCACGATGGGCTGGTGGTTCAGCGCCTGATAGGAGGCCAGCCGGTCCTGGCCGTCGAACGAACTGGGGGCGATGAAGGTGCCGGCCCGGGCCTTGGGCAGATAGTCGGAAAACAGCGGGCCCGAGCGGATGGAGCTGCCCACATGGAGCCCCGGATCGGGAAGGCGCGCCAAGACGTTGCCGTCCATGTTGGCGACCACCGCCCGGTCCACGTCGCCCTCCACGACGCCGCTCAGCGCCCCGGAAAAGAATTCCGGGTTGAGCGCGACGGCGATCAATCCGGCGAAGGTTCCCACCGGACTGGTGATTGGCCGCGCCACCACCAAGCCAAGCTTGCCGGTCACCGGGCTGACCGAGGGGGGCGTGATGATCAGATGGCCATGAATGGGGGTCTGAGCCGCCGTCATGAAATAGGGGCGGCGGGACAGATCCAGGCCAAGCATGGATGGCAGCGTCGAGGAGGTGACTTTTCCATCGGCATTGATGATGAAGACGTTGCGGACCTCGGGAAGGCCTGCGCTGCGGTGGCGCATCAGGTTCAGCAGTTCTGTAGGATCCGACCTTTCCCGCGAGTGGATGTCCACGTCCTGCAGCATCAGGTCAAGGCCACGCAGCGAGCCGGAGATGCGCTCGGCCACCACGCGGGTCAGGGCTTCGGTGAGTCGGCCGCTGTCATTGAGCGAGTTGTTGCGATCGCGCCAAGCCACAAGGATGCCACTGATCCACACGACCAGCAGCACCGCAGTCACCAGGACCAGCGGCCGGTAAGACCTGCCAACGCTGTTCAGTCCATCCCCCTGTCTCTACAACCCCTGGCTTAACTGCCCTCTATCTCGCCCGTGGCGGCCTGAAGGTAGTTCTGCGCCCCCATCTTGGACATCAGGTCGATCTGGGTTTCCAGCCAGTCGACATGTTCTTCGGTATCTTCCAGAATTTCCGCCAGTTCATCGCGGGTGACGAAGTCCTGCTTGGTCTCGCACAAGGCGATGGTCTCGACCAGCGCCTTGTGCTCGGCCAGCTCCATCCTGAGATCCGAGGCCAGCATCTCGGCCACGTCCTCGCCGATGCCAAGCTTGCCCAGGTCCTGGAGATTGGGCAGGCCTTCCAGGAACAAGATGCGTTCGATGACCTCGTCGGCCTGCTTCATCTCCTCGATGGAATATTTGTAGACCGCCTTGCCCAGATCCTTCAGCCCCCAGTTCTTCAGCATGCGGGCGTGCAGGAAGTACTGGTTGATGGCGGTGAGGTGCAGCTTGAGCACGCCGTTCAGGTGGCGCAGGACCTCCTTGTCACCCTTCATGACGCACCTTGCGCGATGTCGCCGGCCGCCGATTGCAGGTAGTTCTGCAGGCCCATGCGGGCGATCAGGCCCAATTGCTGCTCAAGCCACAGGGTGTGATCCTGCTCGGTGTCCTCGAGAATCTTGCCCAGGATGCGCCTGGTGTCGTAATCGCCCTCGCTCTCGCAATGGGCGATGGCTTCCTTCAACTCGGCCACGACCTCGATTTCCAGATCCAGGTCGGCCTTCAGCATGGAGGGCACGTCCTTGCCCACCTTTGGCCCGGGGCGCTTGGACAGGTCGGGGGTTCCCTCCAGGAACAAGATGCGGCCGATCAGCAGGTCGGCGTGGCCGATCTCGTCCTGGCGTTCATGCTCGATGCGCTCGTAAAGCTTGGACAGGCCCCATTCGCGGTACATGCGCGAATGCACGAAATACTGATCGGCGGCGACAAGCTCTCCGACCAGGAGTTTATTGAGCCTTGATATGACGCTCTTCTTGCCTTTCATCGGCCGACTCCTGCTCAGGGATTGACCCGACCTCCAGCCTAACATCCCATCGGGGGATGGCAAGGCTACGAACGGGATAAGTCCATCACGTGGTGACGAGTTCCGCCTTGATCCAGTCCCGGAATGCCCGGATGGGCGGGAATTCGGCGCGCTCGGGCAGGCAGGCCAGATGATAGGCGCTGGCCAGGGGGCGTCCGGGGAACAGGGCCACCAGTCGGCCGCCGGCCAGTTCGTCACAAACCAGGGTGCGCCAGACCAGGGCGACGCCCAGTCCGGCCAGGGCGGCCTCCAGGACCAGGGAGGCGTCGCCGAAGGGCCGCAGGCGCAGCGTCTCGGCCGGGCTGGCGCCCATCTCGGACAGCCAGGCCGGCCAGGTGGGGAAGGACGGGTCCCAGCCGATGCCTTCATTGACCAGCAAGGTGGCGCGGGCGAGATCGGACACCTCGCCCAGGCCGGCGGCCAGACGCGGCGTCGCCACCGCCACCACCTCTTCCAGGCGTAGCCGTTCCACCAGCAGCCCGGGATAGCGTCCCGGTCCGTAGCGGATGGCCAGGTCCACGCCCTCGCGGTCCAGATCCACCAGCCGCAACGTGGCGGACAGGTGCAGGTCAATGCCGGGATGGGCGTCCTGGAAGCGGGTGAGGCGGGGGACCAGCCAGCGCGCCGCGAAGGCCGGCGGCGCCGACACCACCAGCGGCCGGGCCGGGCCGTCGGGGGCCAGCCGTCCCACGGCGGAGGCCAGGCGGTCGAAGGCGTCGCTGACCTCGCCCGAGACCAGGGCGGCGGCCCGGGTCAGCGACAGGCGCGTTCCGCGATGGAACAGGCCGACGCCCAGGATGTCCTCCAATTGCTTGATCTGCTGGCTGATGGCCGCCGGGGTGACGCCCAGCTCCTCGGCGGCCCGCGCGAAGGACAGATGGCGGGCGGCGGCCTCGAAGGCATGCAGGGCCCGGAGGGGCGGGAGGCGACGGCGCATGATTAGATTTCCTTAACCCGAGGGCGAGAAAAGCTCGTTTGAAGCCAAGAAGTTCCAAAGCGTATCGTTGCGACCATGATTAGTCTATCTCAATGGAGATCCATCATGGGGCCGATCGCCATCTATGCCCTTGCCGCCCTCTCGGCCCTGTTCTGGGCGGCCAATTTCAATCTGGCCGGTCCGATCCTGGCCGACATGGCGCCCCTGGCGGCGGCGTCGGGGCGCTTCGTCCTGGCGGCGGTGATCATGGTCGTGCTGGTGGCCGGGCGCGGCGAACTCGGCGCCCTGCTGGCGGCGGCGCGCAAATCCGGCGGACGGCTGGCCCTGTTGGGCGTGGTCGGCATCGCCGGCTTCAACCTGCTGTTCTTCGACGCCATGCGCACCACCTCGGCGGTCAACGGCGCCCTGATCATGGCCACCAATCCCCTGCTCACCGCCGTGCTGGCGGCGCTGTTCCTGGGCGAGCAGTTGCCCGGCCGCCAGATCGCCGCCCTGCCGGTGGCTCTGGCCGGGGTGTCCATGGTCATCCTGGGCGGTGCCCGCGGTGAGGTGGTGTTCGGCCTGGGCGACGTGGAAATGATGGGCGCCAATCTGGCCTGGGCCGTCTACAACGTGCTGGCGCGGCGGTTGATGCCGGCGGGCTCGCCTTTGGTCAACGCCGCCATTCCCATGGCGGCGGGCGCCCTGGTGCTGACGGCGGCGGCCGGACTGAGCGGGGCGGAGTTCACGCTGCCGGGGCCCAAGGCCGCGGCAGCGCTGGCGGCCATGACGGTGTTCGGCTCGGTGCTGGCCTATCTGTTCTGGAACGCGGCCATCGCCCGCATGGGTGCGGGGCGGACCGCCCTGTTCCTCAACCTGGTGCCGGTCTTCGCCGCCAGCATCGCCACCCTGACCGGCACGCCGCCCAATCCGGCCCAGCTGGCGGGCGGTGCCGTGGTGGTCGCCGCCGTGATATTCTCCATGCTGCCCCGGCGGCCGCAACCCTGCCTGGCCTGACATTGCAACCGAGAGATTCCATGACCAAGCCCGATCTCCAGGACCCGACCATTTATCCTCACTGGGCGCGCGAGACCTTGCGCTATTGCGACACCGACGCCCAGGGCCATATCAACAACGTGGCGTTCTCGGTGTTCTGCGAGACCGGGCGGGTGCAATTCCTGCTGGAGCCCGGGCGGCCGCTGACGCCGCCCGGCACCTTCATGGTGATCGCCCGGCTGGTGCTGGATTTCATCGGCGAGATTCACTGGCCGGGCGAGGTGCGCATTGGCACGGGCGTTACGAAGATCGGCCGCACCTCGTTCCATCTTGGCCAGGGGGTGTTCGTGGGCGAGCGCTGCGTCGCCACCGCAGATTCCGTGCTGGTGCTGGCCGATCAGGACACCCGGCGCTCGACCCCTCTGCCGGACGAACTGCGCGCCCGGCTGGAGACTCGTTTGATACCGACGGCCCGATAGATCGAGCCGTCGTAAGTCCCTCAGTCGCCGGGCGCTTCGCTCGGGCTTACTCGGCATAAGCCGAGGCGCGCGGTCGCGCTTGCCTCCGGCCGATGGCCGTCGGGAGGGATCAGCGTTCCCGCCTGAGGGTCCAGCGGGCGCCCTGGCCGGCCTTGTTGGTGGCATAGCCGTAGATCTTGCCGTCCTCGGTGCGCACGCCCTCGAAATCGAAGGCGGTCTCGCCGTTCTCCACGGCGGTGAGGCGGAGGGTGCAGGCGCTGAGTTCCGACACCTTGCCCTCGATGACGGTGCCCTGCTTGTAGCCCAGGTTGCTGTTGAGGTCGGGCTTCTGCTCCAGCTTCCAGGTCAGGCCCTGGGCGTCGCGCTTGAATTCCCACTTGGAATAGGGCGCCACCCAGCGGCCCGCCAGCCAGTCGCCGGCATCGGCCTTGGTGGTGTCGCAGGTGGCGTCGGGCAGCGGCTCGGGCGGCGGGGCCTTGGGGCTCTTGGGCATGTCCTCGGCCAGGGCGGGAACACTGATGAGCAGGCAGCAAAGGGCCAGGGCGGCGCGACGCATGGCTTGGGTCCTCAGTTCTTGGGGGCGGGGAAATAGCCCAGCCCGCGCATGCAGGCATTGAGCTCGGCATCGTAGATCCGCTTGGCCTGGGCGCGCTCGTAGTCGCGCGTCGGGCTGTAGGTGTCGCGGCCGTCGTCGCGGAAGCCGGAACTCCGGTCGGCCGAGCGGCGGCAGGCGGAATAGTCGCGGCCCCACTGGTCCTTGGGCAATTGCGGATTGACCCAGGGGTTGCCGGCGGCACAGGCCCCCAGCAGCAGCGGCAGCAGAACGAGAATGCGATATTTCACGGACGGAACGCCTGTTGATGAAACGCCCGGCATTCGGCCACAGCCCGGCCGCCAAGGCAAGGCTTGAACGTCTCCAAAGCGTCAGTTGAGCAAGCGCCCCCCTTGCGTCTATACTCCCGCCGCGCTTTGCGCTGCGTCGCAGCAACAACCATAAATGTGGAGACCAAGGATGAGCGGCGAATCGTTGAACGGAATGTATTTCGAGGAATTGTCGGTCGGCCAGTCGGCCATCTTCGCCAAGACCGTGACCGAGGCCGACATCGTCGCCTTCGCCGGTGTCTCCGGCGATTTCAACCCGGTTCACATCAACGAGGAATTCGCCAGCCAGACCATGTTCAAGGGCCGCATCGCCCACGGCATGCTGTCGGCGGCGTTCGTCTCCACCGTGTTCGGCACCAAGCTGCCCGGCCCGGGCTGCATCTATGTCTCGCAGCTGCTGAAGTTCAAGGCTCCCGTGCGCATCGGCGACACCGTCACCGCCCGCGTCGAGGTCACCGCGCTGACCCCGGAAAAGAAGTTCGCCACCTTCAAGACCACCTGTTCGGTGGCCGGCAAGATCGTCATGGACGGTGAAGCCACCCTGATGGTTCCGTCCAAGGGCTGATGCCTGGCATCCCCCTCTCCCCATGGGGGAGGGGGAAGTCTTGCGCTGCGAAGCCTTTTGCACTACCCCTTTGCCCTTGGTTTTTTCCTGGGGCCCGATCCTTAAAATGCGCCTGATCCGGCATTGCGGCGAGCTTTCCCCCGACCACCGCGGTTGCGTGGTGGCGCTGGGCAATTTCGACGGTGTCCATCTCGGCCATCAGGCGGTGATCCTGACCGCGCGCCGCATCGCCCAGGACCTGGGCGTGGCCCATGCGGTGATGACCTTCGAGCCCCATCCGCGCTCGCTGTTCAATCCCGACCAGCCGCCGTTCCGCCTGACGCCGTTCCGCGTCAAGTCCCGCCTGATCGAGGCGCTGGGCACCGATTTCCTGTATCAGCAGCATTTCGACCGCGATTTCGCCGCCATGACGGCGCTGGAATTCGTCGGTGGCGTGCTGGTGGGCTGCATGCAAGCCAGCCACGTGGTGGTGGGCTATGACTACGTGTTCGGCAAGGGCCGCCTGGGCACCGGCGCCTTCTTGCAGAAATGCGGCGAGGAATCGGGCTTCGGCGTCACCGTGGTGCCGCCCGCCATGGCCGATCACGGCGAGACCTATTCCTCCACCGCCGTGCGCGAGCATCTGGTGGCCGGCCGCCCCGATGCCGCCGCCCGTCTGCTGGGCCATTACTGGGAAGTGGAGGGCCGGGTCGAGCACGGCGACGCCCGTGGCCGCCTGCTGGGCTTTCCCACCGCCAATCTGCGCCTGGGCGAGTATCAGCGTCCGGCCAGCGGCGTCTATGCGGTCCGCGCCGGCATCGACAAGGGCGGGGCCACGGTGTGGCACGACGGCGTCGCCAATTTCGGCCGCCGCCCCACCTTCGACAAGACCGATGAATTGATGGAGGTCCATCTGCTGGACTTCAACGAGGACCTGTATGGCCGCCACCTGCGGGTGGCGCTGGTCGAGCATATCCGCCCCGAGCGCCGCTTCAGCGGGCTGGCCGAGCTGACCACCCAGATCACCGCCGATGTGGAGACCGGCCGCCGCCTGCTGGCCGCCCGCCATTTTTCCGCCGCCGCCGGGCCCATGGTGCCCGTCGCCCCTGCCGTCTGAGAGCCCGTCATGAGCGTCGATTACAAGAACACCGTCTTCCTGCCCAAGACCGATTTCCCCATGAAGGGCGAACTGCCCAAGCTGGAGCCCGAGCTTCTGGCCCGCTGGGAGAAGATCGACCTGTTCGGCCGCCTGCGCGCCGCCTCCAAGGGCCGGGACAAGTTCATCCTTCACGACGGCCCGCCCTACGCCAACGGCAATCTCCACATCGGCCACGCGCTCAACAAGATCCTCAAGGACGTCATCACCCGGTCCCAGCAGATGCTGGGCAAGGACGCCGATTACGTCCCCGGCTGGGACTGCCACGGCCTGCCCATCGAGTGGAAGATCGAGGAAAAGTACCGCGACGCCGGCAAGGACAAGGACGAGATCGACACCGTCACCTTCCGCGAGGAATGCCGCCAGTTCGCCGCCAAGTGGATCAGTATCCAGAAGGAGGAGTTCAAGCGCCTGGGCATCACCGGCGACTGGGACCACCCCTACACCACCATGACCAACCACGCCGAATCGGTGATCGCCGCCGAGCTGGGCAAGTTCCTGCTGGACGGCTCGCTGTATAAGGGCGCCAAGCCGGTGCTGTGGTCGGTGGTGGAGAAGACCGCCCTGGCCGAGGCCGAGGTGGAGTATCACGACCACACCTCCATCACCATCTGGGTGAAGTTCCCGGTGGTGACGGCCAGCGTGCCCGAGATCGAGGGCGCCAAGGTGGTGATCTGGACCACCACGCCTGGACCATGCCGGGCAACCGCGCCATCGCCTATGGCGCTGAGTTCGACTATGTGGTGGTCGAGGTGGAAAGCTCGGATTCCGATCTGGCCAAGGTCGGGGAAAGGCTGGTCCTGTGCGCCGATCTGGCCCCCCAGGTGGCCAAGGACGCCAAGTGCGCCTTCAAGATCCTGCACACCCTGAAGGGCGCCCAACTGGCCGGGACCATCGCCCACCACCCGCTCAAGTTCCACGCGAACGCGGCGGGCGGCTATGATTTCCCCGTGCCGCTGCTGGCCGGCGGTTTCGTCACCACCGATACCGGCACCGGCTTCGTCCACATCGCGCCGGGCCACGGCGAGGACGACTGGCATCTGGGCAAGGAACACGGCATCGCCATTCCCGACACCGTGCAGCCCGACGGCAAGTACTTCCCCCATGTGGCGATCTTCGCCGGGATGGACGTGCTGAACCAGGGCAAGAACGGCAAGTACTACTCGCCGGTGGCCAAGCCGGTGATCGAGGCCATGACCTCGGTGGGCAACCTGCTGGCTTCGGGCAAGGTGGAGCACTCCTATCCCCATTCCTGGCGCTCCAAGGCGCCGCTGATCTTCCGCAACACGCCGCAATGGTTCATCTCCATGGAGAGCACCGGGCTGCGGGCCAAGGCGCTGAAGGCCATCGCCGAGACCCGCTTCGTCCCCGACCAGGGCCGCAACCGCATCGGCTCCATGGTGGAGAACCGCCCCGACTGGTGCGTGTCGCGCCAGCGCGCCTGGGGCGTGCCCATCACGGTGTTCGTGGACAAGAAGACCGGCCAGCCGCTGCGCGACGCCGCCGTGATGGCGCGCATCGTCGCGGCCTTCCTGGCCGAGGGCTCGGACGCCTGGTTCACCAGCCCGGCCGAACGCTTCCTGGCGCCGGAGTACAAGGCCGAGGATTACGACAAGGTCACCGACATTCTCGACGTGTGGTTCGATTCCGGCTGCACCCATGCCTTCGTGCTGGAGGGCGAGGAATGGCCGCGCCTGTCCTGGCCGGCGTCGCTGTATCTGGAAGGCTCGGACCAGCATCGCGGCTGGTTCCACTCCTCGCTGCTGGAATCCTGCGGCACACGCGGCCGCGCGCCCTATGACGCGGTGCTGACCCACGGCTTCGTCCTCGACGAGGACGGCCGCAAGATGAGCAAGTCCCTGGGCAATGTGGTGGCGCCGCAGGAAGTGGTGGGCACCATGGGCGCCGACATCCTGCGCCTGTGGGTGGTGGGCTCGGATTATTCCGACGATCTGCGCATCGGGCCGGAGATCCTCAAGACCCAGGTGGACATCTATCGCCGCCTGCGCAACACGCTGCGCTACCTGCTGGGCGCGGTGGACGGCTTTGCCGCGGCGGAAGCGCTGCCGGTGGAGCAGATGCCCGAGCTGGAGCGCTGGGTGCTGCATCGCCTGACCGAACTGGACACCCAGTTCCGCGAGGCCTGCAGCGGTTTCCAGTTCCACGGCCTGTTCACCGAGCTGCACAATTTCTGCGCCGTCGATCTGTCGGCCTTCTACTTCGACATCCGCAAGGACGCGCTGTATTGCGACGCGGCCACCTCGCTTCGTCGCCGGGCGGCGCGCACGGTGTTCGACATCCTGCTCGACACCCTGACCAAGTGGCTGGCGCCGTTTCTGTGCTTTACCGCCGAGCAGGCCTGGCTGGCGCGCCATCCGTCCGAGGACGGCTCGGTGCATCTGGAACTGTTCCCCCAGATTCCGGCGGCGTGGCGCGACGACGCCCTGGCCGCCAAATGGGCCAGGATCCGCGACGTGCGCAAGGTGGTCACCGGCGCCCTGGAGATCGAGCGGCGGGAAAAGCGCATCGGCTCCAGCTTGCAGGCCAGCCCGCGCCTCACCGTGTCCTCGGAGATCCACGAACTGCTGACCGGCCTGGACATGGCCGAGATCTGCATCACCTCGGGGATCCGCATCATGGACGGGCTGCCTGTCGAGGGCGAGTTCCAGCTTGCCGAGGTGCCCGGCGTGTCGGTGGCCCCGGCCCCGGCCGAGGGCGAAAAGTGCCAGCGCTGCTGGAAGGTGCTGCATGACGTGGGACGCGCCGGGCATGAGGGTGTTTGCCCGCGCTGCTCCGACGCCGTCGGGGCGGTGTAGGGCGATGCTGCTGTCCAATTCCCTGCCCCGCGGGCTGTCCATCGCCGGCCTGATCATTTTTCTCGACCAGCTCTCCAAGTACTGGGTGGTCGAGAGGATCATGCGCCCCGAGGGCGTCGACGGAACCCCGTTCTACTCCGCCACCCGCATCGAGCTGCTGCCGTTCTTCGACGTGGTGATGGCCTGGAACCGCGGCGTCAGCTTCGGCATCGGCAATAACGGCGGCGAGTGGAACGCGCTGATCCTCTCGGCCCTGGCCATGGTGATCTGTGCCGGCATGACCTTCTGGCTGGCCAAGGCCGAGACCTTCCTGGTCCAGGTCGCTCTGGGCGGAATCATCGGCGGCGCGCTGGGCAATGTCATCGACCGCGCCCGTTTCGGGGCGGTGGCCGACTTCCTGGACCTGCATGTGGCGGGGTATCACTGGCCCGCCTTCAACGTGGCGGACTCGGCCATTACGGTCGGCGCTGTTTTTCTCGTCGTCGACTCCTTGTTTGCCGGCCGCGATTCGTCTAAGAATTAGGGCCATGAAGACCGATCGCCCCACCGTCCGCCTGTCCACCGCCCGCCTGATGGCTTTGGCCACTCTGCTGGCGCCGGTGGTGTTGTCCGCCTGCACCGACGTCAAGCGCTCGCTTGGCTATGAAAAGCAGCCGCCGGACGAGTTCCAGGTGGTGCAGCGCGCCCCTCTGGCCATGCCGCCGGAATTCTCGCTGCGTCCGCCGCAGCCCGGCGCCGTCCGGCCCCAGGAAGGCGTGACCCGCGATCAGGCCCGTCAGATTCTGGTGGGGGGGCGCACCGCCACTCCCATTTCCACCGAGGGGCGCACCGCCGGCGACATCTCCCTGATGAAGCGGATCGGCGCCGATTCCATCCAGCCGGAGATCCGCGTGCTGGTGAACAAGGAATCCCAGGCCCTGGCCGATGCGGACAAGAGCTTCCAGGACCGCATCATGTTCTGGCGCAAGGCGGAGCCGCCGGGTGCCGCCGTGGATGCCTCCAAGGAGACACAGCGTCTGCGCGAGAATCAGGCGCTGGGCAAGTCCCTCTCCGATGGCGAGACCCCTCAGGTCCAGCGTCGCAAGCGCGCCTGGCTTGAAGGTATCTTCAACTAATCTGGCTTTGCCTTGATCCCGCCATGATGTGCGCGCAGCCTTCGGCTGCGTGTCGCGATGACTCTTGTCTGGAGGTAGGATGACCGCCCCCCGTCTGTGCGCCGTATTGCTCGGCCTGTTTGCCGTCCTGGCATCTCCCGTCCGGGCCGGAGTGTTCGACCCGGCGACCTTCACCCTGGCCAACGGCATGCAGGTGGTGGTGATCTCCAACCACCGGGTGCCCATCGTCAGCCACATGGTCTGGTACAAGGTGGGGGCCGCGGACGAGGAGCCGGGCAAGAGCGGTCTGGCCCATCTGCTGGAACACCTGATGTTCAAGGGCACGCCCAGCGTTCCCCCCGGCGAGTTCTCCAAGATCGTGGCGCGCAACGGCGGCCGCGACAACGCCTTCACCTCGTCGGACTACACCGGCTATTACCAGAACGTGGCGGTGGACAAGCTGGAACTGGTGATGCGCATGGAGGCCGACCGCATGCGCAATCTGGTGCTGGACGAGGCCAATTTCCGCACCGAGCGGGACGTGGTGCTGGAAGAGCGCCGCTCGCGCACCGACAACAATCCGTCCGCCCTGCTGAACGAACAGATGGAAGCGGCGCTGTATCTCAACTCGCCCTATCATCGCCCCATCATCGGCTGGCCCGACGAGATCGCCGCCCTGACCCTGGACGACGCCCTGGCCTTCTATCGCCGCTGGTACGCGCCCAACAACGCCATCCTGGTGGTGGCCGGCGACGTGACGCCTGATCAGGTGCGTCCCCTGGCCGAGAAGTATTACGGCACCATCGCCCGCGCCGACACGCCGCCGCGCGCCCGCACGGCCGAGCCGCCCCACCGGGCCGAGCGCCGCGTCACCCTGAAGGACGGACGGGTGGCCCAGCCCTCCTGGAGCCGGCTCTACCTCGCCCCCAGCCTGGGCGAGGGGGCGCGGGAGCTGGCCTATCCCCTGGAGGTCCTGGCCGACCTGATGGGCGAGGGCGCCACCTCGCGGCTGTACCGCAGTCTGGTGGTGGAGAAGGGCGTCGCCGCCGCCATCAGCGCCTCCTACGATCCGGTCGCTGTGGGGCAGACCACTTTCCGGCTGGCGGCCATGCCCAATCCCGGCATTGCCTTGGACAAGCTGGAGGCCGTGATCGAGCAGGAGCTGGCCCGCATCGTCAAGGACGGCTTCTCGGCCGAGGAGGTGGAGCGCGCCAAGACCCGGTTGCGGGCCGGTGCCGCCTATGGCCGTGATTCGCTGCATACCGGAGCCCAGACCCTGGGCCAGGCCCTGGCCTCGGGCGTTTCCGTCGAGGAGGTGGAGGCCTGGCCCGAACACATCATGGCGGTGACGCCCGAGCAGGTGGCCAAGGCCGCCGCCGCTTTGTTCAAGCCCACCGCCTCGGTGACCGGCCTGCTGCTGCCCGATCCCTCCGCCGGGCCGGCGGTCCGCCGCGCCGTGATGCCCCTGCCGGGCTCCGCCACCAAGGGAGTGCACTGACATGCCGACAGCCATTGTCATCCCGAGCGTAAGCGAGGGATCTCCGCTCGGCACGATGACGTCGGATCGGAACAGCCGTTCCAGACTGGGATTCCTCCTCCCGAAGGTCGTCGGAATGACAGCCCGGATTGTCGGATTTGCCGCCCTGCTGCTGGCCAGTCTTCCCGCCGGGGCCGTCACCGTGGAAAAGGTGACCAGCGCCAAGGGCATCGAAGCCTGGCTGGTCCAGGACCATGCCAACCCCATCATCGCCATGGAAATCGCCTTCAAGGGCGGGGCCGCCCACGACCCGGCCGCCAAATCGGGGCTGGCCGGCATGATGGCCGCCCTGCTGGACGAGGGCGCCGGTCCCCATGATTCCCAGGCCTTCCAGCAGATTCTCGAGGACAAGGTCATCACGCTGGGCTTCAACGCCGGGCGCGACAGCTTCGCCGGGCACCTCAAGACCCTGTCGGAGAACAGGGACACCGCCTTCGAGCTGTTCCGCCTGTCGCTTGTCCAGCCGCGCTTCGACAAGGAGCCGGTGGAGCGCATCCGCGGCCAATTGCTGGCCGGATTGATGCGCGAAAGCCAGGATTCCGGCGCCCAGGCCTCCCGCGCCCTGTTCGAGGCGGCTTTCGCCGGCCACGCCTATGCCCGCTCGCCGCGCGGCACCGTCGAAACGGTCAAGACCATCCAGGTGGCCGACTTGCGGGCCTTCGCCAAGGGGCAACTGACCCGCGACCGGCTGGTGGTGGGCGTGGTGGGCGACATCACGCCGCAGGAACTGGCGCGGCGCCTGGACGAGGTGTTCGGCGCCCTGCCGGCCACCGGCCCGCTGGGAGACATTCCCGAGGTGGTGGCCCATCTCCCGGCCGGGCTGGTGGTGATTCCCAAGGACAATCCCCAGACCACCGCCCTGTTCGCCCTGCCGGGCCTGCGCCGCGACGATCCCGACTGGTACGCCGCCTATGTGGTGAACTACATCCTGGGCGGCGGCGGCTTTTCGTCGCGCCTGACCGAGGAGGTGCGGGAAAAGCGCGGCCTGGCCTATTCCGTCACCTCCTATCTGTCGCCCTATGCTCATTCGGGACTGATCGTCGGCTCGGTGGCCACCGAGAACTCGCGCTTCGCCGAATCGGTCCGTCTGATCAAGGAGGAGTTCCGCCGCATGCGCGACGAGGGGCCAAGCGAGACGGAACTGGCCGACGCCAAGACCTATCTCAACGGCTCGTTCCCGCTGTCGCAGGATTCCACCACCGCCATCGCCACTCTGCTGGTGCAGATGCAGGTGGACCGGCTGGGCATCGACTTCCTCGACCGGCGGGCTTCGGTGATCGGGGCGGTGAGCCTGGGCGACGCGCGCCGCGCCGCCAAGCGGTTGCTTGACGCCGACGCCCTGTCCTTCGTGGCGGTGGGAAAGCCGGCCCGGTAGGGGAAGAAAGGGAAGCGGGCGTGATGCCCGCTTCGCCCTATTTCTTCTTGGTCAGCTGGTCGATCTGCTTTTGCAGGGCCGAGACGCTGGCCTGCAGATCCTCGACCTTGGGCGAGGAGCCGTCGGCGCCCTGGGGATAGAAGGGCGAGAACATCTTCATGGCGCTTTCCATGAAGGCCATGTTCTTCTTGCCCATCTCCTCGAACGGGCCGAAGGGGAACATCCCTTCCAAGGCGTTGCGCATATAGTCGCGCATCTGCGCCTCGTTATGGGAGAAGGCCTGCATGGAATATTCCAGGTAGCGCGGCACCAGCCCGCCCAGGGAATCGCCGTAAAAGCCAATCAGCTGGCGCAGGAAGCTGATGGGCAGCAGGTTCTGGCCGCCCTTGGACTCTTCCTCGACGATGATCTGGGTCAGAACCGAGCGGGTGATATCCTCGCCCGTCTTGGCGTCGTAGACCACGAAATCGTCGCCATCCTTCACCATCTGTGACAGATGGTCCAGGGTGACGTAGCTGCTGGTCGCCGTGTTGTACAGGCGGCGGTTGGCATACTTCTTGATCGTGATCGGGGCCTTGGCGGAGGTCTGGGACTCTGACATCTGCTGTTTGTCTCGATTCTATCCGGAGGGCGGCATTGCCCGCTGCATTGCACCAATAGTAACAGAATTTTACGTGGCGCGTCGATTGGCAACAATTTTCTTGCGCCGCCATGAAATCGCCCCCACCCGTATGGTCAAGGAAGGGAGGCTGGGCTATGATCCGGCCATGTCCGATGCGCCCCCTGATTTCAAGGCGCTCGCGCGCCGCTATCTCGACCTGTGGCAGGAGCAGGTGGCGGCCGTGGCCGCCGACCCCGCCCTCGCCGAGGCTGTCGCCCGCGGCGTCGCCATGATGACGCAAAGTGCCGCCGCGGTGGCCCAGGCCACCGGGCTGAAGGTGAACCAACCCGATGGTGGACCGAAAGCGGAAAACACGTCCCAGCAGCCCGGCGGTCCGGACGGGGCCGCGTCCCCTGGCGCTGCACCTCATGACCCACGCCTCGACCCTGACGAGCTCGCGCGCCGCGTTACCGCACTTGAAGGACGGATCGCTCGGCTGGAAGCCGCCCTTGGCGGAGGCGGGGCGGACCCTGGCGCAAAGCCTCGACGCGGCCGGACCCGACGCTTGGACTCGGCTTGACGAGGCCATCGCCGCCGAGGCCGTCCGCCGTCACGACGCCTTTCTCGACGGCATAGAGGCCTATCGCCACCATCCCTATCGGCGGGATCTGCCGCCGGCCCCCGAGGCCTGGCGCCAGGGCACCACCTCGCTGCGGGATTACCGCCAGCCCGAAAGCGACGATGCCCGCCCGGTGCTGGTGATCCCCTCGCTGATCAACCGCGCCTATATCCTCGACCTCAGCGAAAAGCGCAGCCTGATGCGCTATCTCGCCGCCAAGGGATTGGCGCCGTTCCTGGTGGATTGGGATGCGCCGGGCGAGGCGGAGAAGAGCTTCACCCTGACCGATTACATCGCCGGACGGCTGGAGGCGGCGCTGGACGAGGTGGTGCGCCTGACCGGGCATCGGCCGGCGGTGGTGGGCTATTGCATGGGCGGGCTGTTGGCCCTGGCCCTGGCCCAGCGCCGCCCCGACGCGGTCTCGGCGCTGGTGCTGCTGGCCACGCCTTACGACTTCGTCACCGGGCGCGAGGCCAACGCCGTCCTGATGAAGGCCCTGGCCCAGCCCATGGGCGGGCTGATCGACGGGGTGGGGGAGGTGCCGGTGGACATGCTCCAGGCCATGTTCGCCGGGCTGGACCCCGGCCTCGCCGCCCGCAAGTTCATGGCTTTTGCCCGCTTGAAGCGCAGAAGCGCCCGGGCGCGGGACTTCGTCGCCCTGGAGGATTGGGCCAATGACGGTGTTCCGCTGGCCGGGCCGGTGGCGCGGGAATGCCTGTTCGGCTGGTATGGGGAAAATGATCCCGTCGAGGGGCGCTGGTGTATCGAAGGCAGGCCTGTCAACCCCGGCGAGGTTACAGTTCCCACCCTGGTCATGATCCCTCAGCGCGACAGGATTGTGCCGCCCGTATCCGCTTTACCATTGTGGGAACGCATCCCAAGTGCCAAGCTGATGAGGCTGTCCGGCGGGCATGTGGGCATGCTGACCGGACCGCGCGCCAAGACCGAGGTTTATGGCCCGCTCATGCGTTGGCTGCACCGCAGGGCAGGCACTTAGAACGGTTGCAGAAGGGGTAAGCGAAGCGTTATGACATCTGGGGGAGACATCTTTCTGGAACAACGCCAGAAAGTGCGCCTTCCCCACGTGGTCCCGCCCCTTGCGGCCTTATAACCACCCGAGGAGACAACAAGCTCATGACCGACATCGTTATCGCCGCCGCCACCCGCACTCCCGTCGGCTCGTTCAACGGCTCGCTGGCCGGGTTGCAGGCGGCCCAGCTGGGCGAGATCGTCATCCGCGAGGCGCTGAAGCGCGCCGGGGTGGAGGCCGAGGCCGTTGACGAGGTGCTGCTGGGTCACATTCTGACCGCCGGCTGTGGCCAGAACACCGCCCGTCAGGCCGCCATCAAGGCCGGCGTGCCCAACACCGCCACCGCCATGGCCATCAACCAGCTGTGCGGCTCGGGCCTGCGCGCCGTGGCCCTGGGCTTCCAGGCCATCAAGCTGGGCGACGCCAATATCATCGTCGCCGGCGGCCAGGAAAGCATGAGCAACGCCCAGCACGCCATCTACATGCGTGGCGGCGTCAAGATGGGCGACGCCAGTCTGGTCGATACCATGATCAAGGACGGCCTGACCGACGCTTTCAGCCCGATCCATATGGGCATCACCGCCGAGAACCTGGCCGAGAAGTTCCAGATCACGCGCGAGGAGCAGGACGCCTTCGCCCTGGGCTCTCAGAACAAGGCCGAAGCCGCCTCCAAGGCCGGTCGCTTCAAGGATCAGATCGTGCCGGTGACCATCACCGTCAAGCGCGAGGAGAAGCTGTTCGACACCGACGAGTTCATCCGCATGGGCTGCACCCTGGACCAGATCGCCAAGCCCAAGCCCGCCTTCAAGAAGGACGGCACGGTGACCGCCGCCAACGCCTCGGGCATCAATGACGGCGGCGCCGCCCTGGTGCTGATGACCGCCAAGGAAGCCGACAAGCGCGGCATCAAGCCGCTGGCCCGTATCGCCGGCTGGGCCACCGCCGGCACCGATCCCAACACCATGGGCTACGGCCCGGTCCCCGCCACCCAGAAGCTGCTGGCCAAGCTGGGCTGGAAGCACGAGGACCTCGACCTGATCGAAGCCAACGAGGCTTTCGCCGCCCAGGCTATCGCCGTCAACAAGGGCATGGGCTGGGATACCTCCAAGGTTAATGTCAACGGCGGCGCCATCGCCATCGGCCACCCCATCGGCGCCTCGGGCGCCCGTATCCTGGTCGACCTGCTGTACGAAATGGGCCGCCGCGACGCCAAGAAGGGCCTTGCCACCCTGTGCATCGGCGGCGGCATGGGCATCGCCCTTTGCGTCGAGCGTTGATCTAGTCAGGTTCTTTAGAAAAGGGGAGCCGCGCCCGCCCGGCGGCTCCCCCGTTTTTTCCCAGGGTGGGAATACAGATCGGACAGCCGGAGCATACCGGCATCAAAGATCCGAGCGGAGACACAGTGATAGAGGAGAAGTCCATGGGTCGTTTAGCAATTGTGACCGGCGGCACCCGCGGCATTGGCCGCGAGATTTCGGTGACCCTGAAGAAGGCCGGCTACAAGGTGGTGGCCAATTACGGCGGAAATGACGAGGCCGCGGCCAAGTTCACCGCCGAGACCGG
The DNA here is from genome assembly GCF_000009985.1 of Paramagnetospirillum magneticum AMB-1. Taxonomy (GTDB): domain Bacteria; phylum Pseudomonadota; class Alphaproteobacteria; order Rhodospirillales; family Magnetospirillaceae; genus Phaeospirillum; species Phaeospirillum magneticum. Next base: position 903,229 of record NC_007626.1, read on the forward strand.
CATCCCGTCCATGAAGTGGGACGTCGGCAGCTACCCCGCCTGCGAAGCCGCCATCGCCAAGATCGTCGCCGAGCACGGCCCCGTCGAGATCATCGTCAACAATGCCGGCATCACCCGTGACGCCACCCTGCATCGCATGAGCTACCAGATGTGGGAAGAGGTCATTCACACCAACCTGACCTCCTGCTTCAACATGGCGCGTCTGGCCATCGATTCCATGCGTGAGCGCGGCTTCGGCCGCATCGTCAACATCGGCTCCATCAACGGTCAGGCCGGTCAGTACGGCCAGGTCAACTATGCCGCCGCCAAGTCGGGCATCCACGGCTTCACCAAGGCCCTGGCCCAGGAAGGCGCCGCCAAGAACATCACCGTCAACGCCATCGCGCCGGGCTATGTGGATACCGACATGGTCCGTGCCGTGCCGCCGGCGGTGCTGGAAAAGATCATCGCCAAGATCCCGGTGGGCCGTCTGGGCCGCGCCGAGGACATCGCGCGCTGCGTCATGTTCCTGATCGCCGACGAAGCCGATTTCATCACCGGCTCGACCCTGTCGGTCAATGGCGGCCAGCACATGTACTGATCCGGTTTTCCGGTTCGGCTCTAATGGGAAAGCCCTCGTCCTTTGGGACGGGGGCTTTCTTTTTGACGCAATTTCCGTCGTGGCGCCAATCCACGGGTGGAATTTGGTTCGCCTTCCTCACTCTGCGCATATTGCGTATTGCTACGGCCTACCACATACTGAAGGCGTGGGCTTTGGTGATGTGAGGCATAGTAATGGCGGTTTCCTGCCGTGGGGCGAGGGCTCATCCTTTATGTGCAGCCGTCGCTTGCCGGGAAGGTGCCCTGTGATTCTTGGGGCGGCTCCCAATCCCCATATGGCCGATCATTCGCGCAAGATCCTGGTGGCGGTGGTCGACGCCCATGCGGGGCATCGCAACCAGGTGGCCTCCGCCCTGATGTCGTTCTATCAGGTGGCGGCCTTCGACAACTTCGATCAGGCCATGGAAGCCCTGGTCAGGACGCCGCCCTGCGTGGTGCTGCTGGACGAGCGGATCGTGCCGCGTGCCGGCGGCGACCCCATCGCGCTGACCCGCCAGCTGCTGAGGGGGGTGCCTATCATCCGCACCCTGGCGCGGCACCCGTCGCAATTGGGCAGCGCCCTGTATGATACCGATGCCTGTCTGGAAAAGCCCTATCGCCGTTCGACGCTGATCAAGACCATTTCCAGCCTGGTCAACAAGACGGTTGAGGCGGAATGGGAGACCTTGGCGCCGCAATACCGCGAGTCGCTGCGTCGGACCGTGGACAGCTTCAACAACATCTCGGACCTCATCGACAAGGGCGAGCCCCTGGTCTACACCGAGATCACCGAGGCCTGCGGCCCCCTGGTGGATGCGGTCAGCAACCACGATTTCAAGGTGATCCTCAACGGGGTCAAGGGCCATGACAACTACTCCTACGTCCACTCGCTGCGGGTGGCGACGCTGCTGTCGCTGTTCGGCCACACCATCGGGCTGAAGGGCGAGGATCTCAACCTGCTGGCCAGCGGCGGGCTGCTGCACGACATCGGCAAGATGACCATCCCCCACGAGGTGCTGAACAAGCCCGGCCGGCTGGACGACGTGGAACTGCAGGTCATGCGTAGCCATGTGAGCAAATCCGTGGATTATCTCAAGCTGTGCGACCATCTGCCCAAGGGCGTGCTGACCATCGCCGCCCAGCACCACGAAAAGCTCGACGGCAAGGGCTACCCCCACGGCCTTCACGGCTCGCAGCTCAACGAGCTGGCGCGCATGGCTTCCATCGTCGATATCTTCGGGGCGCTGACCGATCGCCGGGTCTACAAGGAGCCCATGTCCCCCGAGGACGCTCTGACCCTGATGACCGAGCGCATGGGCGGCGAGATCGACCAGTCGCTGCTGGCCCTGTTCCGCGCCATGCTGCTGGACGCGGCCACTCCCACGGCGTGACCCGCGGCGTTCTCAGAAGCTGACGGTGGCCTGAACGAAGGCACTGCGCCCCGGCGCCCATTGCAGCTTGGTCGTGGGGCTTTGCGGCAGCGGGTTGACGTGCAGGTGATAGTGCTTGTCAAGCACGTTGGCGATGCCGGCGGTGAGGGCGGCGCGTTCCCCCAGTGCGACGCCGGCGAACAGGTCAAGCAGCGCCCAGCCGGCGGTGCCGCCCGCCGTGTCCTCGGCCGATCCCGTGGAGGAATAGGCGTCGATTCGGTTCTGGCTGGCGGCGAAGCTGAGGCGTGCGCCCGCCGATCCCACGGTGTCGGGGGCCAGTTCGCGCCGGTGCTCGATCACCATCTCACCGTCCAGCGGCGGGATCTGGTAGAGAGGGCGCGAATCGGTCAGGTTCTCGCCGCGTGTCCACGACAGCTTGGCTCGCGCCCCCCAGCCCTCCGAGACCTGCCACCAGGCTTCCAGGGCGGTTCCCGCCAGATAGGCGTCCACATTGCGGTAGATGATGGCGCCGTCGCTTCTGGCGATGCCGGTCTGGCCCCTGGCCCGGTCGGCGGTGATGAAATCCACCACGCGGTCGCCATAGCCCGAGACCGCCACCCGCCACGACCCCGTCGGATTGCCCGGCGCGAAATTGCCCTTGAAGCCGCCGCCGTCCTGACGCGCTCCCAGCTCGAAGCGATGATGGGCCTCGGGATTCAGTTGCGGGTTGCCCACCTGGGTGAGGGCGGTGGGGCCGGAATTGGCATAGAAGCGCTCGCCCGCATCCGGGCTGCGCACGGCCCGGCGCAGATCGGCATGCAGGCGCCCGGTACGGTCCTCGGTGTCGTGGGCCACCAGAATCCGGCCGCTGACATTGAGATTGGTCGGGTTGGAATCGACGTTGCCGCCGTAATAGCGGTTCCACAATTGCTGTGGCGTAACCTGGAACGACGAGGCCCCCGAGCCGGAGACCGGTGGCAATTGGCTGCGCTCGTTGGGGTCCGAGTGGATGGCGTCCAGGCGCAGGGCGGCGCTGAGGGAATCCTGCGGCGACAGCTTGGTGGCGGTGGCGAAGGTCAGCCCGCCTTGCAGCGTTTGGACATCGGGCATGCGATGGACGGCCTGCCCCTGGGCGGGGTAAAGGGCATCGATGTCAATGTTGTACTTCAACAGGCCGAAATCCGCCGTCACCGTATTGCGGAACGAGCCGGTGGCGAACTCGCCGCGCACCAGCCCGCGCGCGGTGGTCCACAGGCCGTTGTATTTGAGGCCCAGGCTGCCCCGGTCCCTCAGGGAGGTGTTGTCGGCATCGTAGCTCAGCGCATCGAATACCAGTCCGGCCTCAACCCGGTTCAGCGCCGAGTCGGTCGGCGCGTGCTCGAACACCGTCGAGGCGAGGTAGCGGTCCAGCCGGGTAGCGTCGATGCCGTAATTGGGGATGCGGTGGTGGGAGAAGGCGTCGCGCATGACGAAGCCGGACAGGCGGCTTTTGGGCGCGGGGCGCCAGGCGGCGGCCAATTGGGTGTTGATGCGGTCGTAGCCGTAATTCACCCGCTGTCCGGCACCGTCTTCATAGGGCTTGACGTGGTCGTGCCGCGCACCGGCCCAGAGGGATGCGTCCCCCAGCTCGGTATTGGCCAGTCCCGCCTCGGTGGACACCACGCCGTTGCCCTGGAAGCCGCCGGTAAGTGCAACATTGCCCGCCGCCGCCACGGCGCGGCGTTGGGCGAAGAACTCGGTGGGCCAAGCGGTCTTGGCCGGCATCAGCGGCTCGGCCACCGGCAGGTCGGTCAGCGGGATGGTCGGCGGCAGGTCCTGGCCGGCGTGCCGCCCCATATAGCGGGTGTCGATGAACGACTGATCGGGCAGCAGCTTGGGCGGTTCGGCCGCGGGGGCGGATTCGGCAAGCGCCCCCATGGCCACCAGCACCGGCAGACCGCGCAGCAAAATCTGTCTTGGATGACGCCCCCGTCTCATGCTTTCTAGAACTAATGGGATTGGACACCCAAAGGCAAGTCAATCCGGTTGCAACCTTTGCGCTCAGGTTTGCTTCGGTGCACCGGTTCGAGGCGCTGTGACAGGGAGGGGAAGGCCTTGGGTTTGTGGGGGCGGATGCGGTTCGCGGCGGTCCTGGCAATCATTCTTTGGGCAGGGCTGGCATCCGGCCCCGCGGCCGTTGCCGCCACGCCGTTGTCTCCCGAGACCACGGAGCAGTCCCTGGCGGGCCATTGGTCGGTCCTGCGCGATCCTTCCGGGCAACTCGAGATCAAGGACGTGATCGGTGCGGCGGCGGGCGGCTTTTCTCCGCTCGAGGGGGATCTCGCCGCCGGCTATGACCGGGCGTCCTGGTGGATGCGCGCCGAGATCAGGCGAAGCGCCGATACGCCTGCCGACTGGCTGCTGGAGGTCGAACCGGCCTATCTGGACTTCGTCACCTTGTACATCGAGGACGGCAAGGGCGGGTTTCACGTGGCCATGGCCGGCGACCGGGTGCCGTTCACCGCGCGGGAGGTGGCCTATCGCACGCTGGTCTTCCGCCTCCATCTGGCCGACGACTTGCCCCACAGGGTCTATCTGAAGGTCAAGTCCACCAGCACCATTACCGTCTCGGCGCGCCTTCTGTCGCCCGCCGGATTCGCCCTCGGCGCCGCTCGCCGCGATCTCGCCCAGGGCTTCGCCCATGGCGTGCTGATCATCATCATCTTGTTCGCCGTGGTTCAGTATTCGGCGGGGCGGGACCGCCTGTATCTGTCCTTTCTCGCCTGCGCCGTCCCGCTGGAATGCATGCATTTGGCCCGGGGAGGCTTTGCCTCCCAGTATCTTTTTCCCCAATTGCCCCTGGTCGCCGACCATCTGCTGGGGGTCTCGCTCTGCCTGAGCATCGGCGGAGCGGTGATCTTCGCCGCCCGCGTCCTGGATCTCGAGGTCTATTTTCCCCGGTTGGAACGCATATACATGATGATCGGGCGAAGCTGCCAGTGGGCCGCCCTGTCGGTCCCCGCCGGAATCTACTGGCTGGTGGCTCCCATGGTGGTGTCCACGGTCATCGCCTTTTTTGCCGTCACCTCCATTCTGGCCGTGCGCCGGGTGATGGATGGCGATGTCTTCACCCGGTGGTATCTGTTCGCCGTGCAGATCCCGGTCATGGCCAATGTCGCCATCGTGAGCCGGACGCTGGGCTTTGCCCCCATGCCCATGGAGCTGGATCTGTTCGCCCATCTCGGGGCGGGCGTCCATCTGCTGCTGATCGGGTCCGGCCTGGTGTGGCGCGGCGCCGCCATCGAGGCCAGCCGCCAGCGGGCCAGGCAGGCGCAACTGGAATCGGCGCAGCAGATCGAGCGGGCTTTGGAAGAGCGGGTGCGGCAGCGCACTCAGGAACTGGCCCAATCCAATGCCGCCCTGGCCACCGAGATCGCCGAGCGGCGGGCCGCCGAGGATCGGGTCAGGGAGCGCGAGGGCCAATTGCGCGCCATCCTCGACGCGGCGCCGTTTCCCATGGTGGTGGCCAGCTTCCCCGAGGGAAGGGTCATGTTCCTAAACGAGCCGGCCTGCGAACTGTTGAATGTGAGTCAGGACAGGGCGATCGGGCAGCAGGCCAGCGACTTTTACTCCGATGCGGACGAGCGGCGGACCCTGATCGACCAACTGGGCCTGAGCGGTGCCGTCCTCGGCGTCGAAATGCGGGTGCGGCGCATGCCCGGGGTGGAGCGCTGGGTGCTGCTGTCGGCGGTGCGCTTCGTCTATAACGGCCAGGATTCCACCCTGGTCTGTCTGAACGACATCACCACCCGCAAGGATCTGGAGAACATGCTCCGGCTGAGCGGGCGCCGGGCCGAGGCGGCGTTGGAGGCGGAGCGCCAGGCCATGCGCGAGCAGCGCAACTTCCTGGCCATGGTTTCTCACGAATTCAGGGTGCCGCTGGCCATCATCGAGGCGGCGTCGCAATTGCTGGGCATCTATCTGCGCGCCAACGACGACGCCAGGGACGAGGTATCCAAGATCCGTCGCGCCGTGCGCCGGATGTCGGAACTGATTGATGTCTGCCTGGCCGACGACCGCCTGGATTCCTCGGCCATGCGGCTGCAGCTCGACCGGGTGGACGTGGCCCGCATGCTGAGCGACATCTGCGACGACAAGCGGCCCTTCGCCGGGTACCGGGACCTGATCATCCAGGCTCCCCAACGGGCCATGGCCATGGTCGATCCGACTCTCCTGCGCATCGCGTTTTCCAATCTGATCGACAATGCGCTGAAATTTTCGCCGGCCGACAGTCCGGTGACCATCCTTGTGACCGCCGATTCCGACGCGGTCCGGGTCCGGGTCTGTGACCAGGGTCCGGGAATCGCCTTGGACGAGCAGCCGCGCATCTTCGAAAAGTTCTACCGCTCGACCAAATCCGACCGCGTCCGCGGCGCCGGTCTGGGTCTTTACATCGTCAAACGCATCATGGACCTTCATGGCGCGGCGATATCGGTGGACAGCCAGGGCGGCGCAGGCACAATATTCGACGTATGGTTGCCGGATGGGGTCGGCGAACAACCAAACGAGCTAATACTTACGCGCTAGATGAGAACTTTGTAAAGTATGGTGAAATTGAAGCCAAGATTGTCTCGTTCCGGGGGGGTTCTATGATCAAGGTAATGGTCGTCGAGGACGATCCTGATCTTTGTGGCTCTATTTGCCGCTATCTTTCCCTGGTCGGCATGAATGTCCAGCGGGCCGGGTCGGGGGCGGAGATGGATGCCCTGTTGCCGGATTTTTCCCCTGATCTCCTGGTGCTCGACGTCAACCTGCCCGGCGAGGACGGCTTTTCCATTGCCGCCCGGCTGCGTTCGGCCAGCAAGGTCGGCATCATCATGCTGACGGCGCGGGGCCAGCTGGATGACCGGGTGCTGGGGCTGACCGCCGGGGCCGATGCCTATCTGGTCAAGCCGGTGCAGTTCCGCGAACTGGAGGCGGTGATTCACAGCCTGACCCGGCGTCTGAGCGAACCGCCGGCCGAGGAAAAGCGCGAAACCCGCGAAGACGGCAACCAGACCTGGGGCTTCGATGCCGCCAGCTGGTCGCTGATCACCCCCAACGGCCACCGGGTGCCGCTGACCAACGCCGAGTACCGGGTGCTGCAGACCCTGACCCAGGAGCCGGGCGCCTCGGTGGCGCGCGACGACATCGCAGCCGCGCTGGGCAAGAGCGTCGGCGGCTATGACGACCGTAGCATCGACGCGGTGATGGCCCGGCTGCGGCGCAAGGTCAATGCCGCCACCGGCGAGAATTTGCCGGTGCGCGCCGTGCGCTCGGTGGGCTACGTCTTCGCCGCGCCCGTCGAGGCCCGCGCCCGGCAAGCCGGATAGACCATGGCCCGCACCATCGGCTCCCACGGCCCGCGCACCATGGAGGCCATCCGCAAGGCGGGGCTCAAGCTGATCTACGAGCATGGCTTCGAGGCCATGAGCCTGCGCCAGCTGGCGGCCGAGGTCGGCATCCAGGTGGGCTCGCTCTACAATCACATCAGCACCAAGGAAGACCTGCTCTACGATCTGATCCGCACCCATATGGACGAGCTGTTCCTGCAGTTCGACGCGGCCATGGCGGCGGTGGACGGGCAGGGGCCGGAAGAGCGTCTGCGGGCTTTCGTGGCCTTCCACGTCACCTATCACATCGTGCGCAAGCGCGAGGTATTCATCGGGGCCTCGGAGTTGCGGAGCCTGGAGCCCAATCACTACGAGGATATCGTGTCTCTTCGCCGGCGCTACGAGCGCCGCCTGATCGACATTCTCGACCAGGGCGAGGCGGCCGGGCTGTTTCGCTGCGGCGACGCCCATGTGGCCGCCTATGGCATCCTCAGCATGCTGACCGGGGTCTGCACCTGGTTCCGACCCCATGGCCGCCTGACCAAGGAGCAGGTGATCGCCATGTATTCCGACCAGGTGCTGGGCGGATTGATGGGTCCCCGTGGCCCGTGACATTCTGATCCGTGGCACCGGCGAGATCGCCTCGGCCATCGCCTGCCATCTGACCTGGGCCGGATGCCGGGTGGCGCTGCAATCGTCGCGGCCGCCCATCGCCATCCGCCGCCGGATGGCTTTTTCCGACGCCTACTTCCAGGGAACCGCCGAACTGGAGGGGCTTTGCGCCCGGCGCCTTGGGGATGCCCGGTCCATGGGCCTCGCCTGGGACGCGGGGGAGGTTCCGTTGCTGGCCATGGAGTTCCAGGCGGCTCTTGGCGCTCGGCCCTGGGCGGTGCTGGTGGACGCCCGCATGAACAAGCAGCAGGCCCCCGAGCCCCAGATCGGACTGGCGCCCCTGGTGATCGGCATGGGGCCGGGCTGCGCCATCGGCGTCAACGTCGACGTGGCGGTGGAGACCTCGTGGGACCAACTGGGCCAGGTGGTGCGCCGTGGCTCCACCCTGATGCTGGCGGGAGAGCCACGCGCCGTGCTGGGTCAGGCCCGCTCGCGCTTCCGTTATGCTCCGGTGGCGGGGATCTTGCGCTCCGAGGCCGCCATCGGCCAGCGGGTGAGGGAGGGCCAGGTGGTCGCCCGCATCGGCGATGCGGTGGTGCGAGCCCTGTTCGACGGTATCGTGCGCGGCCTGACCCATGACGGTGTGCCGGTGGAAAAAGGCAACAAGATCGCCGAGATCGATCCCCGGCCCGGCGAGGTCAAGCTGGCCGGCATCGATGAACGTCCGCGCCGCCTCGCCGAGGCGGTGACGTCCATCGTGCTGGGGTAAGATTCACGTTTGCCCCTCGCCGGGCGCGGCCTTCCGGCCGCTTGAGCAATCTGCGTCAGATAACGCAGGTTGCTCTAAATCCTCGCCTCAGGGAATGGCGTAGGTGGCGGTCACATGGGCCACCAGTTCGTCCGTTCCCGCCGCGATCAGCTCGACCGCGCCCATGGCCAGGCGGCGGCCCAGCTTCAGCAGGCTGGCCTCGGCGATGATGTCGCAGCGCTCGGCCTTGCGCAGGAAGCTGATGTTGAGATTGCTGGTCACCGCCATTTCCTGCTGGCCGATGGCCGACAGCACGGCGGCGTAAAGCGCCACGTCGGCCAGGGTCATCAGGGCCGGGCCACAGACCACGTCCACCGGCCGGGTCAGGTGGGGGCCGAAGGGCATCAGCAGCCGCGCCGTGCCCTTGCCGATGCTCTCGGCCCGGATGGCCAGATCGCGGGCCATAGGCAGCTTTTCCATCAGCAGGGCGTTGAACTGTTCGGCGGTGATGGCGGACATTGGGCCTCCTGGTTAAACTGGTCCGACCAGTGTCCGGGATTTCCGCCGGTGATGGCAAGGGAGGTTTGGTATGTCCGAGCTCGAAACCATTCTGCTCCGCCGCGACGAGGCGGGTGTCGCCACCCTGACCCTCAACCGGCCGGAGGCCCGCAACGCCCTGTCGGTGGCGCTGATGTCCGAGCTGGACTCGGAACTGGCTCGCATCGCCCGCGATCCCGCGGTGCGGGTGGTGGTGCTGGCCGCCAACGGCCCGGCCTTCTGCGCCGGACATGACCTCAAGGAAATGCGCGCGCTGCAAGGGCGCGATGAGGTGGCGGCGGTGTTCGCCCTGTGCTCGAGGGTGATGACCGCCATCGTCCGGCTGCCCCAGCCGGTGATCGCCAAGGTCCACGCCATGGCCACGGCGGCCGGCTGCCAACTGGTGGCCAGTTGCGACCTGGCCTATGCCGCGACCGAGGCCAAGTTCGCCACCCCGGGGGTCAATATCGGCCTGTTCTGCTCGACCCCCATGGTGGCCCTGTCCCGGGGTGTGGGCCGCAAGCAGGCCATGGAGATGCTGCTGTCGGGCCGTCCCATCAACGCCGGGACCGCCGAGCGCTGGGGGCTGGTCAACCACGTGGTGGCCGCCGAGGCCCTGGATTCCGAGGTGGCGTCCATGGCCCGCCTGATCGCGTCCAAATCCGCCCATACCCTCAAGGTGGGCAAGGAGGCCTTCTATCGTCAGCTGGAGATGGGCCTGGACGACGCCTACGCCCTGGCATCCAAGGTGATGACCGAGAATATGCTGGCCATGGACGCGGCGGAAGGAATCGACGCCTTTCTGGAGAAGCGCCCGCCCGTATGGCGTGGCTGCTGAGCGAGCCGGGCCTACCTGAACTCGAACAGAGTTTGGAAGGCTGCGCGTTCCATGGCTTCGCGCGCTGGTCCCTTGGCTCCATGGATCACCACCTTGGTTCCGGCCGCGTTGGCGCTGTCGTAGATGTGGACGAACAGGCTCATGCCGGTGGAATCGACGAAGTCCAGTTCACCGAGCCGGATATCCCAATGCCCCTTTTCCTTCTTGTCCAGTTCGGCAAGAAACTTGGGGAAGACGTCGGCAGCGGCGAAGGTCAGCCGTCCCTTGATGGTGATGTCGGCGCCCCCGCTGACCGTCTTGATGCTGTATTCCATGATCTGATGCCTTCACGCTGGAGCGTCCCGCAGGTCGGTCTTCCGACCGGCCGGGCTCCATTATGCCCTAGGATGTGCGGATGGATGTGAGGAAAGAATCGACCCGGTCACGCAGCCGGTTGGCGCGCTCCGAGACGTCCTGGGCGGTCTGCAGCACTTCGGCCGAGGCCTGTCGCGTTTCCTCGGCGGCATGATTGACGCCGGCGACATTGGCGCTGATCTCGCCGGTGGCGGTGGCCACCTGGGTTACATTGGCGGCGATCTCGCCGGTGGCGCTGTCCTGGCCTTGCACCGCCTGGGCGATGCCGGTGGCTACGTCGTGGACCTGCTCGATCACCGAGGTGATGGCGGTGATGGCCGAGACCGCCTCGCCGGTGACCTTCTGCACCGTGGAAATCTGTCCCGCGATCTCGTCGGTGGCCTTGGCGGTCTGGTTGGCCAGATGCTTGACCTCGTTGGCGACCACGGCAAAGCCCTTGCCGGCATCACCGGCCCTGGCCGCCTCGATGGTGGCGTTCAGTGCCAGCAGGTTGGTCTGGGCGGCTATGTCGTTGATCAGGGCCACCACGGCGCCGATCTTGTCCACCGCCGATGCCAGGCCGTCGATCAGCTGGGTGGTGCGCCGCGCCTCGGCCGAGGCCTCCTCGCTGATGCGCACGGAATCCTGGACCTTGCGGGTGATGTCCTTGCCGGTGTGGGCCAGTTGCTCCGCCGAGCCGGCGGCGGTGCGCATGTTGACGGCGGTTTCCTCGATGCCGGCGGCCACGGCCGAGGCCTGGGCCGAGGCGCCTTCGGCGGTCGACGACAGGGAGCGTGAGGTGGCTTCCAGCTCGGTGGCGGTGGACGCCATGCCCGACAAGGCGTCGCCCACCTCGTCATTGAACTCGCGCAGCAGGTTGTCGATGACCCGGGCGCGCCGGTCCTTGGCCACTTCCGTCTGGTGGCGCTCCTGCTCCAGCCGGTCGGCGCGGATCAGGCCGTCCTTGAAGATCTCCACGGCGCGGGCCATGGCGCCGATCTCGTCCCGGCGCTCCAGTCCCTCGATGAGTACGGTCTTGTCGCCCTCGGCCAGTCGGGTCATGTCGAAGGTCATTGCGGCCAGGGGCCGGGTGATGCCGCGGGCGATGACCGAAATCAGGATGATGCCCAGCGTCAGGACGGCAAGGGTAATCCCCAGAGAGGCATAAAGGGCGCTCAGGGTGGCGTCATGGCCCTTGTCGGCCATGTCCACCAGGGCCGCCGAGGCCATGTCCTCTACCTGCTTCAGCAGGTCGATCTTGCGGGTGATGGTGTCGAACCACACCGGAGCCTCGATGCCGCCCAGATCGTTGGTGAACGGGGCATCCAGCGCCACGGCGCGCATGCGGTCCACCTCCTTGACGGCGGGATCGGTCTGAATCTTCTCGAAGGCCTGACGCAGCTCGGGCTCGGCGTTCTTGGCGAAGGTGTCGAAGAACACCTCCTGGCGGGCGATCAGTTGGGTGAAACTGCGATGGAGCGCCGGAGCAAAGGCCTTGGCGGCGAAGCCACCGCTGGCGGTGGCGCGCTCCTGTCCGGCCCGTTCCTTGCCCTGCAGCAATTGCACATAGGCGATGATCGCCTTGGTGACGCGGGTGTCGCGGCTGACCACCGCCATCTCCTCGATCACCGCCAGCAGCCGGGCGATGGTTCCGGTGTAATAGCCGGTGGTGTCGGCCAAGGGGAGGCTGAGGGCGGTGATGGCCATCCGCTTGTCGTCCAGTCCCTTCAGGGCGATCTCGGCGGCGTCCAGCTTGGCCTTGAAGCTGGTGCCGTAATCGGCGGCGGGGAAGTGCGACAAGGCCGTCCTCAGTCCGGAAAGCTGGCCGTCGGTGGCCTTGCGCTGCTCCGGCAGGCGGTCCTTGAACTTCTCGCCCTTGCTGCCGACGAAGCCGGCCGAGGTGCCGCGCTCCTTCTGCAGTTCGTGGACCAGGGCGCTGACCGCCGGGGCCAGGCGCGCCAGTTCCTCCACCTGCTCCATCTCGTTGGCCTGCCGGCTTTTTTCCGAGAGGGCCAGGCCGGAATAGACGATGACTGCCACCAGCGGAATGATCAGCGCCAGGGCAAGCCGGACTGCGATCCTGAGATTTTTCAGCATGGGAGCCTCTTCGGCGGATGGGGCAATGCCCGCGAGCCGCGTCATACCTGCAATTCGACGATGTGGAGACCCCTTAAATTCAGGCCTCAACGATGCATGATATATCGAAGGATTGTGGTCGCCAAACTATTAATATTGACGAAAGTGAAGGGCGGCAATGCTGTAAGTATTAGCCCTTACAGCCCGGTCTATTCCACGACGATATCGTGAATATATTCCAGGGTCTCGCCGTTTTCGTCGAACCAGTTCAGTTTGATCTTGCCGCTGGTGGTGGCGACGGCGAAAAAGCTGGCGAAGGGATTGGCCGAAACCGCCTGGTGCCAGTCGGCGCTGATCACCGGCTGGTTGTTCCAGGTGCAGGTGAAGCGGGTGATGATGTGCCGGGGAATGGTCTTGCCGGCCGCGTCCTTGCGCAGGCCGGTCTCCATGTCGTGGCTGACCTGGGTCTTGATCTCGATGATCTCGCCCTTCTTGGCCTTGGCCGGGATGCGCACCTTGACGCGATCGGAATTCGCCATGTCCTCAGCCTCCGCAGCCGCCGATGGTGACGGTGATTTCCTGGCGGGCGATCCAGACCTCGCCGTCGGAGGTCACCGCATAGGCCCGCACCGTCTGGGTCTTGGCCAGGCGCATGCGGAAGCTGACCTCGGCGCGGCCCGACTGGGGGGTCAGGTACCAGGACGACACCACCGGATAGGGATTGGCCTCGGCCAGCACATGGATGGCCTTGACGTGGTCGGCGGCGGTCATGGGCGAGTCCACCGAAACGGTGATGGGCTCCGAGGCGCCGCTGGCGGCCACGTCGCGCATCTTCAGCTTGACCTTGCCGTCCTTGGCCTTGAAGGGCCCCATCAGCTTGCGGGCCAGTTCGTCGGCTTCCTGCGCCAGTGCGGGCGCGGCCAGACCCGCCGTGGCGGCCAGCGCGGCACTTGCCGCCAGCACGGTCCGGCGATTCAGATTCCGGGATGCGTCCACGTCCCTCTCCTCCCCAGGAATGTTTTTTCTTTCATGGTAGCGGAGGCGGGCGAGACGGCGCAACCGATATATCATAATATTATGATATTCAGCGGGACAGAAAGGACCGGAGGCCACCGCGCAGACCGCCTTCGTCCAGGCTGCGCAGGCCAATGACGCCGCCCAGGATGATCGAGGCCAGGGCCAGGAACGAGGTGGCCGACAAGGTCGACAGACCGGTCAGTCCTTGGCCGATGGTGCAGCCCATGGCCATGATGCCGCCGATGCCCATCAGCGCGGCACCACCCAGATGGCGGAGCAGGTCGGCGGTATCGGCGAAGCCTTCCAGGGCGAAGCTGCCCCCCAGGCGGGCCGCCAGGAACGAGCCGGCGACGATGCCGCCTACCGCCGCCACGCCGAAGCTGATGGTCGCGCCGGTATAGGTCATCAGGTACATCAGTCCGTCGCCCATGGGCGAGATGAACGACAGCGAGGTCAGTTGCACCGGGTCGAAATCGTCGGCGCCCAGGATGCCGGTGACGGCCCAGCCGGCGGGAACGGTCAGGCCGATCACCAGGGCGCCGGCCAGCGTACTCCCCGCCGTCCGGAAGGCGGCATCCTTGAGACACCAGATCAGGGCGCCACCGGCCAGAACGGCGACGGCAAGAGGGCGGCCGACGGCTTCGGGGAGGCCCCATCCGGCCAGCAGGGCCGGCAGGCTCTGGCCGCTGGCGCCCAGCCGGGTCGCGGCGATATTGGTCGCCTGTTCCAGGGCGATGCGCTCCATGGCCAGCAGGCCCTTCAGGGTCATGGTGGCGAACAGGCCGGTCACCAGCACCACCACCAGGGATTTGAGATTGCCGCCGCCCAGCCGCACCAGGGTCTTGCTGCCGCAACCGCCCGCCAGGGTCATGCCATAGCCGAACATCAGCCCGCCCAGGATGGCCCCGGCCCAGGGGAGGGAGGCGCCCAGATAGATGGACTTGTCCAGATTGATCCATCCGCCCGCCTGCAAGGCCTGCGATCCCAGCAGGGCCACCGCCATGGCCAGAACCCAGGCCCGCAGCCGCCGCCGGTCGCCCAGGAACACCATGTCGGACAGGGCTCCCATGGTGCAGAAGTCGCTGGCCCGCGCCGCCCAGCCGAACACTGCGCCCACGGCGAAACCGGCCGAGCCGACGAGGGTGGTAAGGGCGATCTCGGACAAGGGGCTGTCTCCGCCAAGTCTGATGGGGTTCATCCAGGCTATCACCGGCAAGGCGATGGCATCAATGGACTGGGATATGGGCTAATATTAGTGTAGCCTCATATCAACAGGGCGAGCCAGCCCGCTGAGACGACATAAGGGAGGACCAGGGATGTCGAATACCGTTCTGGACGTGAAGGGCCTCAATTGCCCGCTGCCCATTCTGCGCGCCAAGAAGGCCATCAAGGACCTGACGGCGGGGGCGGTGCTGGAAGTGATCGCCACCGATCCCGGCTCGGTCGCCGATTTCGACGCCTTCTGCCGCCAGACCGGTAACACCCTGCTCAGCCAGGAGCAGGAGGCCGGCGTCTATACCTTCAAGATCCAGAAGGGCGCCTAACGCACGATCCTGAGCAGCGAGCGCAGGCGGCCGACGCTTTCCTCGTCGACCAGCCCGTCCACCTTCCAGGGCCGGAAATGGCGCTGGAAGGCGGTCAGCGTCGCCTTGGGATCGTGGATGTCGTAACCCACATGGGCCAGGCCCGACAGCAGCACGTGCTCGGGCGGCAGCGGCGTGGGCTCGCCGCACGGCCACAGGCCGATACCGTGGCGCTCGGCCAGGTCGGCCCAAGGGAACAACTCGCCCGGGTCTTCCTTGCGGGTGGGCGCCACGTCGGAATGGCCGACCACGTTGCGGGCCGGAATGGGATGACGCTCCAGGATTCCCCGGCACAGGCGGATCAGCGACTCGATCTGGGCCCCGGGAAACGCGCGATAGCCGAATTCGTGACCGGGATTGACCAGTTCGATGCCGATGGAGCGGGAATTGACGTCTGGCTCGCCCCGCCAGGACGAGGCGCCGGCGTGCCAGGCGCGCATGTCCTCGGGCACCAGGGCGAAGACGCGGCCGTCTTCCTCGATGACGTAATGGGCGCTGACCTTGGCTTGGGCGTCGCACAGCCGGGCCAGGGCCGCCTCGCCCGATTCCATGCCGGTATAGTGCAGCACCAGGGTGTCGACGATGGCCCCGGCCGGGCGCGGCTCGAAATTGGGCGAGGGGCGGGAAATGATGGTCATGTTCCGGGCTCCGGTTCTTCCGCACGGTGGATGGCGCGGCCGGGCAGCAGTTCCACCACGGCGACGCCCAGCACGGTCAGGGCGCCGCCCACCAGCTTGTGCCAGGTCAGCGGCTCGCCCAGCAGCAGCACGCCACCGGCCAGCCCCACCACCGGCCCCAGCAGGGTGAAGGGCACCACCCGGTTCATGGGGTGACGGGCGATCAGGCGATACCACAGAGTATAGGCGATCAGGGTCGAGCCGACGATGGTGTAGGCCACGCCGCTCCAGCCCTTGATCCCGGTGGCGGCCAGCGCCTCCATCTGCCCGCTTTCCGTCGCCAGCGACAGGCCCAGCAGCAAGGGCGAGGCCAGCATGGCCATCCAACCGTTCAGCGCCAGGGGATTGATGGCGCCTAAGCGCTTGATCACCACATTGGCCAAGGCCCAGGCGAAGCCCGAGGCCACCACGGCGATGAACGGCGTGAGGCGGGGCAGGTGGGGCTCGCCGGCCAGCAGGGCGACGCCGATGAACGACACCGCCAGCCCCAGGCTGCGCCAGACTCCCAGCACCTCGCCGAAGAAGGCCCAGGCCAGGATGGCGGAGAAGGGAATGGACAGCTCGATGACGATGGCGGCGGTGGCGGCGTCCATGCCGGCGACACCGAAGAACATCAGGCCGAAATGCCCGACCCCCAGCAACAGGGCCAGCAGGAGGATGCCGGGCAACTGGGCGCGGCTGGGGCGGAAGAACGGCGCCAGGATCAGCGCGGTGCAGGCGAAGCGCAAGGCGGTCAGCAGGAAGGGCGGCAAGGTGCCCAAGGCCGTCTTCACCGCCACGAAATTGAGGCCCCACAGGGTGACCACCAGGGTGGCCGAGGCCCATTCCAGGGGCGTGAGGCGCGAGGGGGCGGTCATGGCCATGCGGGCGGGACGCCCGCGCTCCGGAAGGAGGGGGTCATGGAGCGCACCTCTCCATGTCATCCTGAGCCATAGGCGAAGGATCTTTCAGGCACGAGCTTCGGGCATCACGGGTGAAAGATGCTTCGCTGGCGCTCAGCATGACATCTTGCACGGTCACTTCCCCCCCGCCTCTTCCCGCTTGGCCTCCAGCTCCAGCCAGCGTACCTCGGCGTCATCCAGCTCGGCGCGGGCCGCCTCGGCGCGGGCGGCCAGCGTCTGGAAGCGGGCGGCATCCTTGGCATAGAGGGCGGGATCGGCCAGGTCGGTCTCCAGCTTGGCGATCTCCGCCGTCAGTTTATCGATGCGGCTGGGAAGCTGGTCCAGTTCCCGCTGCTCGTTGTAGGACAGGCGGGTGCGGGCGCTTTGGGGCTTAGGCTGGGCCTGGGGCTTGGAAGGCGGCTTGGGCGCGGCATTGGCCGGCTTGGCGGGCCGCTGGCGCAGATAGTCCGAATAGCCGCCCACATATTCCGAGACCTCTGCGTCGCCCTCCACGGCGATGACGCTGGTCACCAGACGGTCGAGGAAGTCGCGGTCGTGGCTGACCACCAGCAGGGTGCCGTCGTAATCGGCCAGCACCTCTTCCAGCAGGTCCAGGGTCTCCATGTCGAGATCGTTGGTCGGCTCGTCCAGGATCAGCAGGTTGGAGGGCTTGGCCAGCAGCTTTGCCAGCAGCAGGCGGTTGCGCTCGCCGCCCGACAGGGCGCGGACCGGGGTGCGGGCCTGGGCCTCGGAGAACAGGAAGTCTTTCATGTAGCCGACCACGTGCTGGGGGGTGCCCCGCACCCAGACATTGTCGCCGCGGCCGTCGGTCAGGGTGTCCCAGACGCTCTTGTCGGGGTCGAGCGCGGCGCGGCGCTGGTCAAAATAGGCGGTCTCCAGATTGGTCCCTAGGCGCACCACGCCGCCATCGGGGGCCAGTTCCCCGGTCAGCATGCGCAGCAGCGTGGTCTTGCCGGCGCCGTTGGGGCCGATCAGCCCCACCCGGTCGCCGCGCAGGATGCGGGTGGAGAAATCCTGGCAGATGCGCTTGTCGCCGAACGCCTTGGTGACGTTTTCCGCCTCGATCACCAGGCGGCCGGACAGGTCGCCGGAATCCGTGGCCAGATTGACCTGACGGCCGGCGGCCAGCACCTGGGACTTGCGCTCGGCCCGCTCGCTGCGCAGGCCCTGCAAGGCCCTGAGGCGGCCCATGTTGCGCTTGCGGCGCGCCGTGACGCCGCGTGCCAGCCAGTGCATCTCCTGGCGCATGCGGGTATTCATGCGGGCCAGCTCCGCCTCCTCGGCGGCGAAGACCTCGTCCTGCCAGGCGGGGAACTTCTCGAAGCCGAACTCGGCGCGGCGCACCACGCCCCGCTCCAGCCACAGGGTCTGTTTCGACACCGTCTCCAGGAAGCGGCGGTCGTGGCTGATCATCACCAGGGCGCCGCCATAGGACGACAGCCATTCCTCCAGCCACAAGATGGTGGGCAGGTCCAGATGGTTGGTGGGCTCGTCCAGCAGCAGGGCGTCGGGCTGGCCCACCAGGGCGCGGGCCAGGGCGGCCCGGCGTCCCTCGCCACCCGACAGCGCCACGGGGTCGCGGGCGCCGTCGATGCCCACGGCATCCAGTACCGCGTCGACCCGATACATCTGGTCGCGCTCGGCGGGCGGCAATCCTTGCGCCACATAGTCGGCGATGGTGGGGGCCAGGATGATGGGGTCCTGGGGCAGCACGGCGATGGAGGCGCCGGGCTGGACGAAGCGTTCGCCGGAATCAGGCAGAATCTCGCCGGCCAGGACCTTGAGCAGCGTCGACTTGCCCGAGCCGTTGCGGCCGACCAGACAGGTCTTGTCGCCCTTGGCGACCCAGGTGGTGACGCCTTCAAAAAGCGGGGTGCCGCCGAAGGTCAGACGAACGTCGCGGAGCGCGAGGAGGGGAGGTGGAGCCATGCCCGATGGCTACACCCACGGCGCCCGGTTGTCAAACCGGGTGCACGCCGATTTCGCCCCGCCAACCGGTCTCCGCCCCGGGCGCCCCAGGGTGGTGATAGCCCTCGCGGATCAGGGCGCCGACCAGTTCGGTGTCGTCGACCAGAAGATCGTGCATCAGCTCGAAATAGGCGCCGAGAAAGGCCGGAAGACTCTCGAACCCGCTGGGAATCTGCCCGGTCAGGACGGTCTGCGCCTGCTTGATCAAGCGAGCGTGGCCGCCGCAATGCTCGTCCACATGGGCGCCGAAGCGGTCCCGAGGCAGCTTGCGCAGCAATTGCTCCTCATAGAAGCAATGGGCGACCAGCAGGCGGAAAAAATCACGGCACAGCGGCAGAACATCCTCGATGCTGATGGAAGTTTCCGCCTTTGCTTCGATTTGTGCGGAGAGCTCGAGAAGGCGCTGGTGTTCGCGGTCTATTCTTTCGTGACCCAGGGCGAAATGCTCGGACCAGACCAGTGTGCGCATGGGACGCCTCCCCGATGGTCCACCCTTTCGCCAGGGTGGGGATTGCTGATGGTCAATTCAACCATGCCGCCACGGCCAAAGTCCGCCCACGCTTTGAATCACTCTGTAACCATATCTTTCGTCAGGGTTGTTTTTGCCGGCGACCCGATGCGGGCTATGGGGTAACCTCGCGCATCGGGTCTCGCCCAAGGAATGACGCCATGCCCTATGTCAGCCGCGATGCCCTCGGCCGTGTGGTCGGATTGTCCGAACACGCCACCGAGGTCGCAGCCGAAAGCTTGCCGGCCAGCCATCCCGACGTGCTGGACTTCCTGTTCCGCGACACCGGGACCGAGCGCGGCTCCGCCCGCTTTCTCGCCTCTGACCTCGCTTTTATCCGCGTGGTCGAGGATCTGGTGGCGGTGCTGGTGGAAAAGCGCCTGATCGCCTTCACCGACCT
Source organism: Paramagnetospirillum magneticum AMB-1 (assembly GCF_000009985.1). GTDB lineage: Bacteria > Pseudomonadota > Alphaproteobacteria > Rhodospirillales > Magnetospirillaceae > Phaeospirillum > Phaeospirillum magneticum. Next base: position 922,728 of record NC_007626.1, read on the forward strand.
GCCGCCCGCCGCCCAGGACAAGCTGCTGGATCGCCGGTCCATGCGCTCTTACCTGTCGGGAGTGTCGGGGGTTTTTTCCGGCGACGAGGAAGCCAAGATTATCTGAACGTGCGGATGTGGCGCCGCTTTAAAGGCCCATACGATTGGACTAAGCTTTCCTGGCCGCATGGAACGGCTCCTCCGGGCCCATGCCGCCCGGAGCGGTCAACCCGAAAGGAAACGCCAAGATGTCCGATTGCTGCACCGATGCCTTCAAGGACCTGTCCCGCCGGGGATTCGTCAAGCTGGCCCTGGGGGCCGGCGCCGCCCTTTGGGTCAATTTCAAGCCGAGCATCAGCCTTGCCGCCGGCGGGACCGAGGCCCTGCTGCTGTCTTGCATGGATTATCGCCTGATGGACGACATCGTCCGCTACATGGATGGGCGGGCCATGACCAACAAGTACGACCATGTGGTGCTGGCCGGCGCTTCGCTGGGGGTGCTGCAGGACAAGAACCTGTCCTGGGGCCAGACCTTCTGGGACCATGTCCAGGTCGCCCTGGACCTGCACCACATCCAGAAGGTCATCGTGATGGATCACCGCGATTGCGGCGCCTACAAGGTGTTCCTGGGGCCGGATTCGGCCAAGGACGCGGCCACCGAGACCGCTTCCCACACCGCCAAGCTGCGGGCGCTGCGCACGGCCATCAATGCCAAGCATCCCACCCTGGCGGTGGAGTTGCTGCTGATGGATCTGGAAGGCAAGGTCGAGACCGTCGCCTGATCCCAGGGACGGGAACAAGCCCCCCGCCTGGCCGGCGGGGGGCCTTTTTATGGCTACAGCTGGACCTGGATGCCCAGTTCCACCACGCGACCCGCCGGAATGCGGAAGAAGTCGGTGGCCGAAACGGCGTTGCGGCTCATGATGACGAACAGGCGCTCGCGCCATTCGGGCATCTCGGGATGGGTGGACGGCACCAGCGTCTCGCGCCCCAGGAAGAACGAGGTGTCCATCATCTCGAATTCCAGGCCGAAGGCCTTGCACAGGCGCAGCACCTTGGGAATGTCCGGCTCCTGGAAGAAGCCGTAGCGCACGGTGATGCGGTAGAAGCCCTCGGCCAGCCCCTCCACCACCACCCGGTCGCGGGCGGAAACGCGGGGAATGTCCTCGGTGATCACCGTCAGGAACACCACTCGCTGGTGCAGCACCTTGTTGTGCTTGAGATTGTGCAGCAGGGCGATGGGCACCGTGTCGGTGCCTCCGGTCATGAACACGGCGGTGCCACGCACCCGCAGGATCGAGGTCGAGTCCTTCTGCTGCTGCATGAACATGTCCAGCGGCAGGGCGCCGTCGGCGAGGCGCCGCGACAGGATGTCGCGCCCCTTGCGCCAGGTGGCCATCAGCAGCAGCATGCCCAGCCCCACCGCCAGGGGGAACCAGCCGCCCTGGGTGACCTTCAGCAGGTTGGCGCCCAGAAAGCCCAGATCCACCGCCAGGAACACCGCGCCCAGGCCCAGGCACAGCCACAGCGGCCAGTTCCACGAGCGGTGGGCCACCACCAGCGCCAGGATGGTGGTGGCGGCCATGGTGCCGGTCACCGCGATGCCGTAGGCGGCGGCCAGATTGCTGGAACTCTTGAAGCCGACCACCAGGGCGACGATACCCAGCAGCAATCCCCAATTGGCGCGCGGGATATAGATCTGCCCCTCTTCCTCGTCCGAGGTGTGGCGGATATCGAGACGGGGCGAGTAGCCCAGTTGTACCGCCTGGCGCGACAGCGAGAACACGCCCGAGATCACCGCCTGGCTGGCGATCACCGTGGCCAGGGTGGCCAGGATCACCATGGGATAAAGGCCCCAGCCCGGCACCAGCATGTAGAACGGGTTCCGGGCGGCCTCGGGATTGTCGAGGATCAGGGCCGCCTGGCCGAAATAGTTCAGCGTCAGCGCCGGCAGCACCAGGGCGAACCACGCCATCTGGATGGGCAGCTTGCCGAAATGGCCCATGTCGGCGTAAAGCGCCTCGCCGCCGGTCACCGCCAGCACCACCGAGCCCATGACCACGAAGGCGATCCATCCGTGGGTGAACAGGAAGGTCAGGCCATAGGCCGGGTTGACCGCCATCAGGATGTGCGGATGTCCCACCACCTCGGTCAGGCCCAGGGCGGCGATGGTCAGGAACCACACCACCATCACCGGGCCGAACAGGCGCCCGACCAGCTCGGTGCCGTGGCTCTGGATGGTGAACAGCGCCACCAGCACGATCAGGGTCAGCGGCACCACATAGGGCGCGAAGAACGGGGTCCCCACCTCGAGGCCCTCGATGGCCGACAGGACCGAGATGGCTGGGGTGATCATGCCGTCGCCGATGAACAGGGCGGCGCCGAACAGGCCGAGCCCCACCAGCGGTCCCACCAGGCCGCGATCGCCGCCGGTGGCGCGGATGGCCAGGGCCAGCAGGGCCAGGATGCCGCCCTCGCCCCGGTTGTCGGCACGCATGACGAACAGCACGTATTTGATGGTGACCACCAGGATGATGGCCCAGAACACCAGGGAGGCGATGCCGATGACGTTTTCCGGCGAGGACGGAATGCCGTGGTCGGGGTCGAAGCACTCCTTCAGCGTATAGAGCGGGCTGGTGCCGATATCGCCGTAGACCACGCCGATGGCGGCCAGGGACAGGGCTCCCAGGCGCTTGACGCCGATTTTTTCGGTGCCGGACTTCTCGCCGGCGGGCTTTTCGGTGGCGGGAGTCTCCATGGCCTAGATCTCGATCTGACTGCCCAGCTCGACGACGCGATTGCTGGGGAGATGGAAGAAGTCCATGGCGCTGGTCGCCATGCGGGCCAGGGTGGCGAACAGGGTGTCGCGCAAGCCCCGGAGCCCCGGCTTTTCGGTGGGCAGCAGCGTTTCCCGCGAGACGAAGTAGGACACCGACATGGGCTCGTAGAAGAAGCCCAGCTGGTCGGTGCGGGCATGGGCCAGGGCCTTGGGGATGTTCGGGCTCTCCATGAAGCCGTAGCGCAGGAACACCCGGTGGAAGTTGGGCGCCAGCAGCCGGTTTTCCAGCCGCCGCTCCTCGGGCACGAAGGGCACTTCCTCGACGATGACGGTCAGCAGCACCACGCGCTCGTGGACGATCTTGTTGTGCTTCATGTTGTGCAGCAGGGCGATGGGCACGCCCTCGGAGGTGCCGGTCAGGAACACCGCGGTGCCGGGCACGCGCGGCACCCGGTCCGACAGCGAGGCCAGGAAGTCCTCTACCGGCAGGGCGTCGGCCTTCAGGCGCGCCAGCAGGCGCTTGCGGCCGTCCTTCCAGGTGGTGAGGATGGTGAACAGCAATCCGCCGACCACCAGGGGGAACCAGCCGCCGTCCGGGATCTTGATGGAATTGGCCAGGAAGAAGGCCAGATCCACCACCAGGAAGCCGCCGATCAGCCATTTCACCTTGCGCGGATTCCACTTCCAGATCAGCAGCATCACCGTGCCGACCAGCAGGGCGTCGATCACCATGGTGCCGGTCACCGCCACGCCATAGGCGGCGGCCAGGTTGGACGAGGTCTTGAAGCCCACCACCAGGACCATGACCATGCACATGAGCAGCCAGTTCACGAAGGGCAGGTAGATCTGCCCCATTTCCTCTTCCGAGGTGTGAATGATCTCCATGCGCGGCAGGAAGCCCAGCTGGATGGCCTGGCGCGTCACCGAGAAGGCGCCCGAGATCACCGCCTGCGAGGCGATCACCGTGGCCAGGGTGGCCAGGATCACCAGGGGCAGGGCCAGGCTGGCCGGGGCCAGATTGAAGAACGGGTTGGCGATGGCTTCGGGATTGTAGATCAGCAGGGCGCCCTGGCCGAAATAGTTCAGGATCAGGGCGGGCAGCACCAGCAGGTACCAGGCCAGCCGGATGGGCAGGCGGCCGAAATGGCCCATGTCGGTGTAAAGCGCCTCGGCCCCGGTCACCGCCAGCACCACCGAGCCCAGGGCCAGGAAGGCGTGCCATCCCTCGCGGAACAGGAAGGAGATGGCGTAATGGGGGCTCAGCGCCGCCAGCACGCTGGGGGCGTGCGACAGGTTGCGGATTCCTAAGATGGCCAGGGTCAGGAACCATACCAGCATCACCGGGCCGAACATCTTGCCCACCAGGTCGGTGCCGTGGCTCTGGATGGCGAACAGCACGAACAGGATGACGATGGTCAATGGGACGACCCATTGTTCCAGGTGAGGGGCGGCGACCTGCAATCCCTCCACCGCCGACAGCACCGAGATGGCCGGCGTGATGATGGAATCGCCGTAGAACAGGGCGGCGGCGAAGATGCCCAGGGCGCTGACCATCAGCGACAGGCGGCGGTTGCTCTCGGCGGCGTGGCTGACCAGGGCCAGCAGCGCCAAGGACCCGCCCTCGCCGCGATTGTCGGCGCGCATGATGATGATGACGTATTTGAACGACACGATGATGGTGATGGCCCAGAACACCAGGGACAGCACGCCCAGGATGTTGCCTTTGTCCATGGCAACGGCATGCGGGCCGCTGAAGGTTTCCTTCATGGCATAGAGCGGGCTGGTGCCGATGTCGCCGAACACCACGCCGATGGCGGCGAGCATCAGGCCGGCGACGTTGCGGGACTTTCCGTCTCCGCCATGGGCCGTCATATCAGGTGTCCCCCTTAGAAATGACGGCACATGGCTACTCATATCGCGTCAGGAGTCAAGAGCGGTTAGCGTGACAGCAGATCCTCGACGAACGCGGGAACTAGGCGGGAGGCAGGCCCCAGGCGGGATTCGTGGAACAGCGACGCCCCTTCCGAGGGCTCCAGATTAAGCTCGACCGCCTGGGCGCGGCCCAGCCCTCGCACCGTCTGGACGAAGCCCGCCGCCGGGTAGACATGGCCCGAGGTGCCGATGGACAGGAACAGGGCGCATTGGGCCAGTGCCTCGAAAATGCGCTCCATGTGCAGCGGCACCTCGCCGAACCACACCACATGGGGGCGCAGCGAGCCGACGCGGTAGCAATCGGGGCACTTGTCCTCGATCCCCAGGTCCCGGGTCCAGGCGAAGGGCCGGGCGCATTTGACGCAACGGATCTTCAGCAGCTCGCCATGCATGTGGATCAGGTTTTCCGACCCGGCCCGCTCGTGTAGGTCGTCGATGTTCTGGGTCACCAGCAGCACTTCGCCCGGCCACTCCCTCTCCAGCCGGGCCAGGGCGGCGTGGGCCGCGTTGGGGGCGACGCCGCCCTCGGCCAGATTGCGCCGCCGCGCATTGTAGAAGGCGTGCACCTTGGCCGGGTCGCGGCGAAAGCCGTCGGGCGTCGCCACGTCCTCCATGCGGACCTTGGCCCAGATGCCGTCCTTGTCGCGGAAGGTGTCCAGGCCGGATTCCTTGGAAATTCCGGCGCCGGTCAGGACGACGATGGTTCCATTGCCGGGAAGGGAGGGCATGGGAGACTCCTGCCGCTGGGGAAAGGTCCATGGAACCCGAGCGGACTTGAGTGGTCAAGACCGCGTAACGGCAATCATTAGCTTGAAATTATCATCAGGCACATCATCATGAATGATGTATTCGCAGTAAAGACAACCGGAGGTCTGTTATGGCTGTTACTGAAGCGAGTGAGGTTGTGCGGCCTGCTCCCGAACCGCTGCTTCCCTGGCAGGCCATGACCATGGGGAGCGGGCTCGTCCTGCATGGTCCGGCCGACATCGCCTGCGATCACGGGGCCTTGGCTGCCGAATTCGACCGCCTGGATGCGACGCTGGCCCAGGAGGAGCGGCATTGCTTCGGCTCCTGCGACGGAAGCTGGACGTCCATTCCCCTGACGGGATGGTCGGGCGGAGAGGTCGTTCTCGCTCCATTGGCCCAAGCAATTCCCGCCGCGGCCGGCTTTCTCTCGCGCCTGCCCGGGGCACTGGTGCGCGCCCATTACATGAGGCAGGGGCCGGGGCACGTGCTGGACTGGCATTTCGAGCCCCAGTCCATCCAGGACAAGGAATGCCGCCTGCTGGTGCCCATCCATGCCCCGCCCCAGGCCTATACCCTGCTCGGCCATCTCGCGGTGGCTTATCCCGAGGGCCAGGCTTGGACGGGCGATTTCAATTTCCCTCACAAGGTCGTCAATCCCAGCGACCGGGATCGGATCATGCTGGTGGTGGACGTGCTCTCCTCGCCGGACCTGGCGGCTCTGTTGCCCGCTGCCCTGGGGGAGGGGCGGGACCTGCGGACCCGGCTGGCCGGGGCCGCCCGCAATGCCCTGGCGATGCAGCGCGCCGCCTGAGAATTTTGACCCCGGACCCGGGCTGGCGTACCATCCGACCCGGCCAGACACGGGGCGTCGGGCTGCAGGCGGGAGTGAGGTCATTGGTCAAGGTTCTGTTCGTGTGCACCGGCAATATCTGTCGCTCACCCACCGCGGACGGCGTGTTCCGCGCCCTGGTGGCGGCCGAGGGACTGGCGGAGCGCATCGGCGTCGATTCCGCCGGGACGCACGCCTATCACGTGGGCGAGCCCCCCGATTCCCGCTCCGCCGAGGCGGCCCGGCGGCGTGGCTACGAACTGCAGGACCTGCGGGCCCGACAGTTGAAGAAAAGCGATTTCGAGGAGTTCGATCTGCTGCTGGCCATGGATCGGGGGCACCTTGACCTGATGGCGCGGGCCTGCCCGCCCGAGCGCCGCGACCGGCTGGCGCTGTTCCTGTCCTTCGCGCCGCAATTGGGGCTCAAGGACGTGCCCGATCCCTATTACGGCCAAGGTGGCGGTTTCGAGCGGGTTCTGGACATGATCGAGGCCGGCTCGGCCGGGTTGCTGGCCCATATCCGCGAACGGATGCTGTAGCCGCATAAAACGGATACTCTGGGGAATCACCCCAGGGCGTTGTTGATCAGGTATTGGGCGATGTCGGCCGGCTTGACCTTGATGTCCTTGGGCTCTTGGCCGGTTTCCAGCGCCTTGCGGATGCGCATGGAATTTTCCACCTTGACCGGGTCCACCTTGACCAGCCCCCTGGCGCCGCGAATGCGGGGATAATAGGTGGGGTCCACCAGCTTCTCCTTACGGCCCAGGCGTTCCAGCAGGGCGGCCTCGTCGGTGCCGTCCGCGGCCTGGTGGGTCTTGACCAGGACCCAGTCCTTCTCGCCCGCCAGCCCGGCGGCCAGAAGGTCTTCCGGCGCTCCATCCTCCACATAGCCGATGGCGTAGAGATTCTTTCCAAGGCCCACATCGGCCCCCCAGGTCTGCAATCCCTTGCTCCTGGCCACATAGATGGTGCCCACCGTTTCCTCCCGTGCGTAACCGGCCGGTCCCAAGGGTACACGCCTGCCCAGGCGGCGGAAAGAGGAGGGTTTTTTTAAGTACTCCCGGATGTGTGGTTGTATATGCGTAAAGTTGTGTCGGGAATATTTCAGGTCTTGACCCGATTGTAGTTCGCGTCACCGATTGCTACATAAAAACACGATAAAGAACATTATCGCCTTCCATCCATTGGTATTGGGGTGAAATCCCTACATACCTTGGTATGTTGAGCAAAAGACTCAATTTCGATGCGATGTTGTCGCTCGTTAACTTGCGAGGGACTTCGCTGTTGGGGGTGCGCTATGGCCGTTCAGTGGCAAGAGGCCATGTCTATCGGTGTTGCCGATTTGGATGCCGAGCACCGGGCCATGCTCGAATTGCTCAACAGCCTGGAGGCCGGATTGGAGGGCGGGGACGATGATGGAGTCGCCGACGCCATGCGTGATCTCGTCGGCTTGATGTCCGAGCATTTCAGCCGCGAGGAGGATCTGCTGTCCGGCATCGGCTGCCCCAGCTTTTACGCCCATCGCGACGGGCATGATGCCATTGCCGACCGTATCCACCTGCTGCGGCGGCGCTATCTGGTGGCCGTCGATTCCGGGGCCCGGCGGGACGTCGCCTCGGCCTTGCTGAACTTCACCCGCATCTCGCTGCTAGACCACATTTTGACAGAGGATCACGCCATGGGTCGTAGAATGTCTCCCGCCGCCATCCAGCCGTCCTTGGACCGGTCATCCGAGTCCGAAGCGGGGGCCACGGTGGTGCCTGTCGCCACTCAGGACGTGGAGTACAGCCTGCCGCCCCACCTGGCCCACCTGCTGAACCGCCTGCATTATACCCAGGCCGAGCTTCCCCCGCCGCACGGCGGCTACGCGACGTTCGAGGTCCTGTGCGCCGAGGCGGTGGCCCGGCGGATCGACGAGGTGCTGGTGGTCTTTCACAAGCGCAATGCCTGTGTCAGCCGCAAGCTGCCGCCGCCCTTCTTCCTGTCGCCCGAATTCGCGGATCGCTTCCGCCGGGTGGTCGAGCGCCTGATCATGCCCGAGCTGCTGAAGAGCCGCCGGTTGCGCCAGATGACGTCACGCTGCGACTGGAAGGTCGTCGACAGCGAGAGCTTCTGGGAATACGTGGATAATCCCCTGGCCGAGGATCTGCTGGAGCGGTGGCGCCTGGCCTGGGACGAGATGCGGCTGGTGGAGCGGGTCCGCGACGACGGCAGCCGCGTCTTCCAGGTCAAGGAGACGACCAGGATTCTGCGCGAGATGCTGCAGCCCCCCACGCCCGAGGCCTATGACCTGCCGCGCATCGGCAATGTAGAGATCGAGACGCTGAAATCCCTGTTCGATCCCACCCGCGACCTGGCCGGCGCGCTGCATGCCGGTTGGCAGCGCTGCCAGGATCTGTACGAGCAGGAGATGGAGCCCCGCGTGTTTCAGCAAAAAGCGCGCGAAGGGGCATTGCGTGACTACCTGCTGCTGGCGCATCAGCAATATGCCGCCAATTGGGGGGAGTTCCTGACCCTGAGCGTCCACCGTGTGTTCGGACGGGTCACCTCCCATTTTCTCGAGCGGTTCAGCACCAGCCTGGGGCGGTCCGAGCAGGAGAGGGCCGGGCACATGCCCTATCTCATGCGCTATCTGCACCAGCTGCGCGACCATCCCGAAATCCGCCGCCAGGAGCGGGAGGAGGAGGCCCAATGGCAGGCCCAGCGCCAGGAGCTTCAAAACTTCCTGAAAGGCGTCACCGCCGCCGCCTGAGAAGCCGGGTCCCAGCCACGATCGGCAGGGCGGGTGCTTGTGTGAAGTCCTTCATGGAAGAGAACCCGGTGCAAAAGTATGAATGCGATGAAATTTCGCCTTCTTCGGGTGGGGACCCTATTGAGCTGGGTGACCGGGCAAGGTAGATCGTAGCGAGTCACTGGGGGAAATACGTAGATGCTTGCCACCGCGGCCCTGTCCGAGCGGCCTGTCCTCGCCATTCGCTGCCATGCCTGCCGCTACTTCACGCTGGAGCGCTGCTGCAACGCGACGGCCAGGCTGGAGGGCCAGGACGACCGGGATGGCGAGTGCCCGCACTTCCGCTTTGGGCTGTCCTCGGGCCCGGCGCAGGAATGGCAACTGCGCTAGGCCTGAGTCATCACCTGACGGGCCTCAGCGCCCCGCCATCACGTAATCGCGCAGGGATTCCGCTTCCATCTTGGTTTCGTCCAGCCGGGACTTCACCACGTCGCCGATGGTGACGATGCCGGCCACGTCGCCGTTGTTGTCCATCACCGGCAAGTGACGGATGCGCTTGGCGGTCATGATCTCCATCAGACGTTCGACGGTGTCGTCCTCGTGGCAGACGAAGACCTCGGCGGTCATCAGGTCCCGCACCTTGGCGGTGATGCAGACGTCCACCGCGTCGGCCAGGCCTCGGACGATATCGCGTTCCGACAGGATTCCCGCCACCCGGTCGCCGTTCATGACCAGAACGGCGCCGATCTTGTGTTGGGCCAGCAGACGGGCGGCGTCGCCGATACTGGCCTCGGGGGTGACGGAGATGATCCCTCCGCCTCGGGCCTTGGATTTCAAGATGGTCTTGACGATCATGCGCACCCTCCCTCGCTATGGGATCTTCAGGCTCTCCCCCTCACAGATTGGGGCAGGGGGAAGTCCCTTCAAGGGAGGGGGGCATCAGTATAGGAGCTTGATCGCCTGGGCCCGCTCGTCGGCCGGCAGGGTCTGATTGCCCAAAAGGTAGTGGAGCGCCGTGCGGCCGCGGGCATCGGCCCGGTGGGGGTCGGCCCCGGCCTTCATGGCCTTTTCCACGTCGGCCAAACGGCCCTTGGCGGCGGCGGTCATCAGCGGTGTCTTGAGATCGCGCGGCAAATGGCCGTGGCCATTGCTGACCGAGGTCAGGGCGCCGGCCGGATCGCGGGCGATACGCTCCAGCAGGTTGAAGTCGGATTCGCGGCCCTTGGGCGTGGGGCAATCGGTCAGCGGCCCGCCCATGAGAGGTCCCATGCGCTTGGCGGCCTCTTCCAGCAGGGCGCGGTGGTTGGTGACGATCCGGCAGGGAAAGCGCAGGTTCATGCCGTCAAACACCGAGGGTTCGGGTTCGGACTTGCGGGCCACCAGATCATAGCCCTTGGTGGACGGCATGGTCTCGGCCAGCAGGATGGCCTCGACCTTGCGGAGCGTCAGGGCATAGCGGATGAAGACATAGGTGTCGGCCTTGACGCCCTTGCCCTGGGGGGCGTCGGGCAGCAATTCGAAATAGCTGACCAGCCATTCCTCCTTGTCGGCCAGCAGCGGGTCGGCGGCCACCTGCTCGTCGGTGGGGACCCGAAGGTCGATCTCGGCATCGATGTCGTCGAGCATGTTGGAGGCCTTGACCGTGTTGCCGGCCAGGAACTCCCTGAGCGCGCCGCCGATGGCTTCCAGCTTGTCGGCATTGGCGTCGGCGGGCAGGGCGGGGCGCCCGGCCCCGGCGCGGTTCATCTCGGTCTGGATGCGGGCGAAGGTGACCAGGCCGTCGCCCGGCACCGCCGCCAGCTCGTCGCCGCCGGAGGCCGGGGTGCGGCCCGCCAGGAACCAGGCGCCGGTCCCCGCCGCCAGCAACAGGGCGCAGGCGGCGGCGATGACCGTATGCTTTGACATGGGGCGCGTCCTAACGCTTCAGCGGCTTGTACTTGATGCGGTGCGGCTGGTCGGCGTCGGTCCCCAGGCGGCGGTGACGGTCCGCCTCGTAATCCTGGTAGTTGCCCTCGAACCACACCACCTGGGAATCGCCCTCGAAGGCCAGGATGTGGGTGGCGATGCGGTCCAGGAAGAAGCGATCGTGGCTGATGACCACGGCGCAGCCGGGGAATTCCGCCAGGGCGTCTTCCAGCGCCGACAGGGTCTCCACGTCCAAATCGTTGGTGGGTTCGTCCAGGAGGATGACGTTGGCGGGACGGCTCAGCATCTTGGCCAGATGGACGCGGTTGCGCTCGCCGCCCGACAGCACGCCCACCTTCTTCTGCTGGTCGGCGCCCTTGAAGTTGAACAGGCCGGCATAGGCGCGGGCGTTGATCTTGCGCTTGCCGAGATCGATTTCCTCCTGGCCGTCGGAGATTTCCTCGAAGGCGGTCTTGTCGGGATCCAGCGAATCGCGGCTCTGGTCCACATAGCCCAGCACCACGGTCTCGCCCACGGTGAAGCTGCCGGTGGTGGGTTGCTCCTGGCCGGTGATCATGCGGAACAGGGTGGTCTTGCCGGCGCCGTTGGGGCCGATGATGCCGACGATGCCGCCCGGGGGCAGGCGGAAGTTCAGGTTCTCGTACAGCAGGTTGTCGCCGAACGCCTTGGAGACGTTCTCGGCCTCGATCACCTTGCCGCCCAGGCGCGGGCCGGGGGGGATGGAGATGACGGCGGGGCCGGTGGCCTTTTCCTGGGACTTGGCCACCAGATCCTCGAAGGCGCTGATACGGGCCTTGCTCTTGGTCTGGCGAGCCTTGGGGCTGGACCGCACCCATTCCAACTCGTCGCGGATGGCGCGCATGCGGGCGGTCTCTTCCCGCTCTTCCTGCTCCAGGCGCTTGCCCTTCTGCTCCAGCCACGAGGTGTAGTTGCCCTCGTAGGGGATGCCGTGGCCGCGCTCCAGTTCCAGAATCCAGCCGGTGACGTTGTCCAGGAAGTAGCGGTCGTGGGTGATCATCACCACCGTGCCGGAGTAATCCTCCAGGAAGCGCTCCAGCCAGGCCACCGATTCGGCGTCCAGATGGTTGGTGGGCTCGTCCAGCAGCAGCATGTCGGGGTGCGACAGCAGCAGGCGGCACAGGGCGATGCGGCGGCGCTCACCGCCCGACAGGGTGGTGACGTCGGCATCGCCCGGCGGGCAGCGCAGCGCGTCCATGGCGATCTCGATGGTCCGCGTCAGGTCCCAGGCATTGAGATGGTCGATCTTTTCCTGCAACTCGCCCTGTTCGGCGATCAGGTCGTTCATCTCGTCGTCGGAAAGCTCCTCGGCGAACTTGGCCGAGACTTCCTCGAAACGGTCCAGCAGGGCCTTGGTCTCGGCCACCGCCTCCATGACGTTGCCCATGACGTCCTTGGCGGGGTCCAGATGGGGTTCCTGCGCCAGATAGCCGATCTTGACGCCCTCGGCCGCCCAGGCTTCGCCGCCGTATTCCTTGTCGATGCCGGCCATGATCTTCAACAGGGTCGACTTGCCCGCGCCGTTGACGCCCAGCACGCCGATCTTGGCGCCGGGCAGGAAGCTGAGGGTCAGCCCCTTCATGATTTCCTTCCCGCCGGGATAGGCCTTGGTCAGGTTCTTCATGACATAGACGTACTGGTACGAGGCCATGGGGGCTCTCCGCTTGGGCGTGGTCGATTTGGGAGATTGAGTAGACGGGTGGGGCCGCCCCGTCAAGCTTGGCGGCTCAGCGCGAGACGATCAGGTGGGGGACCCCAGGCAGTTCGGCCAGCAATTCCTCGGCCAGCAGGCGGGACCATGGCTTGTCGGCGGTGAACGAGGCCTCCAGCGCCGCGTCGCAACGCATCTGCCAGTCGTCCATGGGAAACAGCGCCACCCATTCCACCTGGTCGTCGAACAGGAAGACCGGGGCTAGCACCTCGCGGGTCATGCGCCACGGCGTATCCGCATCCAGGCAGCGCCCGCTGTTCTGCAGCAGAAGCCGCGGCCCCTCGGCCGACTGGACCAGCACCGCGTGGCGGCCATGCCCGGTCTCGCCGCATATGGCGGCGGTAAAGCGCCGGAAGGTGGAATCGGCGGCGGCGTCGTCCAGGCTGATGCGGAATACCTCGGGCTTGGCCATGGGGTGTGCTCCTTCAAGGGGCCATCAGAGCATGGCGGAAGGGAAAGCCCCCTTGATGCCCGTCAAGGGGGCTTTCCTTGCTCCCGGGCCTCCGGGCCTATAGGCTGGCGGCATGAAAAAGCCCAAGATCGTCCCGATTCCGTCCAAGCAGGAAATTCTCGACTTCATCCGATCCCAGCCGGGAAGGGTGGGCAAGCGCGAACTGGCGCGGGCCTTCAACCTGCGGGGCTCGGACAAGATCGACCTCAAGGCCATCTTGAAGGAGCTGGAGCGGGAAGGCGTGGTGGAGCGCGGCCAGAAGCGGCGCTTCGCCAGTCCCGGCACCCTGCCCGACGTGGGCGTGGTGGAGATCATCGGCACCGACAGCGACGGCGAATTGCTGGCGCGTCCCTTGAACTACGAGGGCGAGGGCCGCCCGCCGCGCATCTTCATGGCGCCGTTCCGGGCGGGCGAGGCGGCGGTGGGCGTGGGCGACCGGGTGCTGGCCAAGCTGAAGCGAGTGCGCGGCGAGGACGTCTACGAGGCCCGCGCCATCCGCATCATCGGCGAGGCCCGTGCCCGGGTGCTGGGCGTGTTCGAGCCCAATCCCGACGGCTCGGGCCGGCTGCGCCCCACCTCGCGCAAGGAAAAGGCCGAGTATATGGTGCCCCGGGGCGAGACCGGTGACGCCAAGGCCGGCGAACTGGTGCTGGCCGACATCATGCCGGGACGGCTTTACGGCATGCGCACCGCCTCGGTGAAGGAGCGCATGGGCCTGCTGGGCGCGCCGCGCTCGGTCAGCCTGGTGGCCATACACACCAACGACGTTCCCTTTGAATTCCCAGAGGCCGCGCTGCAGCAGGCCGCAGCCGAGGGACCGGCCCCCATGAACGAGCGCACCGATCTGCGCTCCATTCCCCTGGTGACCATCGACGGCGAGGACGCCCGCGATTTCGACGATGCGGTGTTCGCCGAGCCCGATCCCGACCCCAAGAATCCCGGCGGCTGGCACTGCATGGTCGCCATCGCCGACGTCTCCTGGTACGTGCGGCCCGGTGATTCCCTGGACAAGGAAGCCTTCAAGCGCGGCAATTCGGTCTATTTCCCCGACCGGGTGGTGCCCATGCTGCCCGAGGAACTGTCCAACGGCTGGTGTTCCTTGAAGCCCGACGAGGACCGCCCGTGCATGGCGGTGCATTTCTGGCTGGACGCTCTCGGCAACAAGCTGCACCATCGTTTCGTGCGCGGAATGATGCGCTCGGTGGCGCGGCTGACCTATACCCAGGTGCAGGCGGCCAAGGACGGCACTCCCGACGACAGGACCGGTCCGCTGCTGGCCCCGGTGATCGAGCCGCTGTACGGCGCCTGGGCGGCGTTGTTCCGCGAGCGCAAGGAACGCGGCGTCCTGGAACTGGACATCCCCGAGCGCAAGGTGACCATCACCCCCGAGGGCAAGGTGGAGGCCATTACCGAGCGCGAGCGCTTCGACAGCCACCGGCTGATCGAGGACTTCATGATCATGGCCAATGTCTGCGCCGCCGAGACCCTGGAGAAGGTTCACAAGCCCTGCATGTACCGCATCCATGACCTGCCCAGTCAGGAGAAGCTGGACGGATTGCGGGAATTCCTCTCCTCCATGGATCTGAAGCTGGCCAAGGGTCAGGTGCTGCGCCCCGCCCATTTCAACCGCATCCTGGAAGCGGTGGAGGGCACCGCCAATTCCCATCTGGTCAGCGAGGTGATCCTGCGCTCCCAGGCCCAGGCCCAGTACAGCCCGGAGAATATCGGCCATTTCGGCCTGGGGCTGGCGCGCTATGCCCACTTCACCTCGCCCATCCGCCGCTATGCCGACCTGCTGGTTCATCGTGCCCTGATCTCGGGGCTGCATCTGGGCGAGGGGGGGCTGCCTGCGGATGCAGTCGCAGAGTTCGCCGAATGGGGCGAGCACATTTCGGTGACGGAACGGCGCGCCGCCACCGCCGAGCGCGAGGCGGTGGACCGCTACGTCACCGCCTTCCTGGCGGACAAGGTGGGCGCCACCTTTGCCGGCAAGGTGTCGGGCGTCACCCGGTTCGGACTGTTCGTCACCCTGGACCAGACGGGGGCCGACGGGCTGGTGCCCATCTCGACGCTCCCTGAGGATTTCTACGTCCACGACGAGGTCCACCATTGCCTGGTGGGCAAGCGCACCCGCAAGACGTTCCAACTGGGCCAGAAGCTGGACGTGGAACTGGCCGAGGCCAATACGCTGACCGGCTCCATGGTGTTCCGCCTGGGCGGAGCCGGGGAGAGAGGCCTCCGCCCGCCGCGTCCGCCGCAATCGGGCCGGCCCAAGCGCTCGTTCCGGAGCCGGACGCGGTGACCGCGCCGCCCCGCGAGGACATCGACGACCAGGGATACTTCCTGGAGGCGCTGGCGCGGGGCATTCGGATCCATCACACATCGACGCTGCCCCACTTTCAGGCGGAGGCTCCGGTGGAAATCCGCTCCGGTGTCCTGGCCGAACACGCGCTGTTCCTCGGGGCCTACAGCTATATCTCCGAGGACACCCGCCTGTGGACCCCCACGACCATCGGCCGCTATTGCTCCATCGCTCCCAATTGCGACATCGGCGGCGTCGAGCATCCGACCGACTGGGTGACGACGCATCCCTTCGCCTGGGGGCGGCTGCCCCTGGACCACTGGCCGGCCATGAGGCAGGCCCGGAAATCGCCCCACGAGTGCCTGGCCCCCGTCGCCATCGGCCATGACGTCTGGATCGGCGCCGGGGCCTTTGTCCGCAATGGGCTGAGCGTCGGCACGGGAGCGATCATCGGCGCTCGCGCGGTGGTGACCCGGGATGTGCCTCCCTATGCCATCGTCGCCGGAAATCCCGGGCGGATCATCCGGCACCGCTTTTCCCCCGAGATCATCCGCCGCCTGCTGGCCAGCCAGTGGTGGCGGCTCGACGTCACGGCGCTCGACCATTTTCCCCTGACCGACGTGGAGCGCTTCCTGGCCCGGATCGAGGGCCGGATGGCGGACGGGCTTGCCGTGCGATGAAACCTCTGTACCCGGCGGCGGTCGCTTGCGCATAATCCCCCCGATGAGCCGATTCACGCCCCTGGGAGCCGGGTTCGCCCTGGCCGTGTCCCTGCTGTCCCCCCCCGCCGCCGCCGGCTGGGTGGCGGGCGAGGCCGAGCGCACCATCGCCTTCGGCTTCGACGCCATCGTCGAGCGCCATCTCCAGCCGGTCACCGCCCAGACTATCGCCCTGGACGGGCTGCGCGGTCTGGCCGAGATCGATCCGCAACTGGCCGTCACCCTGGACCAGGGGCGGCTGCGCTTGTCCACCACCGAGAAGGTGGTGGTCGATTTTCCCGCCGCGTCCCCCGACGACACGGTGGGCTGGGCGCGCATCACCGTCAATGCGGCCCTGGAGGCCTCGCAGATGTCGGAGCGGCTGCGCGACGCCGATGCCGAGCGGCTGTATCAGGCGGTGTTCGAAGGCGCCTTGGGCAAGGCCGACCTGTTCTCCCGCTATGCCGGGGCGCGGGAAGCGCGCGAGCACCGGTCCAACCGCTCGGGCTTTGGCGGCATCGGCATCAAGTTCGACCTGATCGACAGCGAGGTCCGCATCGTCGAGGTGGTCGACGATGGCCCCGCCGCCAAGCTGGGTCTGCGCGCCGGCGACATCATCACCGCCATCGACGGCGATCCGGTCCGGGGGCTGGACCGCGCCGACATTTCCAACAAGCTGCGCGGCGCCGTCGCCACCGAACTGGTGCTGGCGCTGCGGCGCGGCAGCCAGATGCTGCAATTCACGCTCCGCCGTTCGCTGATCGTCCCTCAGACGGTGAGTTCCTCGGTGGCGGGCGGCATCGCCCATTTCAAGATCACCAGCTTCAACCAGCGCACCGCCTACAGCCTGGAAAACCAGCTGAAGGACATCCGGGACCGCCTGGGCGGCGGCCTTCAGGGCGTGGTGCTGGACCTGCGCGGCAATCCCGGCGGCCTGCTGGACAAGGCGGTGGCGGTGGTCGACCTGTTCGTGGCCGAGGGCACCATCATCTCGACCCGGGGGCGTCATCCCGCCTCGGCCAATTCCTTCGAGGCCAAGCCCGGCGACATCGGCGAGGACCTGCCCCTGGCGGTGCTGGTGGACGGGCGGTCGGCCTCGGCCGCCGAGATCGTCGCCTCCGCCTTGCAGGACGCGGGGCGGGCCGTGGTCATCGGCACCAATTCCTATGGCAAGGGCACCGTCCAGACGGTTGTGCGCCTGCCCAATGACGGCGAGATCACCCTGACCTGGTCGCGCTTTCATGCGCCGTCGGGCTATGCCCTGCATGGCCTGGGCGTGCTGCCCGTGCTGTGCACTGGCGCCGCCACCCAGACCGCCGCCCAGATGGTCGAGGCCATCGGGCGCGGCACGCTGCCGGGCAAGCCGGCCGAGACCCTGGCGGTGTGGCGCGGCACCGGCATCGACGATACCGAGCTGCGCCACCGTCTGCGCGATACCTGCCCGCCGGCCCGGCTGGGCGACAACAGGCTGGAGATGGATCTGGCCGACCGGTTGCTCTCCAACCGCGCCGCCTATGCCCGCGCCCTGGCGGCTTCGGCCCCCACCAGGGGGTTGGAGGCGCTGCAGACCCGGCCCTCGCCGGAAACCGGATCGCACTGATCATGGTGCCGGCCGACTGGATCGGGCGGACGGAGACGGTGCACGACATGGCGTCCCATGCGCCGCTCCTCGGTCTGGCCGCCACTCTGGATCACGCCGATCCGCCGTGGGTGGCGGGCGAGGTGCCGCCCCTGGGGCACTGGCTCTATTTCCTGCCCCGTGCCCTGGAGCGCGACATCGCCGCCGACGGGCATCCCCACAAGGGCGGCTTTCTGCCGCCGGTGGAACTGCCCCGGCGCATGTGGGCGGGGGGCGAGTTCTCGTTCATGGCCCCCATCCCGGTGGGCGCCGCCATCACCCGGCGCTCGACCATCGCCGACGTGACGGAAAAGACCGGCCGCTCCGGCCCCATGGTGTTCGTCCGGGTCGAGCATGAGATCTCCACCCAGTCCGGGCCGGCGATGACCGAGGTCCACCACATTGTTTACCGCGAGGCGCCCAGGCCGGGCGAATCCTTGCCGCCGGGCGAGCCGGAACCGGCCCAGGCCGCGTGGCGGCGGAGCATGCATCCCGACATCGTGCTGCTGTTCCGCTACTCGGCGCTGACCTTCAACGGCCACCGCATTCATTACGACCGCGAGTATTGCCGCGACGTGGAGGGCTATCCCGGCCTGATCGTCCACGGGCCGCTGATCGCCACCCTGCTGATGGACCTGTTTCTGCGCCACAATCCGGGGGCACGGGTCACCGGCTTTACGTTCCGGGCCAGACGGCCGCTGTTCGACATCCATCCCTTCGAGGTCGCCGGACGCCCGACGCCGGGCGGCGCCGAGCTTTGGGCGGTGGATCACCAGGGCAATCTGGCCATGGGCGCGGACGTGGAGGCCGTTTAATACCAGATCCCCCCTCCCGCCCTCCCCCCACCAGGGGCGGGGGGAGGGGAAGAGGATGGGTCAGCCGATGGTGTAGCCGCCGTCGACCACGATCTCCTGGCCCCAGATATTCTTGGCCTGATCCGAGCACAGGAAGGCGGCGGTGGCGGCGATGTCGCCGGGCTCGCCGAAGGCGCCGGGCATCAGGCGCGCCGTCACCTGGGTGGCCACCGCCTGCAACACGTCGGCCGGCAGGCCGATGCTGCCCCAGATGGGGGTGCCGATGGGGCCGGGGGCGACCGAGTTCACCCGGATGCCCTTGGGGGCCAGTTCGGCGGCCAGGGTCTGCGAGAACGACTTCAGCGCCGCCTTGCTGGCGCTGTAGATGGCCAGGCCGGGAAAGCCGACCTGGGTCAGGAAGGTGGTGACGAACAGCACCGATCCGCCCTGGCGGATATGGGGCAGGAAGCCGCGCACCGTCTGCACCGCGCCGGTGAAATTGACGGCGAACTGGTGGTCGATGGCCGCCGCGTCGCTCTGCTCGAACGGCACCACCTTGGCGATGCCCGCGTTGGGGATGACCATGTCGACGCCGCCAAACCGCTTCACCGTTTCGGCCACCAGCCGTTCCAGGTCGGCGGCGCAGGTGACGTCGCCGGTCACCGCCAGCACCGAATCCTCGCGGCCCTTGGCGAGGTCGGCCAGGGCGGCGGCATTGCGGGCGAAGACGGCGACCTTGGCGCCTTCGGCCAGGAAGCGCTGGGCGATGGCATGGCCGATGCCGCTGCTGGCACCGGTGACGACGGCGACTTTGCCGCTGAGGGAACTGGTCATGGTGACTATATCCTTGGACAGGGAGGGATGAGCCAAAAGCGCACGGATGGCGCCCGGACCGCTTTGAGGCCGGTCAAGCCGCCCCCTCCATTCCCGACGACGTTTGCGCTTTGTTATCGATTGAGATACGGTTTATTGCCTATCTCAGGATAATCCATTCGTATCGGTCTGCTATGTCAGGCCCAGATATATCCTTGCTCTGGAAAGGGATGAATGATGCGGATCTCCGATGTCCTGGCCTATAAGGGGCAGACGATCCACACGGTGGCGCCCAGCGCCTCGTTGCGGGAGGCGGCGTCCCTGCTGCTGGAAAAGAATATCGGAGCGCTGATCTGCGCCGACCGTGCCGGGGGCATCGTCGGAATTCTGTCCGAGCGCGACATCTCCCGGGCCTTCGCCCGGCTGGGCGCCGATATGATCAGCATGTCGGTGGGCGATGCCATGACCCGCGACGTCATTGCCTGCGCCGCCAGCGACAGCGTCGCGGAAATCCTCGACATCATGACCGAGACCCGCTGCCGCCATATTCCGGTGGTCCAGGACGGCGAGCCGCGGGGTCTGGTTTCCATCGGCGATCTGGTCAAGGCCATCAACCGGGAGGGCTGAGCCTCCCGGTCTTCGGTCCAAGATTACTTCTTCACGGCGACCAGGTCGGCGTCGCCCTTGTCCAGCACCAGGGTGTGCTCCAGCGAGACATAGTGGAAGCGCCGGGCGGTGTGCCCGGCATGGATGGCGAAACCCAGATTGTAGGTCTTGCCCACCTCGATGGTCTTGAACGGGGCGGAGGCGGCCAGCGGGCGGCTGAGCGTCACGCTCCAGCCGTCGCCGCTCTGGGTGGCCTCGGCGGTCACGGGCGAGGGCTTGGCCTCGGCGCGCTTGTCGAAAATGAAGCCGCCGGCCGCCACTGCCGCCGCGCCGGGCTTCAGGCGGGCCTGCCAGTATTCCATCACCTGACCGGAGGCCTGCATCTTCTCCAGTTCCGCCGCCGCCACCAGTTCGTCGCCGGCGCCCTGTCGGCCCGGCTTGGCGCGGGTGCGGTTCAGGTATTTGGTGCGCTCGCCGGCGCCCCCGGCCGGCATCTTGGCCGCGTCCTCGTGGCAGGTGCCCCAGCAGCCGGCCTGCGCCGCTTCGGGCAGCTTGCCGTCGTCGAGCATCATGGTCACCTTGGTGGCGAAGTCGGCATCCATCTTGGAATCGGGCTGGGCGCCCTCCTTGAAGTCCAGGCGGACGAGGAGCTTGCCGCCCTCCTGGGCCACCTTGACCGTGGCGGGGATGAAGGCGGGCTTGGCCGGAATGGGCGCGGGTTCATTCTTGGAGCCCGACACCAGAGTGGCGCCCATGTCCTTTTCCTCGCCCAGATGGCACTCCTTGCAGGCCTTGCCGTTCTTGACCTTGGGCGCCCCGCCGTGCTCGCCCGACAGCACCCATTCCAGCGACGACTGGCCGGGGTAGAACAGGACGATCTCCTTGCCCGGCACGCTGCCCCAGTCCAGGGCGAGGGCGGGGGTGGCGGCGAAAACCATCAGGGCGGTGAGCGCGGTGCGTTTCATGGCGGGCTTCCTGGTTGCGGGAAGGCGACCTAACCACAGGGCGGAGGCCGGTGACTTGACCTTGCTCAATGCAGAGCCGGGGATGTCCACGTAACCAGTCTGAAATCTGCATGATTTTGGAGGGCGGGCCATGAGGATCGGTTTGGGTGCGGCGCTGCTGATGGCCGGGCTGGTTGCCGCCGCGGCAACCGCGACGGCCCAGCAGGCGCCGATCATGATCAAGGGCGAGCCCTATGTTTACGACAAGGACAACGCCCAGGACGTCATGCGCATCTGCGCCGGCTGCCACGGCGAGCTGGGCAATGGCGGCGGCGGCGGCGCCTATCCCCGCCTGGGCGGCCTCAACGCCGACTACTTGGCCGAGCAGATGCGCAAGTTCAAGAGCCGCGAGCGCGAGAACATCCCGATGATCCCCTTCGCCGTGGATCGCGAACTGTCCGAGCGCGACGTGCTGGACGTCACCCGCTTTCTCTCCGAGGTCAAGCTGGAGACCAAGCCGCCGGCCAACATGCCCGCCGACGGCTATGCCCGGCTGCAGATCATGAAGAAGGTGCTGCAGATCCCGCGCGAGCCGGGCGACGTGGAAGCCGGCAAGACGTTCTATGCCGCCGATTGCGGCCCCTGCCACGGCAACAAGGGCCAGGGCCGCCTGAAGAAGCCGGCCATCGCGCCTCAGCACATCTCCTATTTGAAGGTCCAGGTGGACAGCTTCCTGTCGGGCAAGCGCAAGCATGACGACCTGGAGGTGATGAAGGCCAAGACCCCCGAGGAATGGAAGAACCTGTGGGCCTTCCTGTCCAGCCTGCAGGACTGACATCGCCGGACTTGCTTTCACGGGCCGGGCGGAATATCTGAAAGGCATGCCTACGCAAAAGACTACCGGCTATCTCGCCGGACAGATTCTGATCGCCATGCCGCAGATGGAAGACCCGCGCTTCGCCCGCGCCATCGTCTATCTGTGCGCCCATACCGCCGACGGGGCCATGGGCATCGTCGTCAACAAGCTGTTCGGCGGCCTGACCTTCCCGGAATTGCTGGAACAGCTGGAAATTCCCGCCACTCCCGCCTGCGACGAGATCCGCGTCCATTTCGGCGGCCCGGTGGAAAGCGGGCGCGGCTTCGTGCTGCATTCGGCCGATTACCAGCACGAGAACACCATGCTCGTCGAGGGCGACGTGGCCTTGACCGCCACCGTGGACGTGCTGCGCGCCATGGCCGACGGCACCGGCCCGCGGGAAAGCCTGCTGGCGCTGGGCTATGCCGGCTGGGGCTCGGGGCAGCTCGACATGGAAATCCGCGAGAATTCCTGGTTGACCGTGCCCGCCGATCCGGCGCTGCTGTTCAGCCGGGATCTCGAACACAAATACGAGCGCGCCATCCACAAGCTGGGCATCGACGTGGGCCTGCTGTCGGCCAGCGCCGGCCACGCCTGAAACAAGCCCTTAACGAAACTCCGTCCGCGCATCGCGGATGCCCGCCGGGTCCTCGTGGATGATCACGTCGAAGCCGGGGAATTCCGCCAGGAGGGCCTTCTCCACATCGTCGGAGATGCGGTGCGCCTCGACCAGCGGCAGGTTGCCGGGCAATTCCAGATGGAACTGGATGAAGCCCTGGCGGCCCGAAGTGCGGGTGCGCAGGTCGTGGTGGTCCTGAACGCCGGGATGGGCGGCGACGATGGCGCGGATGCGCTCGCGGTCGGCTTCGGGTAGTTCCTTGTCCATCAAGGTGTCCAGCGACAGCCGGAAGATCTGCCAGGCGTTGATCATCAGCCAGCCGGCGATGCCGATGGCGAACAGCGGATCGGCCAGGGGCCAGCCGGTGCCCGCCGCCAGCAGCAGCGAGACGATGACGCTGGCATTGATCAACAGATCGCCGGTGTAGTGCAGGGAATCGGCCGAGATGGCCAGTGAGCCGGTGCGCTTGGCCACCATGCGCTGGAATCCCACCAGGGCGAAGGTGGCGGCGATGGAGAACACCATCACCGCGATACCCCATTCGCCGTGGCTGACCGGCTGGGGGTGGACCATGCGGCTGCCGGCCTCGGCCAGCAGAAAACCGCCCGAGCCCACCACGAAGGCGGCCTGCCCCAGCCCAGCCAGGGCCTCTGCCTTGCCGTGGCCGAAGCGATGCTCGTCATCGGCCGGCACCAGGGCATGGCGCACCGCCATCAGATTGAGCGCCGAAGCGGCCAGATCCAGGGTGGAATCGATCAGGGTGGACAGCAGCGCCACCGAGCCGGTGGCGAGCCAGGCGCCCAGCTTGACGGCGATCAGCAAGGCGGCGGTGCCGGTCGAGGCGTAGGTCGCCAGCCGCATCAGGCGGCCATGGTCGGCTGGATGGCTCATGGGTAGAGGTGCTCCAGATGCCAGCCGTCCCCGTCGCGGACATAGTCGAAGCGGTCGTGCAGGCGGAACGGCCGGTCGTGCCAGAATTCGATGCGTCTGGGCGCCAGGCGGAAGCCCGACCAGTGGGGCGGGCGCGGCACCTTGCCCAGGCCGAACTTGGCGGCGAATTCGCCCACCCGCTTCTCCAGCTCGAACCGGCCGGTGAGCGGCCGCGACTGGATGGAAGCCCAGGCGCCGATCTGGCTGGCCCGCGCCCGGGTGGCGAAATAGGCATCGGCTTCCTCGTCCGAGACCCGGGTGATGGACCCTTCGACCCGGATCTGGCGCCGCAGGCTTTTCCAGTGCAGGCACAGGGCGGCATGGGGATTGGCGGCCAGCTCCTGGCCCTTGCGGCTTTCCAGGTTGGTGAAGAACACGAAGCCGTCCTGGTCGGCGCCCTTCAGCAGCACCATGCGCACGCTGGGCCGTCCCTCCGCATCGGCGGTGGCCAGGGCCATGGCGTTGGGGTCGTTGGGCTCGGCCTTTTCGGCCTCGTCCATCCACTTGTGGAACAGGACCAGGGGGTCGGCTTCGGGTGCGGACATTCTCTCACCGGCGGGTGTTGACGCGACGCCCTCAAAATGCCCAGATTCAAGGCCATATGGTAGACGTTTCGTCGCATACCCCCTTTTCATGAGACCGCCATGCGCCCCCAGGCCCCCAAGTTCGTTTCCGCCCTTCTCGCCCTGTCGCTGCTGGGCGGCTGCGCCGATGCCAAGCTCGGGCAGACCGGCGGCGCCATCCTGGGCGGCATCGGCGGCGGCCTGCTGGGCTCGCAGTTCGGCGGCGGCATCGGCCGGGTGCTGATGACCTCGCTGGGCGCCGCCCTGGGCGCCTATGCCGGTTCGGAACTGGGCAAGAAGCTGGACAAGGCCGACAAGGAAGAGGTGCTGAAGGCCGAGGAAAAGGCCCAGGACGGCCCGGTGGGGGAAACCATCGCCTGGAGCAATCCCCAGTCGGGCAATTCCGGCACGGTCACCCCGGTGAGCGAAAACACCGACGCCCAGGGCCGGACCTGCCGCGACTACCAGTCGACCATCACCGTGGACGGCAAGGACGAGACGGTGACCGGCACCGCCTGCAAGCAGGCCGACGGCTCGTGGAGCGCGGTGAACTGACCTCGCTCACGCTTCCTTAACCTGAACGGCGGCATGGTCGCGGGTTGGCGATGCCGCCTTTTTCCATTGCAGCCGGGATGACGACGCGGTGAAGGATCCTTATCTGGTGCTGGGCGTGGCCCGGACCGCTTCCGATGACGATATCAAGAAGGCCTACCGCGCCCTGGCGCGCGAGCTTCACCCCGACCTCAATCCGGGCGACGCCAAGGCCGAATCGCGGTTCAAGGACATCTCGGCCGCCTATGACTTCCTGTCGGATTCCACCAAGCGCGCCCAGTTCGATGCCGGCGAGATCGACGCCACCGGCAGCCCCAAGCGCGGCGCCTGGCGGTCGCGCCCCGGCGCCCGGCCGGGTCCCGGCGGCGGCGGCCCCCGGGGCGGTTTCGGCGGCTTCGGCGAGAATGTGGACGACATCATGGCCGAGCTGTTCCGCCGCAAGCAGAAGGCCCAGTCCCAGGCCCATGCCAAGGCCAGGCCGCGGGGCGGCGATGTTCGCCACACCCTGACCATCTCGTTCCTCGACGCGGCGGCGGGCGGGACCAAGCGGGTGACCCTGATGTCGGGGCGCACCGTCGAGGTGCGCATCCCCCCGGGCAGCCAGGACGGCCAGACCCTGCGCCTCAAGGGCCAGGGCCACGGCGCCGATGACGGAGCCGTGCCCGGCGACGCCTTCATCGAGATCAAGGTGGAGGACCATTCCCACTTCAAGCGCCGCGACCTGGACGTGCTGCTCGACCTGCCGGTGACGGTGCAGGAGGCGGTCCTGGGCGGCAAGGTGCCGGTGCCGACCATCGACGGCAAGGTGATGGTGACCATCCCCCCCGGCTCCAACACCGGGGCGGTGTTGCGCCTCAAGGGCCGGGGCATCGCCGGTCCGGGCAACACGCGGGGCGACCAGTTGGTCACCCTGACGGTGGTCCTGCCCGAAGACGGAGAATTCCGCCAGTTGGTGGAAAAGTGGGGGCCGCGCCACGGCTACGACCCCCGCGCCAAGGCGGGGCTGACCTGAGGTCTGGACCATCGAGCGTCAAAGATGACGCCCAATGGTCCAGGATTCATATTTGCCCCTCGCCGGGCGCGGCCCTCCGGCCGCTTGGCCGCGGCCTCAATGGCCGCTAAAGCAACCTGCGTCAGATCTAACGCAGGTTGCTCTCTTTCCCCGTCCCCTCCTTCTTTTTCATGTGCTTTTCCATCATGGCGCAGGAATCTTCGCGCGTGGCGCGGCCGGTGAACCAGATCAGGTCGAAGGGCGGAGTCCGGGTGCCGAAGGATTCGCCGTAGGCGGCGGGGCTGGTCTTGCCGTCCTCCACTTCCACGAAGCCGATGGACAGCATGGCGACGCCCGGCACCATGGCGCGCAGGCGGGCCGGCACGCCCCGGTCGGTGCGGGCATGGCCGGCGCCGGCGATCAGCACCACCGGTCCGGCTTCGGGCCGCGAGGCCTGATCGGCCATCACTTCGGCCATGGCGGCGTCGCGGGCCCGCTGCACCCGGACCATGGGCGGCACCGCCTTGTCGGGCAGCAGGTTGCAATGACCCTCGCGGATGTCGGCGGCCAGGGCCTTTTCCTCGGCCGGGGGCAGGGGCTGGTCCAGGCCGAAGCGTCCATCCACCTCGGCGCCTTGCTCGCCCCTGGCGATGCGGCGGGTCAGGTCCTGGGGCAGATTGGCGGCCTTGACCTCGCCCCGCGCCGCCAGGGTGGCCTCGACGATCGGGCGATACAGCGCCCAGTCGGGCCAGCCGCGCTTTTCCCAGTCCAGCGCCGCGCCCAGGGTGGCGGGGGTGCCGATCCCCTGGTCCAGCACCGCCTGCCGGTCGCTGTCCACCATCTCCAGCGCCAGCAGGGGGCGGCGGCCGGCGGCGGCCAGTTCGGTCATCACCCAGGCCTGCAGGGCGTGATGGTCGGCGTTGTCGTGAATCTCGCCCAGCAGCACGATGCCGGCGCCCTTCACCCGCTCCAGGGCGTCGTCGGGGCTGGACCATTTGCCAGTGGCCGGTGCCCAGACCCGGCTCGCCAGGGGATGATCTGCGGCCAGGGTGGGGGCGGGCGGCGATCCTGCCGAGGCGGGCGCTGCGCAAACACAGGCCAGGAACGCGAATCGAACGAGCGTTCGGCTCATCTGGTCAAGGTGGAGGGGTTGCGTTATGGTCATACCAAACCCTTCTAATAAGACATCAATGCTTGGGAGGCATCATGAAGAGGGTCGTATTCGGGGCCGTTCTGGCCACCATTCTGGCGGTGCCGGCTTTTGCCGCCGATCAATTCCTCAACATTCTCACCGGCGGCACCAGCGGCGTCTACTACCCGCTGGGCAATGCCCTGTCGTCCATTTACGGCAAGGCGCTGCCGGGGGCGCGGGTCACCGTCCAGGCCACCAAGGCCTCGGTGGAGAATCTCAACCTGCTGCAGATGGGGCGCGGCGAACTGGCTTTCACCCTGGGCGATTCCCTGACCCAGGCCTGGGACGGCGTCGAGGAGGCCGGCTACAAGGCGCCGCTGAAGAAGCTGCGCACCATGGCCGCCATCTATCCCAATTACATCCAGATCGTCGCCACCGCCGATTCCGGCATCAAGACCCTGGCCGACCTCAAGGGCAAGCGGGTGTCTGTGGGCGCGCCCAAATCGGGCACCGAGCTCAATGCGCGGGCGATTTTCAAGGCGGCGGGCCTCGCCTATTCCGACATGAAGGTCCAGTACCTGCCGTTCGGCGAATCGGTGGAGCTGATGAAGAACAAGCAGCTGGATGCCACCTTGCAATCGGCCGGGCTGGGCGTCTCGTCGCTGCGCGACCTGGCCACCGGCGACGATATCGTCATCGTCGCCATCTCGCCCGAGGTGATCGCCAAGACCGGGGATTCGGCCTATATCGCCTCGGTGGTGCCGGCCAATACCTATCGCGGCCAGACCGTGGACGTGCCCACCGCCGCGGTGCGCAACTTCCTGGTCACCCATGAAGGCGTTCCCGCCGAACTGGTCTATGGCATGACCAAGGCCATGTTCACCAACATGCCCGACCTGCTGGCCGCCCATTCGGCGGCGCGCGAGATCGATCCGGCCCATGCGGCCAAATCGCCCATCCCGCTCCATCCCGGAGCCGAGAAGTACTATCGCGAGGCCGGATTGTTGAAGTGATGCCGTGAAGGGGGGAAGGCCATGAGCCAGCAGGACGAAAAGGATGTCGATCTCGCCGAGATCGACACCAAGGGTGAAGTGTTCGGCCATGGCGTCGAATCCAGGGGGATTTTCTGGATCGCCATCGCCTTCTCCGTCTTCCAGATCGTCACGGCGGCCTATTCGCCGCTGTCGTCGTTGCCGGTGCGCTCCATCCATGTGGGCTTCCTGCTGCTGATGGTCTTCGCCCTTTACGCCGCCATGGGGCGGGGCAATCCGGTCAAAGTGGCCACCGCCTGGGCCTTGGGCGGGCTGTCCTTCATCCTGTCGCTCTATCACCTGATATACGAGGGCGAGCTGGTCCAGCGCTCGGGCGATCCCTCGACCACCGATCTGGTGGTGGGGACCGTCATGGTGGCCCTGGTGTTCGAAGCGGCCCGCCGCCTGATGGGCTGGGCCTTGCCGGCGCTTTGCCTGGTGTTCGTGGCCTATGCCGCCTTCGGCGAGATCCTGCCGGCGCCCCTGGGCCATCGCGGCTATGGTTTCGACCAGATCATCAACCAGTACTTCCTGGGCACCGAGGGGATCTTCGGCATCCCCTGCTATGTCTCGGCCACCTACATCTTCCTGTTCATCCTGTTCGGCAGCTTTCTGGAGCAGGCGGGGATGATCCGCCTGTTCACCGATGTGGCCCTGGGCACGGTGGGCCATACCAAGGGCGGTCCCGCCAAGGTGGCGGTGGTGACCTCGGGCCTGATGGGCACCATCAACGGGTCGGGCATCGCCAATGTGGTGACCACCGGGGCGCTGACCATTCCGCTGATGAAGCGTTTCGGCTACCGCTCGGAATTCGCCGGCGCGGTCGAGGCCACCGCCAGCATGGGCGGCCAGATCATGCCGCCGGTGATGGGCGCCGTGGCCTTCATCATGGCCGAGACCCTGAACATCTCCTATGCCGAGGTGTGCAAGGCGGCGGCCATTCCGGCCCTGCTCTACTACGCCTCGGCCATCTGGATGGTGCATCTGGAAGCGGGCATCGCCGGGCTGCACGGCATGCCCAAGGACCAGTGCCCCAGCGCCCAGGGGGCTCTCAGGCGGCAATGGTACCTGATGGTGCCGCTGGCCGCCCTGGTCTATCTGCTGCTGGCCGGCTTCACCCCCATGTTCTCGGGCACGGTGGGCCTGGCGCTGACCGCCATCGTCATCCTGGGATCAAGCATCGCCGCCAATATCGGCGGCATGGCGGGGCGCGTGGTGTTCTGGGGCGTGCTGGGCATCGCCTCGTCCGCCTTCTTCAAGCTGGGCATCAATGTGGTGGTGGTGACCGTCGCCGTGCTGGTCGGCGTCAATTTCTTCGTGCGCGGCGGGCGCGAGACCATGCGCATGACCGTGCGCGGCCTGGTGGAGGGCGCACGCTCCGCCGTGCCGGTGGGCGTCGCCTGCACCCTGGTGGGCACCATCATCGGCACCATGACCCTGACCGGCATCGCCGGCTCGTTCACCCAGGGGCTGGTCTCCATGTCGGGGGGAAGCCTGTTTCTGACCCTGATCCTGACCATGATCGCCTCGCTGATCCTGGGTATGGGCATTCCCACCATTCCCACCTACATCATCACCTCGTCCCTGGTGGCGCCCATGCTGTTCAAGATGGGCGTGCCGCTGGTGGTGTCGCACATGTATGTCTTTTACTTCGGCATCCTGGCCGACCTGACGCCGCCGGTGGGGTTGGCCGCCTTTGCCGCCGCCTCCATCGCGCGGTCCAATTTCTTCGTCACGGGATGGTGGGCGGTGCGCGTCGCCATGGCGGGATTCGTGGTGCCGTTCATGGCCGTCTACGATCCCTCGCTGATGATGGTCAGCGGCTCGCTGTTCGATACGGCCTATGTGGTGATCAAGGCGCTGCTGGCCATCGGATTGTGGGGGGCGGCGACCATCGGCTATCTGTGGGCGCCCATGAAGATGTGGGAGCGGGCGGTGGCGGTGCTGGCGGCCTTCCTGTTGGTGGCGGCGGTGCCGCTGACCGACGAGATCGGCTTCGCCTTGTCGGCCGTGTTCCTGGCCTGGCACTGGATGCGGGCGCGCCGGGTGGCGATCCAGGGGGCATGAGCGGCCTGTGCATGGTGGTGGCCGCCGGTCTGGCGGTCCTGACGCCCTCGGACCACTTCACCCTGGCCTGGACCCATTCGGTGGAAAAGGTGGAGTGGCGCGAGGATTGGCGGGTCGAGTCCGGCCGGCTGGCGCTGGATCAAGCCTCGGTGGCGGGCAGCGGCGCCGGCATGGAACCGCCGCCCGAGGCTGTTCTTCGGGATGACCGCTGGGTGTGGTCGCCGGGGATCGTCATGGACGAGATCGTTCTGGCCCGCTCGGATTTCACCGCCGACTGGCGCCTGTGCGTGAACGGCGTCTGTGGTGATCTGAAAAAAGAAGAGGGGCAGACCCGGCTGCGGGCCTGCCCCTGAGGCTTTACATCACCCCCAACGCCCGGGGCAGCCAGATGGACAGCGGCGGCCAGTAGGTCACCACCATCAAAAAGCCCAGCATGGCCAGCAGCCAGGGCCACACCGCCACGGTCAGCTCGGTGATGCCCATCTTGGTGATTCCCGATGCCACATAGAGATTGAGGCCCACCGGGGGGTGGCACATGCCCACCTCCATGTTGACCACGATCAGGATGCCGAAGTGAATCGGGTCGATGCCCAGCTTCATGGCCACCGGGAACAGGATGGGAGCCATGATCAGCACGATGGAGCTGGGCTCCATGAAATTGCCCGCCACCAGCAGCAGCACGTTGACCACCAGCAGGAAGGCGATCACTCCCAACTCCTTGCCGACGATCCAGTCGGCGATGGCGTGGGGAATGTTCTCGTTGGCCAGGACGAAGCTGAACAGCACCGCGTTGGTGATGATGTACAGCAGCATGGCCGACATGGAGGCCGAGGACAGCAGGATCTTGCCCACGCCCTTCAGCGGCATATCCTTGTAGACGAACACGGCGATCAGGAAGGCGTAGACGGCGCTCATGGCCGCCGCCTCGGTGGGGGTGAAGACACCGGTATAGATGCCACCGATGACGATGACGATCAGGGCCAACCCCCAGATGGCCTCGCGGAACGCCCGGAAACGCTGGGCCCAGGTGGCGGGGGGCAGACGAGGATAGTCGTTCTTCCAGGCGATGTACCAGGTCACCGCGCCCAGCACGGTGGCCAGCACCAGGCCGGGAATGACGCCGGCCATGAACAGGGCGCCCACCGAGGTGTTGGTGGCCACCGCGTACATGACCATCACCAGCGAGGGCGGGATCAGGATGCCCAGCGCGCCCGAGGTGGTGATGACGCCCGCCCCGAACTTGTTGGGGAAGCCCTGCTTGACCATGGCGGGCAGGATGATGGAGCCGATGGCCACCACCGTGGCCGGGCTCGATCCCGACACGGCGGCGAACAGGGCGCAGGCCATGACGCCGGCCAGGCCCAGGCCGCCGTACCAGTGGCCGACCATGGCGGTGGCGAAGTTGATCATGCGCCGCGCCACGCCGCCATGGGTGAGGAAGTTGCCGGCCAGGATGAAGAACGGGATCGCCATGATCTCGAACTTCTCGATGCCGGTGAACAGCTTCAGCGCCACGGATTCGATGGGAACCTGGGTGAAGAGGAACAGAAACGACAGGACGGTGAGGCCCAGCGAGATGGAAATGGGCATGCCGGTCAGCATCAGCACGATCAGCAGCCCGAAGATGACGGCGGAGTTCATGGCCGCTTCTCCCCCTGGTGATCACCCTTGTCGTCTTTGGCGTCCTTGGGGTGAAGATTGTCCGACATCTCGAACCAGTTGATGTCCTGGGCGGCGCGCTGGGGATCGGTGGTGTCCTCTTCCAGCCCTTCCACATGGCCGTGGTCGTGATGGGGCAGCTCGCCGGTCCGGATGAAGCCGACGCAGACCTGCAGGAAGCGGAAGCACATCAGGGCCGAGCCCAGCGGAATGGCCGAATAGACCACCCAGGTGGGGGCCTCCATGTCCGGGGTGATGGGGCCTTCGTAGAGATCGCCGGTGGGCAGGCCGAAGGCGTGGAGGAAGGCGTAATGGGCGCCGTTCTCCATGACGAAATGGCCGCCCATGGTGGCGACGATGCCGGTGAACAGCGCGCCGGCCAGCAGGCCGAATACGATCAGCTTGGCCCGCCATTGGGGATCGAGGCGGTTGATGACCACGTCGACGCCCACGTGGATGCCGGTGCGTACGCCATAGGCGGCGCCGAACTTGGCCATCCACACGAACATGATGATGCACAGTTCCTGGGCCCAGGAAAAATCCAGGTGCCCGACCAGGGGATACAGCAGGGCGGTGCCTGCCGCATAGCGTTGCAGAACGGCGACGAAGATGATCAGCGTCGCCGTGCCCATGAGAAAGGCAATCAGCCATTCTTCAAGGTGATCAAGGGCTCTCAGCATGGGGCCTCCCACGAAAGCCGAAGGATTGGAAGCGGACGAGGGACGAAGGGGCGCCCAACACGCCCCTTCGCCATCAGACCGGAATCAGTTCTTGAAGCCGAACTTGGCGGCTTCCTTGTAGAACGATTCGATCAGGTCCTTGCCGACCCGGCCTTCCATGTCCTTGTGCACGGGCAGCAGCGCCTTGCGCCAGGCCTCGATCTCGGCGGCGGAGGGGTCATGGAACTCGGTCTTGCCCGAAGCCTTCATGGCCTTCACCGCGTCGTCGTTTTCGGTCTGGGCAATGGCGTTGGCGAAGACGCTGGCTTCGCTCATGGCGCCTTCCAGGGTGGCCCGGATATCGGCCGGCAGGCCTTCCCAGAACTTCTTGTTCACGATGACCGCATAGCCGAGATAGCCATGGTTGGTCATGGTGGCGTGCTTTTGTACCTCGTGCATCTTCTGGGTGTACATGTTGCTGGGCGGGTTCTCGGTGCCATCGACCACGCCGGTCTGCAGCGCCTGATAGACCTCGGAGAAGGCCATGACCTGGGGCAGGGCGCCGAGCGCGCGCATCTCGGCGTCCAGCACCTTGGAGGACTGGATGCGCATCTTGACGCCCTTGAGATCGCTGGGGGCCTTGATGGGCTTGTTGGCGCTCATGATCTTGAAGCCGTTATCCCAATAGGCCAGGCCGATGATGCCCTTGCCTTCCAGCTTCTTCAGCAGACTGGCGCCCACCGGGCCGCCGGTCACCGAGCGCAGCACGTCCTTGCTGGGGAAGATGTAGGGCAGGTCGAAGACCTCGAATTCCTTGACGCCCAGGGGGCCGAACTTGGCCAGGCTGGGGGCCAGCATCTGGACGGCGCCCAATTGCAGGGCCTCCATCTCCTCCTTGTCCTTGTAGAGCTGGCTGTTGGGGTAGACCTCGACCTTGACGCGGCCCTTGGTCCGCTCCTCGGCCAGCTTCTTGAAGTACTCGGCCCCCTTGCCCTTGGGGGTGTCCGGAGCGACCACGTGGCTGAACTTGATGACGATCGGCTGTGCCTGCTGCGCCATGGCGCTGCCGGCGAGAACGCAGGCGGCGATGGCCCCCGCGATGAGGGTTCCCAACTTCATGATATTTCCTCCCAAGTCGCCTGTTGCCCAGGCTATTCCACACTACTATAGGAATCGCGGCGCAGCTCGGCCATTGTGGTGTTCCACACCGGTACCAAGGTCCTATGAACGCACCCCGATCCCTCAGAGACCGTCAGGCCATCCAGGCGATGCCCGTCATTGCCATGGGGCTGGTGGTCATGCTGCTGGGCGTCCTGCTGTGGCTGCTGCACCGTAACGAGGTGGAGGAGGAGCGGCGAGCCCTGATCCAGGACATCCTGTGGGTCGAGCAGAACCTTTACTTCCATCTGTCGTCCGGGGTCGAGCGGCTGGGGCAGCTGGCCGAGATGGCCGGGCGCGACGGCCCCTGGTCCGACGAGTTCGTCCTGCAGGGCAAGGCACTGGTCACCGCGGCTCCCGAGATCGAACGGGTGATCGTCCGCGACGGCATCGGCGCGGTGGTCCAGTCCCTGCCGCCGGTGGAAAGCGGGGCGGCCCTGGGCGGCGATTCCGAGTGGGCCAACACCTTCGCCCTGTCCCGCTCCTCGGGCCGTCCGGTTTATGGCCCGCCCTACACCGTGGAGGGCAAGGGGGCGCGCTTCGAGGCGCAGGTACCCATTTTCCGCGGCGGACGGTTCGCCGGAACCGTGGCCGGGGTGTTCTCGCTGGACGCCATGCTGGCCAATCGCGTGCCGTGGTGGTTCGCCCAGGCCTACCGGCTGGAAATCCAGGACGGCAACGGCACCTTGCTGGCCGCCAAGTCCCAGCTGTCGCCCGCCGAGCCCGGGGCCAGCTACACGCTGCGCTTCGAGCCCCCCGGCCACGGGCTGGAGCTGGTGGCCATCTCCTACCACAGCGACCCGCAACTGCTGCGCAACGTGCTGGCGGCGGCCATCTTCATCCTGTCCATCCTGTCGGTCTCCAGCCTGTGGGCGCTGCGCCGCCATGTGCGCCGCCGTCTGGCCGCCGAACAGGCGCTCAGGACCGAGCATTCCTTCAGGAAGGCCATGGAGGATTCGCTGACCGTGGGCATGCGCGCCCGGGACCTGGAGGGCCGCATCACCTATGTCAATCCGGCCTTCTGCCACATGGTGGGCTGGACCGCCGACGAACTGGTGGGCACGGTGCCGCCCATGCTCTACTGGGTGCCCGAGGATCTGGAGCATACCTACGAGCTGCATCGGGCGGTGATGCGCGGCGAGGCGCCGGCCGAGGGTTTCGAACTGGTGTTCCGGCGCAAGAACGGCGAACGCTTCAGCGCCCTGATCTACGAGGCGCCGCTGATCGATTCCGATGGGCGCCACACCGGCTGGATGGCTTCGGTGCTCGACATCACCGAGCGCAAGCGGGCCGAGGAGCTGTCGCGCCAGCATCAGGAAAAGCTGCAGCATACGGCGCGGCTGATCACCATGGGCGAGATGGCCTCGACCCTGGCCCACGAGCTGAACCAGCCGCTGTCGGCCATCGCCTCCTATGCCACGGGGTGCCTCAACCGGCTGTCCGCCGGCGATGCCCGGCCCGAGGAACTGGTGCCGCCGCTCACCAAGCTGGGGGCGCAGGCCCAGCGGGCCGGACAGATCATCCGCCGCATTCACGATTTCGTGCGCAAGAGCGAGCCCCTGGTGGTGCCCTGCCTGCTGGACGAGATCATCGAGGGCGTGGTGGGCTTTCTCGAACCCGATGCCCGCAAGCGCGGCATCCGCATCGACCTGGACCTCAGCCTGACCCCGGGCGCCGCCCGGCCGCGGGTCGAGGCCGATCACATCCTGATCGAGCAGGTCATCCTTAACCTGGTGCGCAACGCAATGGAGGCCATGGGCCACACACCGAGGCCGCAACGCCGCCTGACCATCTCGTTGCAATGCGCGGACGGGCAGGCCAGAATTCGCGTCGCCGACCGGGGAACGGGGATTCCTCCCGAAATCGCCGCCAATCTGTTCAGTCCGTTCTTCACCACCAAGGAAACGGGAATGGGAATGGGGCTGAATATTTGCCGCTCTATCGTCGAGGCCCATCGGGGCCATCTGTGGTTCGAGGAGAATCCGGGCGGCGGCAGCGTTTTCCTCTTCACCTTGCCGGAGATGGCTGGATGAGCAAAGGCGTAGTCTATATCGTCGATGACGACGAGGCGATTCGGGACGCGCTGGGCTGGCTGTTCCAGTCGCGCGGCGTCACCGCCCAGTGCTTCGCCTCGGCCGAGGACTTCCTGTCGGTCTGGAGCGTGCCGTGCAGCGGCTGCTTGGTGCTCGACATCCGCATGGACGGCATGACGGGGTTGGAACTGTTCGACCGCTTGTGCGAGATGGGGGCCAAGCTGCCGGTGATCTTCCTGACCGGTCACGGCGACGTTCCCATGGCGGTCTCCGCCCTGAAGAAGGGAGCCCGCGACTTCGTCGAGAAGCCGTTCAACGATAATGATCTGGTCGACAAGGTGATCGAGGC
This sequence comes from Paramagnetospirillum magneticum AMB-1, assembly GCF_000009985.1. Taxonomy (GTDB): domain Bacteria; phylum Pseudomonadota; class Alphaproteobacteria; order Rhodospirillales; family Magnetospirillaceae; genus Phaeospirillum; species Phaeospirillum magneticum. Next base: position 958,205 of record NC_007626.1, read on the forward strand.
CCTGGCCTGGGAGGCCGAGCGCGTCGCCTCGGCCGCCGACGCCGCCTCGCTGGCCCAGCGCCTGGAAAGCCTGACGCTGCGCGAACGCCAGGTCATGGACAAGGTGCTGGCCGGCAAGCTCAACAAGGTCATCGCCGATGACCTGGGCATCACCATGCGCACGGTCGAGGTCCACAGGGCCCATCTTTTCGAGAAGATGGGCGTCAAGACGGCGGTCGAACTGGCCCAGATTCTTTCCCAGCGCCGCTGACGGTCGGCGCGGGTTTACAAGTGGCCCGGTGTGGTTCATCTTCTCTCGCGGGTGGCCTTGTGCCCAACCCATTGATGGAATTGCCTTAACAAGGACAGGTCGGTCATGACGGCGGCTCACGAGATTTACGTGGTGGATGACGATCCCGCGGTGCGGGACTCGCTGCGCATGCTGCTGGAGGCCGGCGGGCACGCCGTTCGCGCCTATCCCGATGCCGAGAGCTTCATCGCCGAGGGAATGACGGGCACCGGCCCCGGTTGTGTGGTCGCCGACGTCCGCATGCCCGGCCTCAGCGGTCTCGACCTGCTGCGCATCCTCCAGGATCGCGACATCGACCTGCCGCTGATCGTCATCACCGGCCATGCCGATGTCAGCATGGCGGTCCAGGCCCTGAAGGAAGGGGCCTGCGACTTTATCGAGAAGCCCTTCGACGATTCCGTGTTCATGGCCGCGGTGACCAAGGCGCTGTCCCGCAGCGAACGCGCCTGGGTCGAGCGCCGCCGCCTGGACGGCATCGAGGCGCGGGCCAATTCACTGACGCCGCGTGAATACGAGGTGATGGTGCTGGTGGCCCAGGGCCTGTCCAATAAGGCCGCCGCCCAGGAGCTGGGGATCAGCGTGCGGACCGTCGAAATTCACCGTGCCCGCGTCATGGAGAAGATGGCCGCCGACAGCCTGTCGGCCCTGGTCCGCATGGTGCTGGAGCTGGAGGAATCGGGGCGTCTGGTCCATGACGAGGATTCCGCCCCGGTCTGAAGGCTGCGAAACATAGCCGTCCCAAATTGAAAGGGGCGCCGGTTTGCACCGGCGCCCCTTCGTTTGACCAGAAAGCGGAAACGCAACACTGTGCGGTCGCATCTCCCTGCCAAGGAGGGTGGGGATGGGCGGGAAGGCCCCCCAGGGCAGTATCTCCGGTTCTGGCCTTCGGGGGCTTTCGCCCCTGTCCAGCTCACGAAGTAACTGTAGCAAAGTATTCGCAAGGTGAAAACAGGAAAATCACCCGCTCAATTTGATGCAATGGTTGCGCTAACTACGCCTATATTTAAAAAGGTATTTAGGTAAAATTTTATCTAAATCCGTCGGGTCGTTAATTTCCAGGCTATCAGGCGTTGCTCACTGTAGCGCTTCCGGTGTTGCGCCATTCAAAAACGGGCGGCGGAAGCGGCCAAGGAGGGATAGCGACCTAGGTATATTGTCCTCGCTTGTCTCGGCGGTTCCGTCGGGGCACCATGGGGCCTTCAACGATGAGGGGGTATGGCATGCTTCGGGCTGTCCTGGTGATGATCCTGATCCTGCAGGGCCTTTCGGCGACGGCCAGGGCCGAGGCTGTGATCTTTGGCGCCTCGCGGCTGGAGGTGATCACCCAGGGCGGCAAGCGGCATGCCTTCGCCGTGGAACTGGCCACGACGCCCGAGCAATTGTCCCAGGGTCTGATGTTCCGCCGCGATCTTCCCGCCGGCAACGGGATGTTGTTCGACTTCGGCCTCCCTCGCCAGGTTGCCATGTGGATGAAAAACACCCTGATCCCCTTGGATATGCTGTTCATGGACAGGACTGGGCGGGTGATCCATGTGGAGCAATACACCGTGCCCGGCAGCCTCGAGCCGCGCGGTCCGTCAGAACCGGTGCTTGGCGTGCTGGAACTTCCCGCCGGGACGGTACGGCGGCTGGGGCTTTCGGCCGGCGACCGGGTTTCCCATCCCATGTTCGAGCGGGGGCGCTGAAGCCGCCTTGCGCTTCGGCGCCAAACCCCTTACTTTCCGCCGCACGGGGCGTAGCTCAGCCTGGTAGAGCGCCAGCTTTGGGAGCTGGATGTCGGAGGTTCGAATCCTCTCGCCCCGACCACTTCCTAGAGAAAGACCTTGTTGGCCGGCCAGTCGCAGGGCTGGACCATGCCCGGCCGGCTGCCGCCGAACGGGATGCCGGAGAACAGGGAAAAGCCCAGCGACACGGCGCGCTTGATGTCCTGGCCTGACGAGGCGTTCCACAGGGCCAGATCCAGTCCGCTGCCCTTGACCTCGTGGGCCACCACGGCCAGCAGGGCGTAGAGGGCCGAATGGGTGAAGGCCGCCGATTTGGCCTGGGCCTCGTTGAAGCACAGATAGCTGACGCCGCAATCCTTGAGGAAACGGGCCAAGTCGGGCTCGGGGAAGATGCGCACGCCGACGCTGGCGCCGCCCGCCAGCAGGGCGCGGATGACGTCGCGCAGCCGCGTCCGGCTGGCCGAGCCGACGGCGCCGGTCAATTCCACCATCAGCCCGCCGGGGCAGAAGGCGCCGACCCTCTGGATATCGGCGGTGACCACGGCGCAATCGGTCATGGCGTGATCGTTGAGGACCTGGGGCATGACCACCAGACCGGGGCTGACCGCCGCCGCCGCCGCCGCGTGCCGCAACTGGATATTGCGATCCCGGGCCAGCGGGTCCTGCTCGCCGGCCAGTTGGACGGCGTCGTCTAGCAATTCATGCCCCTGAAACAGGCGCTTGGTCATGGCCCGGTTGCCGATGATCGCCTGCCGCCCCGCGTCCCAAAGCGGCTGGAACACCACCTGAAGGGGGACGCCGGTGTGATGCTCGTGGATATCCAGCACGGTTTCCATGGCGGGCAGGGCGGCGGCGGCGGGGCGGGGGCGCAGGCGGTCCAGGGGCAGGACCTGGACGGTGACGTTGATGTGGCCGGAAGACTTTCCGAACAGCCGCTCTCTGATCTCGCGCGAGATGGCGGTGGCCTTGACCATGCCCTCTGTGTCGCTGAGGCCGGGAAAGACCAGCATGTACTTGCCTGGCTCGAGGGGGACGCAGGCATCCTCGGAGCCCAGGCGATGCTGAATGATGTGCTCGGCGATGGACAGGGCCTTGGGCAGCGAGCCCTTCAGGGCGGAATCATCGCCTTCGGCCAGCACGCTGACCAGATGGATGCGGCCGAAGCTGCCCTGTCCACCCCGGTCGAGCATGGTCCGGATAAGGGCCTCGAAGGCCTCGCGATCGGTGAAGTGTTCCGCCATGGTGGTTCGGCCCCTACGGCATGTTCCCGGGATGATATCCGAGCGGCTAAGCCTGGGATATACGACTCAATACCAATGAAAGGGGTGCTTGCCGCCTGGGCAGGCCGTGCCCTGAATTTGGGCGATCGTCGGTCAGCGGGCGGAAAAGTCCCCGGAATTCTCCTGGCCCGTTCCTTGCGTCGGGCTTGGGCTCAATGGGATGCATCGAGGGGGATGTCGTGAGCTATTGTCTTGGGATGCGGCTGAAGGCCGGTCTGGTGTTCGTTTCGGATTCGCGCACCAATGCCGGGGTGGACAGTGTCGCCACCTTCAAGAAGTCCTACGTCTTCGACGGAGCCGAGGATCGGGTGATCGTCATCCTTACCGCCGGCAATCTGGCCATCACCCAGTCGGTGATCAGCCTGCTGGAGGAACGCCTTCATGGCCCCGACCGCTCGCGCTCGCTCTATGGCGTCAAGTCCATGTACGAGGTGGCTCGTCTGGTGGGCGATACCCTGCGCGAAGTCCACGCCATCGACGGCGCCCATCTGAAATCCCATGGCGCCGATTTCATCGCCTCGCTGATCGTCGGCGGGCAGATCCAGGGACGGCGCATGCGGCTGTTCAACGTCTACGCCGCCGGCAATTTCATCGAGGCCTCGGACGAGACCCCCTATTTCCAGATCGGCGAGACCAAATACGGCAAGCCCATCATCGAGCGGGTGATCACCGTCGACACCTCGCTGGAGGAGGCGACCAAGTGTGCCCTGGTCTCCTTCGACTCGACCATCAAGAGCAACATCTCGGTGGCGCCGCCCCTCGACGTCACTCTGGTGCCCGCCGATGGTTGCCGCGCCTCGGTGCGCTACCGCGTCGCCGACGACGATCCCTATTTCCAGATGGTGCGCCGCGCCTGGGGCGAGGGGCTGCGCAAGCTGTTCACCCAGCTGCCCGATCCGGACTGGGCGGGGGGCTGAGCGGGACCGGGGCGTCCGCCCCGCGCCCCGACCGGGAGTTAGGTCTCCCGGACCCTCTTTTCATTTCATAAGGCGAGACCAGATCC